>CAIXWQ010000850.1 GCA_903923175.1 uncultured delta proteobacterium | reverse complement strand
GACCTTGTCCATCCCGCCGGTCGTCGGCAGCCAGCGGGGGAGCCTCCCGCGGTAGGCGAAGATCGAGACGACGACGGCGAAGCCGACCATCGCCGCGCCCGAAGCCGCGCACGCGGCTCGCCAGCGCGATTGCGCGAGGGTCGGTGCGGCCGGCGCGCCCATGCGGCGGGCACGCTAGCAGCTGGGGGGCGTCCGCGCGGCTCTCTCGTGACCGCGCGCGAAGGGGGCGTTAAGGTCGTGCGCAATGCTCCGCCGATCTTCGTGCCTCGCCGCCGCCCTCGCCCTAGCTTCGCTCCTCGCCTGCAAGGACGACGCGCCGCCCGGCGGCCCCTCGCCCGCCAAGAGCGCGGTCGTGGGCGTGAGCGCGAAGCCCGCGACGCCGTCGAGCGCGGCCCCTTCCGCGATCGCGAGCGGCTCGGCGTCCGCGGGGGCGATCGGCGACGACGACAAGAAGAAGCTGAAGGCGTACTCGGCGGCGATGGAGCGCGGGCGCAAGGGGACGCGCGACAAGGACTACAAGGCGGCGATCGCGGGCTTCGGCGAGGCGCTCGCGCAGCGGCCCGGCGACGTGCGCGCCCTCTCGGAGCGCGGCTACGCGCGCGATCTCGCGGGCGACTACGCGCTCGCGCTGAAGGATCTGCGCAAGGCGCTCGGCGCCGCGCACACCAAGGAGATGCAGGCGCAGATCTGGTTCAACATCGGCCTCGCCGAGGAGGGCCGGAAGGACGAAGACGCCGCCCGGATCGCCTTCGCGAAGTCGAACGATCTGCGCCCCACCAAGGCGGCCGCCGAGAAGCTCGAGGGCAAGACGAAGCCGACGTGCACCGCAGCCTCGGTCGACAAGAGCTACGTCCCCGCCTCCGAGTACGCGGGCTGGCTCGCCGCGTACCAGGGGCTCGCCGCGCGCTACAAGACCCGCAACCCCGGCCTGCCGCTCGACGAGCCGAAGGGCGACGAAGAAGCCAAGGCGCTGCTCTGCAAGCAGCTCGGGTGCACCGGCGCGGGCCCCTGGGTCGTCGCCGTCGGCGACGCCGCGGTGTTGACCGAGCTGCACGTGCTGGTCCCGATCGAGGGCGACGCGAAGAAGCTCGTCGCGTTCGAGGAGATCGGCGAGGGGCTCGGCGGCTCGTGCGCCTTCGTCGACCAGGTGGTGATCAAGGGGGGCGACCCGCTCCAGGTGCACGTGACGAGCGCGGATCGGACCGTCGTGTACATGAAGAAGTCGGCTGCCGGGCAGCTCGAGGAGTGCAGCAAGGACTTCGACGGCTGCGAGGCCGCCTGCATGCCCGGCGAGTGGGCCGAGCGCGACTTCTTCTTCGACGTGGCGAAGAGGCGGCGCGTGGTGGCGGTGCTTCAGTCGGGGACCGGCGACAAGAAGCTCGTCGAGGTGTCGCGCGCGAAGAACGAGGTCGTCCTCAGCGGGCAGGGGTGCGATCTCAAGGTCGCCACCAACCCGCCGATCTGACCAGCTCGAATCTGCACCCGTTTCACTGACGTCACGGGCTTCCGTTCGGGCGATCGGCTATCCTCCTCGATCGCCCGAGCCCCTCATGTCGTCCCCCGTCCAGCTCCGCCGCGGCCCGCGCGATCCGCGCGCCTTTCTCCCTACGACTCGCGAGGAGATGGTCGCCCGTGGCTGGTCCGAGCTCGACGTGCTGCTCGTCACGGGCGACGCGTACGTCGATCACCCGTCGTTCGGCATGGCGATCATCGGCCGCGCGCTCGAGGCCAAGGGCTTCCGCGTCGGGATCGTGGCGCAGCCGCGCTGGTCGACCCCCGAAGACCTGCTCGTGATGGGGGCGCCGAAGCTGTTCGTCGGCGTCACCGCCGGCAACATGGACTCGATGCTCAACCGCCTGACCGCGCAGAAGAAGCTGCGGTCGGAGGATCAGTACTCGCCCGACGGCGAGGTCGGCAGGCGCCCCAACCGCGCGAGCATCGTGTACTCGAACCTGTGTCGGCAGGCCTTCGGCACGCTCGGCGCGCACGGGAGAGGCGTGCCGATCGTGCTCGGCGGCATCGAGGCCTCGCTTCGCCGCATCGCGCACTACGACTACTGGGAAGACCACCTCCGCCGCTCGATCCTCCTCGATGCCAAGGCCGATCTCCTCATCTTCGGCATGGGCGAGCGTCCGGTGGTCGAGGTCGCGCGCCGGCTGCGCGACGGCGCCGCGATCCGCGACCTGCGCGATGTGCGCGGCACCGCGTTCGTGCTGCGCAAGGGCGAGTGGGAGGCGCTCGCCGCGGAGCCCTCGCGCTTCGTGAGCGACGGTCGCGTCGTCGTCCTGCCGGCGTGGGAAGAGGTCAAAGGCGCGATGACCGAGCCCGCGGCCAAGCGGCGCTTCGCCGAGATGTCGCGCGCCTTCCAGTTCGAGACCAACCCCGGCAACGGGCGGCCGCTGCTGCAGGTGCACGGGGTCGAGGCGGTCTATTACAACCCGCCTGCCGAGCCGCTGACCGAAGTCGAGATGGACGCGCTCTACGACGCTCCGTACGCGCGCGTGCCGCACACGCGCTACGGCGGCGCGAAGGTCCCCGCGTTCGAGACGATCAAGCACTCGATCGTGACCATGCGCGGCTGCTTCGGCGGCTGCACCTTCTGCAGCATCACCGAGCACGAGGGGCGCCAGATCCAGTCGCGCTCGGCCGACTCGATCCTGCGCGAGGTGCGCACGATGCAGCGGATGAGCGACGCGATCGGCTTTCGCGGCGTGCTCTCCGACCTCGGCGGCCCGACCGCCAACATGTACAAGATGACCTGCAAGAGCGACACGATCGAGCGCGCCTGCCGCAAGCTCTCGTGCGTGCACCCGGGCATCTGCGAGAACCTGGTGACCGACCACGGCCCGCTGCTCGACCTGATGCAGCGCGTGCGCGAGGAGCCGGGCGTGAAGCGGGCCTTCCTCGCGTCGGGCGTGCGCTACGACCTCGCCGAGCACGGCGTGAAGGGGCACGCCTTCATCGACGCGCTCGCCAAGCACCACACCGGCGGGCAGCTGTCGGTGGCGCCCGAGCACAACGAAGACCGGGTGCTCGCGAAGATGAAGAAGCCGGGCGTCGGCAACTACGAGGCGTTCGCCGAGCGCTTCGCCTGCTCGAGCGAGAAGGCCGGCAAGGACCAGTACCTGGTGCCGTACTTCATCTCCGGCCACCCCGGCTCGACGCTCGACGACATGGTGAGCCTCGCGCTCTGGCTCAAGGCCCGCGGGATGCGGCCGCGCCAGGTGCAGGACTTCATCCCCACGCCGATGTCGATGGCGACGTGCATGTTCGTCACGGGGCTCGATCCGCTGACGATGACCGAGGTCCCGGTGACGCGCGATCTGCGCGAGAAGAAGCTCCACAAGGCGCTGCTCCTCTACTGGGATCCAGAGAGCCACGACCTCACGCGCGAGGCGCTGCGCCGCGCGCGACGAGGCGATTTGATCGGAAACCACGCCGGCGCGCTCGTTCCGCCGGAGCCGAAGCGCGGCTCCGCGGAGGCGGCCGCGCGCCGTCAGGTGAGCCCGGCGCGGGGCAACGCCCCGACGGGCCCGCAGCGGAGGACGCGTGTCAGACCCTAGCGCGACATCGATCGCCTCGAATTCGACCAGCCCCCAGAGCCGAGAGACCACGCCCACGCCGGGCCCGACGGCCGGCACGCCGCTGCCGCCGGTGGTCATCCTCGAGCGCGGCCCCGACTCGGGGCCGCGGCTCCCCGCGACGCTCGCGAACCCCGCGTCCGCGCCTGCGCCGCCCGCGTCGATGCCCACGACGACGGCCGCCGTCGCCACCAGCCCGCTCACGCCGCAGGCCGCCGCGATCACCCCCTCGCTCGACGAGCCGCGCCTGTTCATCAACCGCGAGCTCTCCTGGCTCGCGTTCAACGAGCGCGTCTGCGAGGAGGCGAAGAACCCGCTCGTGCCGCTCGTCGAGCGGCTCAAGTTCGTCGCGATCGTGTCGGCCAACCTCGACGAGTTCTTCATGGTCCGCGTCGCGGGCCTGAAGCAGCAGCTCTCCGGCGAGGTCGGCGACGTCCCCGCCGACGGCCTGAGCGTCCCCGAGGCGCTCACCGCCATCTCCGCGCGCGTCCACGACCTGCTCGAGCGGCTCTACGGCGTGCTCATGTCGGAGATCCTCCCCGAGCTGCGCAAGTGCGGCGTGCGGATCCTCCGCCCCGAGGAGCTCACCGACGACGACCGACGCGAGCTAGAGGCGAAGTTCGAGAAGGACGTCTTCCCCATCCTGACGCCGCTCGCCATCGACCCCGGCCACCCGTTCCCGCACCTGCGCAACAACAGCCTCAACCTCGTCGTCGAGTTCCAGCGCGACCCGCGCGACGAGATGGCGACGGGGCTCGGCGTGGTGCAGGTGCCGAGCGGCATCCCGCGCCTGGTGCCCGTGAAGGCCGCGCTCGGCCAGCGGGCGTTCGTGCTGCTCGAGGACCTGATCGCGATGAACGTCGCGATGCTCTTCCCGACCCAGCGCGTGGAGGGGTGCTGGCCGTTCCGCGTCACGCGCAACTGGGATCTCGCGGTCGACGAGGAGGAGGCCGAGGATCTCCTGCAGACCATCCAGGCCGAGCTGCGGCGCCGCGATCGCGGCAACGCGGTGCGCATGAACATCGAGGAGTCGACGCCCCAGCGCGTGATCGAGTACCTCGCGCGCGCCCTCAAGCTCGACACCCGGCTCGACATCTACCTGGTGCCCGGCCCGCTCCACCTCTCGGATCTCGGCTCGCTCGTCCCCAGCACCGATCTGCGCGAGCACCGCGACGATCCGTTCCAGCCGATCGTGAAGCCGGTGCTGAAGGAGCTGGTCGACAACGACGAGTTCTTCGGCGTGCTCAAGGACCGCGACGTCCTGCTCCACCAGCCGTACGACGCCTTCGACTCGGTCGTCGAGTTCGTGCAGCGCGCGGCCGAGGATCCGCAGGTCCTCGCCATCAAGCAGACGCTCTATCGCACCAGCGGCGACTCGCCGATCATCCGTGCGCTCGCCCGCGCGGCCGAGAAGGGCAAGCAGGTCACCGCGATCGTCGAGCTCAAGGCGCGCTTCGACGAGGAGTCGAACATCCAGTGGGCGCGCGCGCTCGAGTCGGCCGGCGTGCACGTGGTGTACGGCGTCATCGGGCTCAAGACGCACGCCAAGGCGTGCCTCGTCATCCGCCGCGAGGGGACGCGCCTGATGCGCTACGTCCACCTCTCGACGGGCAACTACAACCCGTCGACCGCCAAGCTCTACACCGATCTCTCGCTCCTGAGCGCGCGCCCCGAGATGGGCGAGGACGTCGGCGCGCTGTTCAACCTGCTCACCGGCTACAGCGCGCCCAAGCGGTGGAACTGCGTCGTGTGCGCGCCGCTCGGGCTCCACGAGGCCATCCTCGGCCTCATCGAGCGCGAGGCCCGCCACGCGCGCGAGGGCAAGCCCGCGTGGATCATCGCGAAGATGAACGCGATCGTCGACGGCGACGTGATCAAGGCGCTCTATCGCGCGTCGCAGGCGGGCGTGAAGATCGACCTCCTGGTGCGCGGCATCTGCTGCCTGCGACCGGGGTTGAAGGGGGTCTCCGAGAACATCCGCGTGCGGGCGCTCATCGATCGCTTCCTCGAGCACTCTCGCGTGCTCGAGGTCTGCAACGACGGCAAGCGCGAGATCTACGTCTCGTCGGCCGACTGGATGCCGCGCAACTTCCACCGCCGTATCGAGCTGATGTTCCCCATCGAGGACGCCGCGCTCCGCGAGCGCATCCACGACGAGGTGCTGATGACCGCCCTCGCCGACAACACCAAGAGCTGGAACCTGCGCCCCGACGGCACCTACGAGCGCGTCGCCCGCGGCGACCGCGAGCTCCCCGTCCGCGCCCAGCAGCGCTGCATCGACGTCGCCCGCGAGCGCGCGCGCAAGAACGAGAAGCAGGTCACGCGCGTCGGCAGGCTCTTCTTCGCGAACACCGTGGCACCCGAGCCGCCGGCCAAGGTCCCGGTCGCCAAGACGCCGAAGAAGAAGAACAAGAAGCGCGACGATTGAGCGCCCGTCCCGAGGGTGTGGCGCAGGGGGAGGTCGAGGCGCTGTAAACGGCCGTTCGCTAGGCCTGTGCTCGCGCGGTCACGCCGCCGCCCGCTTTCGGCCGCGCACGGCTCGGTTTGCCCGATCGGCCCGGCGCGTGCTTTCGCGGTAGGATGACCGCATGAGCGACCCCGATCGTCGTGAGCTCGAAGCGTTGCGCCGCGCCATCGACGACGTCGACGACGTCATCCTCAGAGCGCTGACCGACCGCGCGGCCATCTCCCGCAAAGTCCGCGAGCTGAAATCGCGCGAGGGGACGCCGCAGTTCTCGCCGAAGCGCGAGCGCGAGATCCTCGATCGCGTGGAGGCGAAGGGGGCTGGCGACTTCCCGAAGAAGGCCCTGCTCGCGGTGTTCCGCGAGATCTTCAGCGGCTCGATCGCCCTCGAGGCGCCGCTGCGGGTCGCCTACGAAGGGCCCCCGGGCTCGCTGGCGCACGAGGCCGCGCGCAAGCGCTTCGGCGCCTCGGCGGAGTACCTGCCGTGCGAGGGGCCGCGCGCGAGCCTCGATCTGGTCCACCGCGAGCACGCCGACGTGGCGGTGCTGGTGCTCGAGTCGTCGGTCGAGGGGCTGCTGCAGCCCGCGCTCGACGCGCTCGCCGACAGCGAGCTCAAAGTCATCGGGGAGCTCGAGGCCGACTCGCGCGTGCACCTGCTCAACCGCACCGGCAACCTCGGCGACGTCGAGAAGGTCTACGCGGCCCCGCACGAGCGGCAGTCGGCGGCGCGCTTCCTCGACGACAACCTGCCGCGCGCGACGGTGCTCGACACGCGCACGCCGGCCATGGCGGCGCAGCTCGCGGCCGAAGATCACGGCGCTGCGGCGCTCGGCGGGGCGATCCTCGGCGAAATCTACGGCCTGCAGGTCGCGCGCGGGAACGTCGCCGAGTCGTCGGGCGAGCACGTCCGTTGCGCGGTGCTCGGCGCCCGTCCGGCGCTCCGGAGCGGCCACGACTCGACCTCGTTCCTCGTGACGCTCGACGACTCGCCGGGCGCGCTGCTGCACATCCTGAAGCCGCTCGCCGACCGCGATCTCAACCTGCGTCGCATCCAGTCGCGCCCCCGGCCGCTCGGCGAGGGGGAGGGGGCGCGGCAGTTCCGCTTCTTCATGGAGGTCGCCGGCCACGTCACCGATCGGCCCCTGATCACCGCGTTCGACGAGATGCGTCGCGCCGTGCGTCAACTGAAGATCCTCGGCTCGTACCCGTCCAAGTCTTGAGGCGCGGCTGCCCGACGCCTCCTGGAGAATCGGCTTCGATGAATTTCTCGTCCACGCTCCGGCGCCTCCTCCCGCTGCTCTCGTCCGCCGTGCTCGCCGCCTCGCTGGCCGGCGGGCTCGCGGGCGCCACTGGCTGCAGCGGCAAGACGCCGACCGTCATCTCGACGCCGCCGCCCCCCACGCCGGTCGACGTCGACGCCGATGCCATCTCCCTGCTGCCGTTCGGCGCGGTGGCCGTCGGTTCGCTCGACGCGCACTCGATCGCCAACTCCACGCTCGGCGGCGACCTCGTCGGGCTCGGCGAGAAGCTCGTGCCGTTCAGCGCGCAGATCGACTTCCAGGTGAAGCGCGATCTCGATCACGCGTACTGCGGGATGTACTCGTTCAGCGGCGCCGACGTGCTCTGCGTGATGACGGGCACCTTCCACCCCGAAAAGCTGGAGGCGGCCGCGGGCAAGGGGATCTCGACCCCGTTCGGCGTCGTCGTCACTTCGACGTACGCCAACCGCAAGCTCTACACGGTCGCCAACGTGGGCTTCACGATGCTCAGCGAGCACACCACGCTCGCCGGCAGCGAGGCCGCGATGCGGCGCGCGCTCGATCGCATCCAGGCGGGCACCGTGAAGCGTGAGCTCGCGCCCTGGATGGGCGAGTTCATCACCGACAAGACCTACCCGATCCTGCTCGCGAGCGACGTGACCAAGCAGTCCTTCGGCAAGACGGTCACGAGCTACCTCCCCTGGATCGAAGGCGTGCAGTACGTCCGCGCGCGCGGGAAGTTCACGCCCGACGGCGGCGTCGGGATCTCCGGCACGCTCAGCTATCCCGACGCGGCGAAGGCGCAGTCCTCGGCGTCGGGGCTCGCAGGCGTCGCCAAGAGCTTCTTGCTCATGAGCTACCTGAAGCTGATCGGGCTCGATCCGCTGGTCCGCTCGCTCGACGTGAAGCAGGCCGACAAGGAAGTCCAGTTCACGACCGTGCTCAGCGAGCGCGACTCGCGCAACCTGCTCAAGATGCTGACGAGCTGGGTGGGCGAGGGGATCCCGCAGCCGCCGCCGCCCGACGCGAAGCCCGCGCCGAGCAGCGCGCCGCCGGGCACCAAGATCTGAGTCGCGTCGCAGCTCGAACGCGGTCGCGCCGCGTGCCGTCCCAGCTCGGGGCGCGCGGCGGTGCGACGAGCTCAGCGCTGGCTCATCGGCCGATCGTGTCGTGGATCTTGTCGAGGAGCGTCTGCGGCGAGAACGGTTTCTCGAGGAAGCCCGCGAGCCCCTTGCCGGCGAAGCGGCTCGTCGCCTCTTGCTCCGAGAAGCCGCTCGAGAGGATGACGGGGACGTCGGCGCGGATGCGCCGCAGCTCGTGGAACGCCTCCTCGCCGCCCATCCTGGGCATGGTGACGTCGAGCACCACCAGGAGGATCTCGGCCTCCCGCGCGCGAAACAGCTCGACGCCGTCGCGCCCGTCGTTCGCGGTCAGCACGCTGAATCCCGCGCGCTCGAGGATGCGCCGCGTGACGTTGCGCACCCCCTCCTCGTCGTCGACCACGAGCACCACGCCGGAGGCGCCCGCGGCCGGCCGGGCGCGCGAGGCGTCGTGCTCGCGCGCTTCCAGCGTCGCCTCGAGCGCCGGGAAGAGGACGCGGAACGTCGTGCCGCGCCCGAGCTCGCTGTAGACCTTGATCGCCCCCTTGTGAGCCCGGAGGATGCCGAGCGTCGCCGCGAGGCCGAGCCCTCGCCCGGTGAACTTGGTGGTGAAGAACGGGTCGAAGATCTTCGCCCGCGTGTCGGCCGACATCCCGCCGCCGGTGTCGCAGACCTCGAGCGAGACGTAGTCGCCGGGCTCGAGGCCGTCGTCGAGGTAGGTGTCGGCGAGGTAGTCGCGATCGGCGCGCACGACGCTGGTCGCGATCGTGATGATCCCGCTGCGCTCGCCGATCGCGTCGGAGGCGTTGGTGATCAGGTTCATCACGATCTGCCGCAGCTGCGTCGCGTCCCCCTCGACGAGCGGCAGGTTCGGCACGAACCGGAAATTCAGCAGCACCCCCTTGCCGATCACCGCCGAGAGCAGGTGCGCCATCTCCTCGACCAGCCGACCGAGATCGAGCCTCGTGAGCACGAAGCGCCCCTTGCCCGAGTAGGCGAGCAGCTGCTTGGTGAGATCCGCCGCCCGTAGCGCCGCGGTCTGCACGTCCTCCACGACCGAGCGCGCCTGCGACTCGGGTGGCAGCTCCATCAGCGCGATGCCAGCGTTGCCGAGGATGCTCACGAGCAGGTTGTTGAAGTCGTGCGCGATGCCGCCCGCGAGCACCCCGAGGCTCTCGAGCTTCTGGGCCTGCTGGAGCTTCTCCTCGAGCTTGTGCAGGTTGGTGAGGTCGCTCAGCATGACGAGCACTGCCGACGGCGTGCCGTCCTGGTGGAGCGCGCAGGCGTTGCTGAGGACATAGAGCGCGCGGCCGTCCTTCGCGCGCAAGCGGAGGTGGATGGGACCGAGCTCGCCGGCGAGGCGGCGCGCGTGCTGCTCCCGCATCCGCCCGACGTCCTCGGGGTCCATCATGGTCGACGCCTCGCGGCCGAGCATCTCGTCGACGGTGTAGCCGAGCATCGTGGCGAGCTGCGGGTTCGCGAAGCGGATCGTCCACTCGGGGGTGAGGATCGCGATCCCCTCGGTCGCCGTCTCCACGATGTTCCGGTAATGCTCCTCCGCCTTGCGGCTCTCGGCGAGGAGCTCTGCGTTCGCGACCGCGAGGGCGCCGAGATCGCCGATCGCGCGCACCAGCTCGAGCGCGTCCGGCGCGAGGTCGACGGTCTTGCCGAAACTCGCGCCGACCAGGAAGCCCACGAGCCGCCCTTCGCGGTACATCGCCGAGTAGATCAGCGTCCGCAGATCCAGCGCGCGGAACAGCTCGCGATCCGCGGCGAATTCGGGCGCGGCCTGGACGTCGTGCACGAGCGCGCGCGGGCCCATCTGCGCGATGATCCGCTCGTACCGTGCCCGCGGCATGGGGCCCGTTCCGCCCGGCGCGTTGCCGGCCACGCCGACCGAGACGAACGCCTCGCCCGCGCCGTCGAGGAGGCGCAGCGAGACCCCGTCGACCGGCAGCGCGCGGAGCGCCTGCTCGCAGAGCAGCGGCGCGAGCGCCGACAGCTCGGGCTCGCTCGCGAGCTTCTCCGCGACGGCGACCAGCGTCTGCGCGCGGCGCGCGACGTCGACCGCGCGCCGCTCGGCGTGGACGCGGCCCGTCACGTCGGAGACGACCCCTTCGACCCATTTCGGCGCCCCGTCGTCGCCGAAGACGTAGCGCGCGCGGACGTTGGCGTGGCGCAGCTCGCCGGCGCGGAAGAACCGGTAGTCGAAGGCCGTGATGCCATCGACCATGCCCTCGCGGAGCCCCGCGACCTTGCGCCGATCTTCCGGGTGGACGAGCGAGAGGATCGCTTCGGCGGTCGGCTCCGCCTCGCCGAGGCCGTAGAAGACACGGGCGTTGCTGCTCATGTAGAGCAGCGCGGAGGTCCGGTAGTCGCGCACCCACACGACGTCTCCGAACGCTTCGGAGAGCGGCATCGGCGAGCTGAGCGGTTCCATCTGCTTTGTTCGGCATCATCCATTGTCCACGCCATGAATGGAATCGCCGCCTCGAGCCGCCGCCGGGGTCGCTCGATTGGATGCGGTGCGTCGCGGCGCTAGAGTTCGAGCGCCATGACCGACTTCCTCGTGCACCCGGCGTCCGCGCCGCTCCGCGGCGTCGTCCGCGTCCCCTCCGACAAGAGCATCGGTCACCGCGCCGTGATCCTCGGCGCGCTCGCGGAGGGGCCCTGCGTGCTCCGCCGCTTCTCCTTCGGCGAGGACAACGTCTCGACGCTCGCGTGCTTCGGCGCGCTCGGGGTCCGCCACGAGATCCTCGAGGAAGCGAAGGGCGGGCGCGGCGGCACGATCCGCGTGCACGGCGTCGGCCTCTTCGGGCTGACGGCGCCGCGCGACGGCAAGCCCCTCGACTGTGGCAACAGCGGCACCACGATGCGGCTCCTCTCCGGGCTGCTCGCGGCGCAGAATTTCGGCTCGGTGCTCGTGGGCGACGCCTCGCTCTCGAAGCGCCCCATGCGGCGCGTGCTCGGCCCGCTGCGCGACCGCGGCGCGCACTGCCGCGGGCAGCAGCACCCCACCAAGGACGACGAGACCGCGCCGATCCGCATCGCGCCGCTGATCGAGGGGGAGAACCTCGGCCCTGCGACGCTGCGGCTCAAGGTGCCGAGCGCGCAGGTGAAGTCCGCGATGCTGCTCTCGGGGCTCTACGCGCACGGCACCACCGTCGTCGAGGAGCCGACGCTCTCGCGCGACCACACCGAGCGCATGCTGGAAGAGGCGGGCGTGCCGTTGCGGCGGCTCGGCTCGATCGTCATGCTCGATCCCGCCGGTTGGAGCGGGAAGATCCCCGCGTTCGAGCTCGAGGTTCCGGGCGATCTCTCGGCGGCGGCGTTCGTGATCGTCGCCGGGAACATCGTGCCCGACAGCGTGCTGCGCGTGGTCGACGTCGGCGTGAACCCGACGCGCACGGGCGCGCTCGACGTGCTGCGCGCGATGGGCGGCGGCGCGCAGGTCGTGCCGAAGGGGGAGCGCGGCGCGGAGCCGGTGGGCACGCTGGAGATCTCGTCGGGGCTCGACGCCGAAGGCGAGGGGCTGACCGCGACGCCGATCGGCGGCGAGCTCGTCGCGCGCGGGATCGACGAGATCCCGGTGCTCTGCGTGGCCGCGGCGCTCGCCAAGGGCACCACCGTCATCCGCGACGCGCAGGAGCTCCGCGTGAAGGAGAGCGACCGGCTCGCGACGATGGCGAGCGTGCTGCGCGCGTTCGGCGTGACCGCACGCGAGCTCCCCGACGGCCTCGAGATCGATGGCCGACCGGGCGCGACGCTGCGCGCGGCGACGGTCGCCTCCGAGGGCGATCACCGCATCGCGATGTCGGCGGCCCTGCTCGCCCTGCGCGCCGACGGCCCGTCGCGCGTGCGCGACGTCGACTGCGTCGCCACGAGCTTCCCCGGGTTCGCGAAGATGCTCTGCGACCTCGGCGCGCGCGTGGAAGAGGTCCCGAGCGAGTAGCTCGTCTCGCCGCCTCGCCGATGGCGGCCCGCGGTGTCGAGCCCGCGGCGGCGCTGCGCGCGCGGGCTCGGTGCGACTCGTCAGCGGCGAGGCCGCCGCGGCTCCGAAACCCGACCGCGGCGCCGACGGCTCGCGGCGAAGAGGAGCGCGCCGCCGAGCCCGCTCGCATAGGCGGCGCCGCGCTTCCCCTGCGAGCCGACCACGCAGCCGGAGCAACCGCCGCCGCTCCCGCCGGCGCCGTTGCCGACGCCCGCGTCGTCGCCGGCCGCCGGCACGCCGCCATCGCTGGCGGGCGGCGGCGTGCCGGGCGCGACCTCGGT
>CAIXWQ010000849.1 GCA_903923175.1 uncultured delta proteobacterium | reverse complement strand
GGATCCGGTCGTGATACGGCTCGAGGCGCTCGGCGTCGGAGCCGCTCGCCGTGCGCGCGAGGTGGTGCGCGCGCAGCAGCGCCGCGATGCCGTCGGCGTCGCCCACCGTCGCCGCCGCCGCCGCGACGCCGGTCGCGATCGGGCGCGCGGCGACGCACACGATCTCGATGAGCCGCCGCGCCTCTTCGGGGAGCGCGCGCAGACGCGCCTCGATCACGCGCTCGAGCGTGACGCGGCCGTTCGCGGTGTCGCCGCCGCCGCGGAGGAAGTGCACGAATTCGACGAGCAGGAGCGGGTTGCCGAGCGACTCGCTGGCGATGGCTTCGGCGAGCGCCGCGCCGCGCGGATCGTCCTCGAGGAGCGAGCGCGCGAATCGCCGCGCCTCCCGCGGCGGCAGCGGCTCGAGCGCGATGGTGCGCACGTCGAGGGGCTGCGCGCGCAGGCGCTGCATCGAGAACGAGCTCGCGCGCAGGTCGACGACCGCCTCGACGACGCCGGTCGCCGCGAAGGTCTGCTGCAGCGCGTGGAGCTGCCGCAGCGCCGGTTGCCGGTCCTCGTCCTCGCTGCGGTACGACGCGACCAGCATCATGCGAGGCGCGTGCGGTGGCCGCAGCACGTCGGCGATCAGCCGCGCGCTGTCCTCGTCGGCCCACTGCAGATCGTCGATCGCGACGACGAGCGCGCGGCGATCGCCGATGCGGCCGAACAGCTCGCGGAGCGCCTGGAACGCGCGCTTGCGCAGCTCCTGGGGATCCTTGGGCTCGGCGAGCCTCGGCGCGCGCGCGATCGCCTCGGTGCGCTGCAGCACCGGGAACAGGCGCGCGAGGCAGAGCACGTCGCGCGGCAGCAGCGCCTCTGCCTGCAGGCGACCGAGCTTGCGCAGGTAGCGGCTCAGCGCGTCGACGATCGGATCGAGCGCCTTGTACGGGACCGACTCGCGCTCGTAGCAGCGCCCTGCGAGCACGAGCGACCGCTCGCGCGCGGCGACCTCGTCGAGGAACGAGCGGACCAGCGCGCTCTTGCCCGCGCCCGACTCCCCCTCGACGTGCACGATCACTGTGCGGCCGCGCGTGAGCCCTTCGAAGGCGTCGCGCAGCACGGCCACCTCGGCGGCGCGACCGAACAGCTCGACCACGGGCCCCGCCGGGCGCGGACCGGTGCGCAGCGAGAGGGGCGCGGGCGCGCCGAGGCGAGCGAGGATCTCCTCGGCGGTCGGCCGCGCGCGCGGATCGCGCTGGAGCAGCTCGGCGCAGAGGCGATCGAGATCGCCCGGCACGTCGCCGACGTAGCGGCTCGGCGGCTCGGCCTCGCGTGAGGACTTCGCGTGCAGCACGGTGAGCGGCGCGCCGAGGAACGGCAGCCCTCCGGTCAGCGCCTCGAAGAGCATGACGCCGAACGCGTACCAGTCGCTCGCCGCGCTGAGCGAGCGCGTCTCGCCCTGCTCTGGCGACATGTACTCCGGCGTGCCGATCACGTGCTGATCCAGGCTGCGCAGCGAGCCGTCCTCGCTCGCCTCGCGCGCCTCGCGCAGCTCCTCGGCCAGGCCGAAATCGAGTATCACGACGCGCCCGTCGTCGCGCACGATCACGTTCGACGGCTTGAGATCCCGGTGGAGCTTGCCGGCCGCGTGCAGCGCCGCGATCCCCTCCGCAAGCTGCCGCAGCCCGGCGCGCAGCCGCCCGAGATCGACCGCTTCGGCCATCCGCAGGCTCGCCGGCGGCGGCTCCTGCGAGCTCGGTCCATCGCCCTTCTCGTCGAGCGTGTCGGAGTCGACCCGGCGCGGACCGCGCGGCCGCACCCACGCGACGAAGTCGACGCCGCGCACGAGATCCATCGTGAGGAACCAGCGATCGCCCTCCGCCGAGAGCTCGTGGAGGCGAACCAGGTTCGGGTGCACGACCCCCGCGAGCGAGCGGAATTCCTGCTTCAGGTGGTAGATCGACGCCGCGCTCAGGTGGCGCAGCGTCTTGAGCGCCACCTCGCCGCCGCTCTGGCGATCGATCGCGTGGTACACGACCCCCATGCCGCCGGCTCCGAGGCGGGCGACCACCTCGAAGCGCGCGGTGCCGCGGAAGTCCTCTTCGAGCTCCGGGTCGTGGGCGTGCAAGCGTGCCCAGGATAGCCCCGGCCGAGCGTCGGGGCCTCAACCACCGGTGGGGGCGTCAATTGCCGCGTCCGAGGCGTCCGCGCCGCTCCCCGCGTCCGCCGGGCCGTCCGCGGTCACCACCACGCGGACGTAGAAGCCCGAGCAGGTGTCGTTCTTCACGATCAGGTCCTGATCGGTCACCTGCAGCACGAGCGCCTCGTTGCCCGCGCCAGGAGCCGAGCCGCCCGCCAGCGGATCGTTGGGGTTCTCGGTGAACGACGTGAACACCTGGACGCTCGTCGGCACGCGGCCGAGGGCGTGGTGGAGGTGCCAGGCCGTCCCCCCCTCGAACGGGAGGAACGCGCCGTCGGCCGGCGTGGTCTCGTAGACGCCGGCGCCGTTGGCCGCGACGAGCCGCTCGCCGCGCTCGTAGTAGCGATCGACGCTCGGGCACACCGCGACGCAGCCGCCCGTCGGCACGAGGGGGACCGCGCACGCGGCGGCGACCACCACCGCACCGACGAGGCGAAGGAGCGTCACCCGTTGAGCCACTTCGCCGCGTCTTTCGCGTGGTACGTGAGGATGAAGTCGGCGCCGGCGCGGCGGATCGACGTCAAGAGCTCCAGCACCGCGCGCTTCTCGTCGATCATCCCCGCCGCCGCGGCGGCCTTGATCATCGAGTACTCGCCCGAGACGTTGTACGCGCCCAGCGGCAGATCGAACGCGTCGCGCACGCGGCGCACGACGTCGAGGTAGGGGAGGGCGGGCTTCACCATCAGCATGTCGGCCCCCTCGTCGACGTCGAGCTGCGCCTCGCGCATCGCCTCGCGCGCGTTGCCGGGGTCCATCTGGTAGCCCGCGCGATCGCCGAACTTCGGCGCGCAGTCGGCGGCCTCGCGGAACGGGCCGTAGAACGCGCTCGCGTACTTCACGGCGTACGAGAGGATCGGGATGTCCTCGAACCCTTCGCCGTCGAGGATGGCGCGGATCGCGCCGACGCGGCCGTCCATCATGTCGCTCGGCGCGACGACGTCGGCGCCCGCCTTCGCGTGCACGAGCGCCGACCGCGCCAGCACCTCGAGCGTCGCGTCGTTGTCGACCTCGAGCTCGCCGGGGCGACCGCGCACGGGCCGCAGGATGCCGCAGTGGCCGTGGTCGGTGTACTCGTCGACGCACACGTCGGTGATGAGCACGATCTCGGGGACCGCGTCCTTGATGGCCGAGACGGCGCGCGCGACCGGGCCGTTCGGATCGCAGGCGCCGCTCCCTTGCGCGTCCTTCGTCTTCGGGAGCCCGAAGAGGATCATCGCGCCGATCCCGAGCGAGCGGAGCTCCTTCGCCTCGGCCACGGCCTCGTCGACCGTGATCTGGAAGACGCCTGGCATCGTGCCGATCGGGCGCCGCGCCGTGAGCGTCTCGCTCACGAAGATCGGGTAGACGAAGTCGGACGGCGCGACGTGCGTCTCGCGTACGAAGCTGCGGAGCGCGGCGGTCTTGCGGAGGCGGCGGGGGCGGTGGGTCGGGAAGGCCATGGCGTGGTCCTTTGGGTTGATGCCGTCGTAGGTCGCCTCGCGCCACGGGCCAACCGCGGCCGAGCCCGAGAAAGCATAATGGCGTCATACTTACATTGTCGCACCCAACTTGGCCCGAGGATTTCGGCCTCGGCAGGATGAGCGCCGTGATGCTCCGCCCCGCCCGCCTCAGCCCCGCCCGCAACCTCCGCGCCCTCCGCGTCCGCACCGTGCTCAACGTGTTCCGGCTCGTCGCCATCTGCGGCCTCACCGGTTGCGTCGGCCGCGAGGATGGCGCCCGCTTCGCCGCGCGCGTCGTCCAGGTCGGCGGCGAGGCTCGCGCCGAGGTCGCGCCGTCGATGCGCCGCATCGAGCCGCTGAAGCTCGAGCGCGCCCCCGAGGCGCTCTCCGCGAACGGCCTGGCGCAGCTCGTCGATGCCCCGGCCAGCGCTGCCGCCAAGCGCGACCTCGGCCTGATCGCGCTCCTCGAGAAGAGCGAGCTGTCGACCGGCGCGCGCGCGGTGACCATCCTGCCGATGGTGGTCGAGGCGCAGGTCGCCGATGGCCGCTTCGCGCACTTCCTCGCCGAGACCGGCCGCGACTGGACGACCTGGTCGAACCTGCTCGCGGGCAGCCGCCTCGGCACCTCGCTCGGCGTCGACGCCGTCCCCGAGACGACGCTGCGCACCTTCGAGCGCAAGGAGCTCCGCTCGCGCATGCGCCCGCGCGACGCGCGCCGCGGCTTGCCGCTGTGGGACGACCAGAAGCGCGCCGGCCCGATGGTGCGCGGCGCGCTCTTCGCGGTGCCGACGCCCGAGCAGCGCGTGCGCTTCGATCGTCGCGTCGCCTGGGGCTTCTGGGGCGAGGCGTTGCGGCAGGACGCCCCCGCCGCGTCGATGCGCAAGCTCGACCGCGACCTGTGGGAGCGAAACGCGAAGCTGCGCGCGCTGGCGCCGCAGGTGTCGTCGCTCCTGGTCCTCGACCACCTGCTGGGCATGCGCGACCGCTTCGGCACCGACGTCACGGTGGTCTCGCCGAAGGCGCTGCGCCTGCTCGCGCTCGACCTCGAGGACGCGCTCGATCCGCACGCCGCGCTCGACGCGAAGCGCAAGCCGGGCGTTGCGATCAAGCGCGTCGAGCGCTTCTCGCGCCGCCTGGTGGCCGGGCTCCGCAAGCTCACCCGGGAGGACGTCGCGCGGGCGATCGGCGTCGACGAGCAGGGGGCACGCCTGCTCGACGAGCAGCAGATCGGGCTGATCCTCGCGCGCCGCGACGAGGTCGTGAAGCACGTCGACGCGCTGGTCGCGAAGCACGGCCAGGAACGCGTGCTCTGCTGGGAGTAGCGGCGACGGGCACGAACGCGAGAGGCCCGCGGAGCGTTCGCTGCCGCGGGCCTCGTCACGTCGGCGCCCGCGAAGGGCGTCGCGTCGCGCGGGGTTACAGGTCGAAGTGCGCGCCGACCTGCAGGCCGGCCGTCCAGTAGCTGCCGCGCTGGGTCTCGTCGAGCGACGTGCAGTACGAGTCGCTGGCGGCGCAGCTGCCGTCGTTGAAGCTCGAGTAGCTGCCGCCGGTGAAGTAGAGCGCGGGCTCCAGGCGGAAGTGCGGGTTCGCGCCGATCGACAGGCCGGCGGCGAGGCGGAACTCCGCGCCGACCGCGCTGGCGTCGTAGTACGAGGTGCCGTCGCCCGTGGGCAGGCCGAAGTTGATCCAGCGCGCGCCGATGCCGGCGTCGACGAGGATGCCGAGCGGGTGGTGCGGCGCCGAATTCCAGCGGACGCCGACGCCGAGCACGTTGCCTTGCCCCGGCTTGCCCTGGTTGTCCGGGTTCTTCGAGCCGCGCGAATACGTGTCGTGCTCCCAGAACCCGTACAGGCTCCACGCCGGCAGCAGGTGCCAACCCGCGTCGATCTGGAAGCCGACGCCCGAGCCGATGACGTCGCCGACGGCGAGATCGTTCGAGCTGACCAGGCCGCCCGACTGCCCCTGGCCGAGGATGTCGCCGCCGCTGGAGACGCTCATCAGGCGACCGCCGAGCTCGAAGCGCGGCACCCAGACCTCGACGTGCCGACGCGGCGGCGGCGGCGGCTGGTACGCGGGCTGCGGCTGATACGTGGGCTGCGGCTGGTAGGTGGGCTGCGGCGGCGGGGGCTGGTAGGTGGGCTGCGGCGGCGGGGGCTGGTAGGTGGGCTGCGGCCGCGGCTGCACCTGGCCGTTGCCGATGACGAAGCCGGCGCCGATCTGGAGGCTGCCGATCTGGGCCCAGGCGATCGCCTTCATCTCGCCGTTGGCGAGCTTGATCTGGACGTGATCGCCCTGATGAACGGCGACGATCTCGCCGGACAGGACCTCGCCGTTGGTGAGGATCAGCGTGCCGTTCTCGCCTGCGATCGCGAGCGACGAGACGAGGACGAGCGCGGCGACGAGGCCGCTCCCGCCGAGGAGGCGCAACAGCGACGAGCGACGGCGAAGCGATTGGGTCATGGTCGGTCTCCCGAGGCGGCGCGGCGAAATGGGGTCAGGGCCGGGCCGAAGTGGTTGCGGGCGCTGCAAGCGGCGGCGAAGCCGTCCGCGGCTGGTGAGCGCCGCTGTCCGAGGCGTAACAGCAACAAGCGTGCGATGTCCCGTGAGACGGGCCGGGCGTGGAATTCACGCATGGCGCAGCGGAGGCCCGCCGGGCGAGTGAACCCGAGTTCACTCGGGGGCGGATCCCGCCGGTCAGGGGCGCCTGCGCGGAGGCTGCGCGTCGCGCGCGCGTGGGTCGCGTTACCGGCGCGTGGCGTCACTTGGCGACGCTGAGGGTCAGGTAGCCGTTCCAGAGCGCGTGGGTCAGCGCGGTCGCCACGACCGCGGCCGCCGTGCCGCCCGCGATCTCGTAGGCCGCGGCGAACGCGAGCCCGAGCGCGATGGTCTGGTAGAAGCCGTGCTCGTACACCGACATGTGCGCGAGGCCGAAGATCAGGCCGGTCAGCGCGAGGGCCGTCGGAGCGCCGAACGCCCGCCGCGCGATGCGCTGGAGCGTGCCCCGGTAGAGGAGCTCCTCGGAGAGCGGCACCGCGACGACCGTGACGAGCAGCGCCATCGTGCTGCTCGCGGCGTCCTGGCGGGCGGCGGAGGTCTCGCGTTCGCTCGCGACGCGGATGGCCTGCATGGCTGCCGCCTTCTGCGGCGCGAAGCAGGTCGTGACGTCGACCATCAGGTGCATCGCGGACTGCGCCGCGAGGTCGGCGGCCGCGGCGAGGCCGAACCCCGCGAGCGCGGAGCCGATCAGGGCGATCGGCTCGATCGGCACCCGCGACGTCTCGCGCCGGAAGGCGAGGAAGCCGAAGAACGTGCCGAAGCAGATGCCGATGAACACGCAGAACCGCGCGACGAAGGGCGTGTGCACCCGCGAGAGCAGGTCGTCGATCAACGGGAGCGCGAAGCCGAGCGCGGCGGCGCCGAAGGTCGCGGCGACGTCCAGGCGTCGCAGCGAGAACGACGCGCGCGCGGCTGCCCCCACGCTCGGCGAGGCCGCGAGGCCGAGCCGTTCGCGCAGGCGGGTCGCGATCGAGCTCTCCGAGGGGGCGGCGACGAACGCGACGACGGCGCCGACCACCCCGAGCGTCATCGCGCCGAATTCGGCGAGCGCCGCCCCTTTGACGCCGAAGCAGTGCTCCGGGCGGCCGGCGCGCTGCACCCACCAGAGCGCCCCCGCGACGCCGGCGATCACCGAGAGGCCCCGCAGTCGTCGCAGGCCGATCCCGAGCGCGATGGCGGCGGCGACGGCGAAGAGCAGCTCGCCGGCGAGGTAGTACGGGCGCCACGCCACGGCCTTCTCCAGCGAGGCGACCTTCAGCAGCACGGCCTGGCTCGCGTGCGGGTCGGCGCGGATCTTCGCGAGCTCGGCGAGCCCCTCGTTCAGCTCGACCCACTGCACGATCGTCGCGAGCACGTAGGAGAACGGCGCCGCGATCGCGATGAGCCGCAGCTTGCGCCAGCGCTCGAGCCGCGCGTCCGGCGACACGCCGAGCAGCGCGTCGCGCGTCGGGCCGTGGTGATCGATGGCGTCGCCGAGGCGGATCCGCTTGCCGAGCACGCGGGTGGTGACCAGCGTCGCCTCGTCGATGGGGAGGTCGCGAAGCTCGACGACGGGCACGGGCTCCGTCGCCTCCGTCGTTCCCTGCCCCACCTCGGCACCATTCGTGGGCAACACGGCGAAGAGCTCGCGGGGCATTCCCTCGAATCAATCACATCGCCGCGCTTCGGTGGATAGGCGCGAGACGCGACGCTGGGCTAAGCTCGCTCGGCGTCGCCTCGGCCGCCCTCGCCACGCCTTGGCGGCGTCACGGCGCGTGCGCGTCGATTCGCGCGCTCCCCCTCCGTTCGCGCCCCTCTCTTTCGCGTCTTTCGCGCCACCCGCGTCGCCGAGCGTCGCGGCGCCGCGCGCCCAACCCGCCGCTCGAGGTCGTTCGATGCAGACGCTTCCGCGCTTCGTCTCCAGGGCTCTCGCCACCTCCGCAACGCGCCTCTCGCTCCTCGTGCTGGCGGGGCTCCTGGGCTGCAGCAGCTCGAGCGCCGGCAACACGGCCAACACGGACGGCGGCACCGGCACGAGCCTCACCGAGTTCTTCTGCCCGGGCGCGCCCGTCGCGAGCTGCGGCAACCGGGTGTCGGTCTGCGGCGTGTGCGTGGCCGCGCCGACGCAGGACATCATCCGCACGAGCGGCTGGCGCGAGTACTCCGCCCCCGCCGGCGCGCCCGACCCCGATCTTAGCTGCTTCGACCCCACGTCGCCCGCGCTCGCGCCCCTCGACACGGCGGGCTCGAAGCTCGTGAACATGCGCGGCTACGTGAAGATCTTCGCCAACGGCCCGGACTCGAACTTCGCCAAGATCGAGGTGTTCAAGGAGGGCCCGAACGGCGCGCTCGGCGACAAGGTCGGCGAGACGTCGTCCGACGGCACGCTCACGCATTTCGCCGACGACCCCGCCACGATGATCACGCTCAAGGAGGAGCAGATCACCGTGCAGGGGCAGGTCGACAAGGTCATCCGCAAGCTCTACCCGTTCGAGATCAAGGGGACGATCCCGACCGAGACCCCGCTGATCGTCCGCACGTCGTCGCAGACGGCCACGGCGGGCTGGATGCCGCTGTACGACTACAACATCGTCGCGCGCAACGCCTCGCTGACCACGGGCGGCGCCTTCAACAACGACGTGCGCGCGCTCGGCAACGACGACTACGCCTCCATCCTCAAGGCGGCCTACAACCGCCCGCCGGTCGGCGGCCAGTCGGCCGTCGCGGGCGAGGTCCACGACTGCGGCGACGTGCGGATCGAGTACGCCACCGTCGGCATCTCGCCCAACGCGGGGCTCGGCCTCTTCTACCTGAGCGACGTCGAAGACAACCCGCTCCCCTCCTCGGGCCTGCGCTCGACCGCCGGCATGGGGCTCTACGCCGCGGGCGCGCTGACGCCCGGCAGCTTCACGGTCGCCGCGCTCGGGCAGCTCAAGGGGAAGACGGTCTCGCTCGGCACGTACACCGTGCAGACGTTCGCCGACTCGGTCACGGCGGTCTCGTTCCGTGGCCTCCGTCCGTGGCAGGTCCCGGCCAAGTAGGGCTCCCGGTGCGTGAGGACGCGCTCCTTCGTGGGCGCGTCCCGCTCCGGCAGCCGCGCGAGGGGTATCGCGTCAACGTCGACGCGCTGTGGCTCGCCGCCTTCGCACGCGCCGCTCGGCCTGCGGCGCGCGCGATCGACCTCGGGGCCGGCGTGGGCTCGGTCGGGCTCGTGCTCGCGGTCGGCGGCGTCGCGGCGAAGGTCACGTTGCTCGAGGTCGACGCGCAGCTCGTCGCGCTCGCGCGAGAGAACGCGCGCGCGGCCGGGCTCGATGCGCGCGTCGACGTGCTGGAGGCCGACCTCGCCGCGGGGCTCCCGCGCGAGCGTTGGAGCTCGTTCGACCTCGTCGTGGCGAACCCGCCGTACGGCGTCGCGACCGCCTCGCTCCCGGTCGCCGAGCCGCGCCGCGCGCGCGCCCGCATCGGCGATCTCGGCACGCTCACCGCGTTCGCGCGCGCGGCGAGGGCGGCGCTCGGCGCGGCCG
>CAIXWQ010000848.1 GCA_903923175.1 uncultured delta proteobacterium | reverse complement strand
GATCGCGAGATCGACAGCTACCTCGATCAGGAGCTCGAGGCCGGCGGCTTCGGCGAGATCGATCCCGGCGTGGGCGGCGCGCTGGTCGGCAGCGGCAACGCGTCGCGCGGCGCGCAGCCGGTGCCCGAGGTCCCCGACGCGCGGAAGATCTTCGTGCCGGAGACGTACGCGCACGCCATCGACCACCTCAAGGAGCTGTTCCGCTCCGAGGGGTACATGTTCGTGGAGATCGGCGAGCCGCGGCTGGTGCGCGCGACGTGCAAGAAGAGCTCGCCGCCGGGGCAGTGCCTCCCGGAGCCGCAGGCGGCGCTGCCGGAGATCTGTCGGCGCGACGCCGACCTGCTGCCGCTCGAGTCGGCGCCGTATCCGAAGGGGCTCGCGTGCGCGCCCGATCCGGTGGTGAACCAGACCTGCGCGACGACGATGGTCGTCTCGATCCCGGTCGATCCGGGGCCGCGCTCGCTCTTGTGGGATCTCGCGTTCGACGGCGCGCTGCAGATCACGGCGGCGAAGCTCGGCTCGTCGGACGTGGCGGGCGACGCGCTGCGCATGGGCGATCCGCTCTCGCTCGCGGACATCGAGGCGGCGCGCCAGAAGGTCATCGAGTTCTACAAGGACGAGGGGTTCGCCTTCGTGGTGGTGAAGGCCACCATCGAGTACTCGCCCGACAAGTCGCGCGCGCGCGTGCGCTACCTGGTGAGCGAGGGCGAGCAGGTCGTCGTCGACGAGATCCGCATCGAGGGGGCGAACCAGACGCGCGAGTCGCTGGTGCGCGACCGCATGCTGCTCACGCCGGGCGGGCTCTACCGCGCCAAGTGGGTGCGCGACTCGATCGATCGGCTCAACAAGCTCGGCGTGTTCACCAGCGTCTCGATCGGGCTCGCCAACCCGACCATCCCGGCCAAGCGCAAGAGCGTCGTCGTCACGCTCGTCGAGCGAAAGCCGAACATCGCGGAGCTACGCGTCGGCTACTCCTCCGGAGAAGGGGCCCGAGGCTACGCCGAGTACACCTACAACAACCTGTTCGGCTACGCCGTCGGGCTCTCGCTCCGCGCCAAGGCGAGCTTCCAGCCGTTCCTCTTCTCGGGCCTCTACGACGACCAGATCCAGAAGAACTGGGGCCCGCCGAAGTGCGATCCGGTCGATCCGAAGAACCCGACGGCGCCGCCGACCTGCTACGGCCTCCAGTTCCCCGACCGCATCGCGCGGCGCATCTCCGCCGGCATCACGCTGCCGCACACGCCGCTGCTCGGCGCGCCGGTGCGCACCTCGCTCGAGGTCATCGCGGTGCTCGATCTGCAGCGCGATTTCCTCGTCAACAAGATCAACCCCTACGCGCTCACGTTCGCCTGGCAGCCGGTGCAGTGGTTCTACGCCTCGCTCTCGAGCGACATCGAGATGAACCGCTTCCAGAAGTTCAGCACCTTCAACTGCGGCGTGGGGAGCACGCTGGCGCCCGGGATCTGCCTCTCGGTGCTCCGCATCCCCGACGGCGACACCACGGTCGCGGCGCAGCGGGTCACGGCGACCTTCGACTGGCGCGACATCCGGCTCGGCGCCACCAAGGGCGGCTTCGTCAGCCTCTCGACCGAGTACGTGAAGAGCCTCGCGACGCAGGCGGGCCAGCCCCGGCAGGACTTCCTGCACTTCTCGGGGTCGGCGGGCGCGTACCTGCGCCTCTTCCAGTGGTCGACCAACCGCCACGTCGTGCTCGCCTTCGAGCTGGCGGGCGGCCTCAACCACAACGTGTTCTCGTGCGGCGGCGAGGGGGCGAACAGCGAGGCCTGCAACACCTACCCCGACCGCCTCTTCTACATCGGCGGCCCCGACTCGCATCGCGGCTTCCAGATCCAGCAGATGCTGCCGCAGGAGGCGCTCGACCTCCAGGGCGCCAAGTGCCTGCCGGACGCGAAGGGGGTCATCTCCAACGACTGCATCCAGGCCGCCATCGCCTCCGCGCCGCACGGCGGCAACGTCTACTTCAACCCGCGCGTCGAGCTGCGCATCCCGGCGTTCGGCTGGGGCGGCTTCGTGCTCTTCGCCGACGCCGCGAACGTGTGGCGCGATCCGGTGAACTTCAAGCCGTGGAAGCTGCGCTACGCGGTCGGCCCCGGCATCTCGGTCGACACGCCGATCGGCCCCATCGCGGCCGACGTCGGCGTCAACCTCGCGCCGTACGTCAGCCTCGGCGAGCCGACGTGGCAGTTCAACTTCTCGATCGGGCGGTTCTGAGCCGCGCGTGCGCGCTCGCGGACGCGTGACCTTGCGCGCGCGCGCGTCGGCGCGCGTTCCGACGCCCGACCTCCAGCAGAAGTCGTAGGCTCGTCGCACGTCGGTGCGGACCTCAGGCGCTGCTGCGGACTCCGGGCGCGCGGCGCGAGGTGCGCGCCCGAGCGAGGCGCCCGCGCGCCTGCTCGCCCGCGTGCTCGCCCGGATCGCGTGTGCGTCGCTCCCGATGGCCGTCTGCGCTGCCGGCGCGAGCGCGTCGCGGGCGGCTTCGGGTGCGCCGAGCGCCTCGATCGCGTCGAGCGCTTCGAGCGCTTCGAGCGCTTCGAGCGCTTCGAGCGCTTCGAGCGCTTCGAGCGCCTCGAGCCCGACCGCCGTCGGAGCCCCCTCGACGCTCGGCGGCGTGATCGACCAGCGCTCGTTCGTCGGCGTCCCCGCGTGGGACGCGGCGGCGATGAACGCCGCGAAGGGGTACGCGGTCACGCCGGGCGACCGCGCCGACGAGGCGCAGCTCGCGAGCGCCGACCACCGGGTCGCGAGCGAGCTGCGCGCGCTCGGCTATTTCGACGCGACGGTGAGCCACGCGCTCGCGCCCGCGAAGGCGAGCCTGCCGGGGGCGGAGTCGGGGAAATCGCCGCGCCTCGATCTCGCCGTCACGGTGGTCGCCGGGGCGAAGATCGCGCTGGCGTTCGAGGGGAACGCGGTATTCGACGACGGGCAGCTTCGGGCGGCGCTCGACCTCGCCGCGGAGCCCGATCGCTCCAACTACCACCTCGCCTCGAAGCTCGAGGGGCTCTACCGGCGCCGTGGCTACTTCGACGTGAAGGTCGTGCCGGAGCTGCTCGGCAAGCCCGACGACCGGCAGCGCACGCTGATGATGCACGTGCGCGAGGGGTCGCTCGTCACGGTGCAAGGGCGCATCTACCCGTGCTTGCACGGCGCGCTCGACGCCAAGCGGCTCGGTCGCGAGATCGACAGCTACCTGGATCAGGAGCTCGAGGCCGGCGGCTTCGGCGAGATCGATCCCGGCGTCGGCGCGGCGCTGGTCGGCAGCGGCAACGCGTCGCGCGGCGCGCAGCCGGTGCCCGAGGTCCCCGACGCGCGGAAGATCTTCGTGCCGGACACCTACGCGCGCGCGATCGAGCACCTCGAGGAGCTGTTCCGCTCCGAGGGGTACATGTTCGTGGAGATCGGCGCGCCGCGGCTGGTGCGCGCGACGTGCAAGAAGAGCTCGCCGCCCGGGCAGTGCCTCCCCGAGCCGCAGCCGGCGCTGCCGGAGATCTGCCGCCGCGACGCCGACCTGCTGCCGCTCGAGTCCTCGCCGTACCCGAAGGGGCTCGCGTGCGCACCCGATCCGGTGGCGAACCAGACCTGCGCGACGACGATGGTCGTGTCGATCCCGGTCGATCCGGGGCCGCGCTCGCTCCTGTGGGATCTCGCGTTCGACGGCGCGCTGCAGATCCCCGCGGCGAAGCTCGGTGCCTCGGACGTGGCGGGCAGCGCGCTGCGCCTGGGCGAGCCGCTGTCGCTCGCGGACATCGAGGCGGCGCGCCAGAAGGTGATCGAGCGCTACAAGGACGAGGGGTTCGCCTTCGTCGCTGTGAAGGCCGTCATCGAGTACTCGCCCGACAAATCGCGCGCGCGGGTGCGCTTCCTGGTGAGCGAAGGCGAGCCGGTCGTCGTCGACGAGATCCGCATCGAGGGGGCGCAGCGCACGCGCGACTCGCTGATCCGCGATCGCCTGCTGCTCGCTCCTGGTGGACTCTACCGCGGCAAGTGGGTGCGAGAGTCGGTCGATCGGCTCGTGAAGCTCGGCGTGTTCACGAGCGTCTCCATCGGGCTCGTCGAGCCGAACGTGCCCGGCAAGCGCAAGACGGTGCGGGTCACGGTGGTCGAGCGCAAGCCGAGCGTCGTCGACCTGCGCGCGGGCTACTCGGCCGGCGAGGGGTTCCGCGGCTATGGCGAGTACACCTACGGCGACCTCTTCGGCTATGCGGTGGCGCTCTCGTTCCGCGGCAAGGTGAGCTTCCAGCCCTTCTTCTTCCCGGGCCTCTACGATCAGGACATCCAGGACAACTGGGGTCCGTACCACTACAGCGCGGCGAAGCAGACCTTCGTCGGGCTCCCGCTCCTGAAGCGCTTTCCCGGGCGGGTCTCGGTCGGGCTCGCGCTCCCGCACACGCCGCTGCTCGGGGCGACGTGGCGCACCTCGCTCGAGCTGATCGCGCTGCACGATCTGCAGCGCGACTACCGCGTCACCAAGCTCAATCCCGCGCTCACCTTCGCCTGGCAGCCGACGCCGTGGCTCTTCCTCACGATCGCGAGCGACCTCGAGCGGAACGGCTACCAGAAGTTCCCCACCTTCGACGCCTCGGTGCCCCAGTACGTCAAAGACCAGCTGCACATCCCCGAGGGCGACACCACCGTCACGGCGAGTCGACTGACGCTGACCCTGGACTGGCGCGACCTCCGCCTCGGCGCGACGAAGGGGGGATTCGTGAGCCTCACGAGCGAGTACGTGAGGAGCCTCGCGACGCAGGAGGGGAAGCCGCGTCAGGATTTCTTGCACCTCTCGGGCACGGCCGGCGCGTACCTGCGGCTCTTCCCGTGGTCGGCGAGCCGCCCCGTGGTGCTCGCCTTCGAGCTCGCCAGCGGCTTGAACCGCAACGTCTTCTCGTGCGGCGGCGAGCAGGCGAGCGGCGACGTCTGCGACACGTACCCCGACCGCCTCTTCTACATCGGCGGCGCCGACTCGCACCGCGGCTTCCAGGTCCAGCAGATGCTGCCGCAGGAGGTGCTCGACCTCCGTGGCGTCGCCTCGGTCGCCTCCGCGCCCCACGGGGGCAACGTCTTCTTCAACCCGCGCGTCGAGCTGCGAATTCCTGCCTTCGGGTGGGGCGGCGTCGTGCTGTTCGCGGACGCGGCCAACGTCTGGACGCAGGTCTCGGACTTCAAGCCGTGGCAGCTCCGCTACGCGGTCGGCCCCGGGGTCTCCTTCGACACGCCGATCGGCCCGATCGCGGCCGACCTCGGCATCAACCTCGCGCCGTACGCGAGCCTCGGCGAGCCGCACGCGCAGCTCAACTTCTCGCTCGGGAGGTTCTGACGTGAAACCTCACCCCGCGCGAAAACCTCACCCCCAGCCCACGCCGTGAAACCTCACCCCCAGCCCCTCTCCGCAGTGCGGAGAGGGGAGCCCGCGCCTTCACGCTCCTCCCTCTCCGCGTTGCGGAGACGGAGGCCGGGAGGGTGAGGTTTCAAAGCACCTCGCAGAACCGCACCGACGCCGGCTCGACGTTGACGCCGTCCGCGAGGTCGAAGGTCGTGCCGTCGAGCAGATCGCGCAGCTTGCTCACGCCCGCGATCGCCGTCTCGACGTGCTGGCGCACCTTGGTCGGGTTGATCAGGAAGACCACGCGCGGCTTGCCCGCGGCGTCGGCGTGCACCGTCGCGCCGCACGGGGCCGGGCGCACCACGACGCGGCTCGCGGGGTCGAAGACGCCGTGGAAGTGCGCGCGGATCGCGGCGACGTCGGTCGCCTCGTCGCCCACCAGGATCTCGGCCTCGGGGATGGCGCGCGCGGCCTTCGGGGAGAAGGGGCGGTAGTACGCGTCGCGCGTCGGCGGCGCGGGGGCGAAGCTCACCGTGGTCTCGGCCTTCATGGCGAGGGCGAGCGACTCGAGCAGCGGCTGCCCGACGCCGCACGACGTCGGCACGATCGCCCAGCGCGCGCCGGCGAGCGCGACGTTCGCGTCGCCGCCGTCGACCATCGCCCACGGGATCCCCTCCTCTTCGAGCGCGCGCTCCGCCGCCACCAGGATGCGCGCCGCGTGCATCGGCGGGGGCTCGCGCGTGCCGTCGCCGAAGTCGACGCCGTCCTCCAGCACGGTCTCGCGCATGCCGCCGCCCATCACGCGGAACGCGGCCTGCGACACCGGCCCGAAGGCGTGCATCACGCGCGCGAGCCGGCGCACCGAGCGCGGGATCACCAGGCGCGCGGGCACGTCGCGCACGAGCGCGCCGAAGTCGACCTGGTCGTACGCGGCCGAGAGCTTCTTGAAGAAGGCGGCGAAGGGGCGCATCACCCCCTCGCGATCGACGGGCGAGCCGAGCCAGCGATCGCGCTCGACCGCCATGTACAGGTTGTAGCCGCGCACGCCGTACGCCATCGCGCACAGCAGCGTGAAGATCGCGTCGCGCTCCTCGAGCGGCGGGAAGTAGGGGGGCGCGCCCGCGCCCATCTCGGCGGCGAAGGCCGGGTGGTTGAGCGCGTCGCTCGCCACCGCGAGCTCGGTGGTGCGCCGCACGATGGCCTTCTGATCGCCGGCCTGGTGGTAGTAGTCGAGCGCGATCAGGTCGACGCCGCGCCCGTTCGCCTGGCTCTTGCGCACCTGCGACGCGTGCAGCGGGGTCGCGTTCTCGCCCATCGGCAGGTTGTGGAAGCTCGGCACGCCGCCGAGCCCCGCCGCCGAGAGCGCGTCGCTCATGCTCGCGAACGACTCGGCGAGGATGACCTCGTGCGCCTCGGCCCAGTCGAGGTGACGCGGCAGATCCTCGGCAGAGCGGACGTCGTAGCGCTGCGGAGGCGCGATGCCGTCGAAGCTCGCCTGCTCCATGCCGTAGGCGCGCGCGAGGCTCTCCGCGTCGCCGTAGCGCTCGCGCAAGAGCTCGCGGTAGCGCGCGACCGCGTCGGCGGAGTAGTCCTGATCGTAGATGCCGTCGCGGAAGTAGAGCGCCCCCTCGTTGTCGACCTGCACCAGCACGATCGGCCCGTTCGGCCAGACCAGATCGCGCAGCTGCTCGCCGACCACGCCGAACCAGCGCGCGGTCTCGCCGAGGAAGGCCTTGCTCGCGTACGAAGGCACCGGGAACGCGCGCGGCGGCGCCGGGAGCATCACCGGGTTCTGACGCGGCGTGCGCGCCTGACACGCCGGATCCCACAGCACCCGCTCGGGCAGACCGAAGTCGGTGAGCTCGGCGTTGATGTGCGGCCCCGGGCGCACGATGGCCTTGAGCCCCACCGCGTGCGCCTCGCGCAGGAAGGCCGCGACGTCGAGGTTGCCGTCGAAGTGGTAGCGCGGCGCGGCGCCGCTCCCCGGCACGTCGCCGCCGCGCTCGTGCACCTGCCACGGCACGTAGGTCTCGACGAGCTTCAGCCCCATCGCGGCGAGCGCGGCGAGCCCCGGCCGCCAGCTGCGCCGCTCGAGGCGCCAGTAGTGCATCGCGCCGGCGCGCAGCGCGACGACCTCGCGCTCGCCCGCGGCGTCGACGAGCACGAGCCCGGCGCGATCGAGGAGCACGCACGGCCCGGGCTTCGGCGGCGCGGGGCGGGGCGGGGCCTCGCG
>CAIXWQ010000847.1 GCA_903923175.1 uncultured delta proteobacterium | reverse complement strand
ATCGCGGCGCTCGTGATCCTTGAGCGGCGCGATGAGGAAGTCGTCGAGGACGAGCACGTCAGCGCGCGCGATCTTCTGCAGCAGCGCGGTGTACGAGCCGTCGCCGCGCGCGATCGCGAGGTCGTTGAGCAGCCGCGGCGTACCCGTACGGCGATGGACCCGCCCGCGCGTAGCGCGGCGCTCGCCGCCGCGTAGACGCTACTCGACGTCGAAATCGACCGGTCGCGCCGGCTTGGCTGGCGGCTTCCATCGGTCGGGGAGCAGCTCGCGGAGGTCGGCGTCGTCGACCCCGTCGATCCGATCGAGCACGTCGGTCAGGTACGAGATCGGGTTCACGCTCGCGCGCTCGCACGACGCGATGAGCGAGTAGACGATCGCGACGTTCTTGCCGGCGTCCTCGCTCTGCACAAACAGCCAGTTCTTCCGACCGAGGGCCACGATTCTGATCGCATTTTCGGATCGGTTGTTGTCTGGCGGAATGCGTACGTCGTCGAGGAAGGCGCGCAGCGCTCGACTGTTGCTGGTGGTGTAGCGGGCGGCGCGACCGAGCAGCGTCTTCGGCGCGTGGAGCTTGCCGACGCGACGGGCGAGCTGGAGAAGGGCGTAGTAGGCCGGCTTCGAGAACGTCCGCCGGAGCTCCAGGTGCTCCGCGCTGCCGAGGACGCCGCGTCGCTCGGCCTCGTGCTCGACGGCGTAGATGAACCCGATGAGCTCGAGCGCGTCGCACGCTTCAGGGACGTTGCCAGCGTCGAAGTATTTGCGTCTCGCGTGCGCCAGGCACCCGGCGCGGCGGCGGTGTCCCTTTGCGAAGAGGGCGTTGTAGCCGGCGTAGTCGTCGCAGACGAGCACTCCTTTGGAGTCTTTGAGGGCGTCGGTCGCGACGCTGCCGCCGCGGCCGAGCGCGAAGCGGTAGCCGGTGAGGCCGTGGCCGAGGAAGGTCCAGATGAAGGCCTTGGACGACTGGGTGGTGAGCTTGAGCGTGGTCTCGTCGGCGAGGACGATCGCGTCGCCGCGGATGACCTCGAAGAGCGGCTCGCTCAGGCGACAGAGCTTTGCGGCGGCCCGATGAAACAGCTCATTCATCGTGCTGCGCGCGATCGGCGCGGTGGCGCACTTGGCCATGCTCTCGAGCCGGTAGAAGGGCATCGAGCCGAGGCACTTGGAGACGGCGAGGTAGGCGACGAAGCTCGAGGCGAAACGCGTCTTCGGCGACCAGCGCGGCGGCGCGGGCGCGGTGACGACGCAGCCGCCGCATCGGCAGGCGAGGGTCTCGCGGACCATCCTGCGGCGGCGGAAGTGGGCGCCGACGAACTCGATCACGTCGCAGCTCTTGCCGGTGCCGACCGGCCGGAAGTCGGTGCCGCCGCACAGCGAGCAGACCTTGTCGGCGTCGGGCACGGGCGTGTGCTCGATCTCGGTCTCGATCGTCGCCTCGCGCGCGGCGGCACGCGTGCGGCGCTTCTCATCGACCGCCTCCGGCGTCGGCGGCGGCTTCGGCACCGGCGGGAGCTTCTTGGCCTTCTCGCTCTTCTTGCCGAATGCCGTGCGCCGGAGCGTCGCGAGCTGGGCCTCGACGTCGGCGACGCGCGCGGCAAGTTGGAGGGCGTGCTCGCGCCAGCCGCACTTGTGATCGTCGTCGCTCGAAGGGGCCAACGACCACTTTTGATCATGAAAACAGGGGCATGTCGATCCCCTTGAATCACTTATTTTCTGGCGGATTCCAGCGAGGCACGCGCTTGATCGATCGGAGGTCGACGCCGTCGAGGAGCATCGTGAGCGTCGCGCCGTCGATGACCACGCGGTCCGCTCCCGGCGGCACCTGCGGCAGCGTGAACCGGCCTCGCTCGAGCCGCTTGTAATGGACGACGAACCCGCCCGCGTTGAAGTACAGGATCTTCACGCGGTCCATCCGGCGCCCGAAAAAGCAGTACAGGGCGCCGCTGTAGGGGTCGCCGTCGCCGCGCTCGCGCACCATCGTGATCAGGCCATCGTGGCCGCGTCGAAGATCGATCGGCTCGATGGCCATCATGACGCGCGTGCCGGGACCGACGCTCAGCACCGCGAGGCGAGCCCCCGAACGATCGCCTCGACGTGCGCGGCGCTTACCGCACCGCGGAGCGACACGCGGCCGGCGCCGACCTCCACGACGACGTCGACGTCGCCGGACACCCCCAGCGCATCGGGCACCACCGGCGGCGCCACGACGACCGGCAGGAACGTTGCCGAAGCGGGCCGCTCACGCGCGCGGCGACGAAGCTCCGTGCCCCACCATCTCAGCGTGCTCGCGCGCACGCCGTGGCGCCGGGCGATCGCCTCGGCGTCGCCGCCGCGCGTGATCTCGTCCACTCGCTTCTGCCACCAGTCTGCTCGGTGTCTCGCCATGCGCCGAGAGGACCAGGCCGGAGCCGGTCACGCACGGCGTCCATCGCCGTACGGGTACGCCGCGGCGTGCGCGTCGAGAGGGCCCGGAAGCCCGCTCGGCAGGCCGCCTGAGCGAGCGCGGTTCCGAGGAAGGTCTTCCCGGTGCCGGTCGCACCGACGACGATCACGTTCTGCTTCGCCCGCACCCAGTTGCAGGT
>CAIXWQ010000846.1 GCA_903923175.1 uncultured delta proteobacterium | reverse complement strand
GCATCACGCCGGTGGCCGCGCCGAACGCCTCCGCCGAGGCCTCGGCGCCGCCGAGCGCGGTCGCGAGCTCGATCACCAGCGCCTCGTCGGCCGGCACCTCCGAGTGCGCGTCGCGCCCGCGCAGCCACGCGACCGGCCACCCGAGCAGCGCGAGACGCCAGGCCAGCGCCGCCATGAGCGTGCGCCCGCCGCTGCCGCCCGGCCCGAGCACCGAGAGCTCGCCGCCGGCCGGGAGCGTCTCCACGGCCGAGAGCAGCTCGGCGAGCGGCGCGTCGCTCGCGACGATCGTCCAGATACCGCGCGGCGCGGCCGCCTCCCCCGCGAGCCCGCACGCCGCGGCGATCGCGGCGCCGAGCTCGTCGGCGCTCGGGTGGCGCGAGAGCGGATCGCGCGCGGTGGCGCGCCGCTCGACCGCGCGCAGCGCCTGGAGCTGCTCGAGCGTCGCCTCCGCCTGCGCGCAGCCGTCGAGCACGTCGCGCAGCGTGGCGCCGAGCGCGTACACCTCGCCGCGCACGGTGAGCGGCTCCCCCTCGAACAGCTCCGGCGGCGCGTACCGCGGCGTGAGCCCCTCGGGCCTGGCCCCCATCGGGCCCCACGCGGTCGCGAGGCCGAGATCCACGAGCGTCGCCGTGCCGTCCGGCCGCACGATCAGGTTCGCGGGCTTCACGTCGCCGTGGAGCATGCCGGCGCGATGGAGCTGCGTGAGCTGCCCCGACGCGCCGAGCAGCGCGCGCGCCGCGCCGAGCACCGGCCCGCCCTTCTCGATGAACCCCGCGAGGCTCACCCCCTCGACGAGCTCGCGCACGAGGTACGGCCGACCGTCGGCCAGGCGCCCGAAGCGCTCCACCTTGGGCAACGAGGTGCCGTGCGACGACGAGAGGTCGAGCAGGATGGTCGCCTCGCGCACGAGCGCCGCGACCTCGCTCGCGGAGGAGCCGTCGCTCGGATCGCGCGAGGCGACCTCGTGCGACAGCGCCTTGAGCGCGAGCAGGCGGCCGTCGATGCGATCGCGGACCGTCCACACCTCGCCGCCGCCCCCGGCGCCGAGCTGACGGACGGGCGCGTAGCGCGCGGGGAGAACCGGGGTTTCCATCGATGTTCAGACCTCGGGCAACGCGGCCGTCAACGCCCGAACCGGGCTCGACTCAAATGCCGTAGTCGGCGCCGACCCCGAAGAAGAACCCCGAGAACAGGTTGTACCCGACGTCGAGCCGCCCCACGAACTGCTTCACCGGTTTCCAGCGCAGGCCGAGCTGCAGGCCGAAGGTCGGGTAGATGATCGGCTTGTAGCCGCCCCCCGCCCACGACGGCTCTTTGTAGCCAGCCCACCGCTGGTTGTCGTTCGGGTTGCAGTAGCTGTTCGAGCCCGCGTCGCCGGGGCCCTGGCAGGGGACGTACGTGCTCGGGTTGCCGGGCGAGTCGCCGCCGTTGGCGGGCCTCGCCTGCTGGTGGATCAGATCGCCCCAGACCACGCCGATGCCGGCGGTGAGGCCGTACTGGAACTGCAGCTCTTGCCCGCTCAGCTTCGACGACCAGAGGAAGTCGGCCGTCGCGTTGAGCATCTTGATCTGCGACTGCGCGATCTCGTAGGCGTAGTCGCTCTCGTTCTTCCCTTTGAACGGGAAGGGGTCCATGCCCCAGTTCTGGTAGGTGAGCGCGCCGATCATCTCGAAGCCGTCGCGCCGCTTGCTCGCCTCGATGCCGAAGCCCGGGATCGAGACGACGCTCGGCCCGCCGTCGACGAAGAGGTTGATCAGGAACTTCGGCAGGATGGTGTGCCGGTAGCGCAGGCCGACGAAGTAGTAGTCCTTCCCCTCGGCCTCGTAGGCGCCGTTCGGGTCCGGGGCCTTCTCCTTCTCCTTCTTCTTCCCCTCGGCCTTCTCGTCCTGCTCGTCGCTCGACTTCGCGTCCGACTTCGCGTCGGAGTCGTCGTCGTCGCCCTTCTTCTTCTTCTTGGCGTCGTCGTCCTTCGACTCCGCGGCGTCCGGGGCGTCGGCGTCCTTCTTGGCGGCGGCGCGCGCCGACGCGTCGGCGACGACCAGGAGGGCGAGGGTTCCGGCGGCGAAGCCGAACAGTCGGCGGGCGAGCAGGCTGTGCATTCGGGGGGACCTCGAAGAAAGGTGAGCGTGCCGGAGTGAGCCTACACGAGCGCCACCCTGGACCGCAGCGGCGCGCGCGGCCGGGGCGGAGATTTCCTCTGGCGCACGATGGCGCGCCGGTGGACGGCGGAGGACGGCGCTACGCTGCAGCGATGCGCCGCTCGCTCTCCGTCGTCTCCGCGCCCTCGGCTGCTTCGGCGCCGTCGGCCGCCGCCAGGCCCTTCGTGCGCCGCGCGCGCCTCACGCTGGGCGCGCTCGCAGCGCTCGGCGCGCTCGTCACGCTCGTCACGCTCGGCGGCTGCTCGGCCGCCAAGGACGCGGGGAGCGGCTCGACGACGCACGTCGACAGCGGCGCCGGAGACGACAGCGGCGGCTTCGCGTTCGACGCCGGAGACGACTCGGGCGGCTTCCAGATCGACGCGAGCGGCGACGCGCTGCCGGGCGGGCTCGAGGCCGCGATCTACGCGCACTCGAGCTCCACGCTCTACAAGCTCGACCCCAACACGCACGTCGTCACCAAGATCGGCGACTTCGTCGACGCCAAGGGGGCCGCGCTCACCGAGGTCACCGACATCGCGCTCGACAAGCTCGGCACGATGTACGCGGTCGCGGGGACCGGCGTGACCAGCGACTTCTACCGCATCGACTACAGCAAGCCGAAGCCCACCGGCACGCACCTCGCGACGCTGTCGCAGACCTTCAACGGCCTGACGTTCATCCCCGAGGGGATGATCGACGCGACCGACGAGGTCCTCATCGGCGTCGCGTCGAGCGGCGACTGGTACCGCATCGACGTCGTGGCCGGCGCGACCAGCGCCACGCTCACCAAGCTCGGCGCCTACGGCGGCGGCTTCACCTCGGCGGGCGACGCGGTCGGCATCATCGGCGACGCGGTGTACGCGACCGTGAACCCGCCGACGCTCGGCGGGAACAACCACGTCGTCGTCGTCGATCCGAAGACCGGCAAGGTGAAGAAGGACCTCGGCGACTGCGGCGCCGGCTCGCTCTACGGCGTCGGCTACTGGGGCGGCACGCTCTACGGCTTCGGCTCGGCCGGCGACCTCTTCTCGATCAACCTCACGACCGGCAAGGGGACGAAGCTCGCCATCACCAACGGCCCCACGCAGTGGTGGGGCGCCGGCGTGCGGACGTCGGCGCCCGTGATCCAGTAGTCGTCGGAGCGGGCGCCCGGCGGGCGCCCTGCGAGAGGGCGCGACCGCCGCTCCCCCTCGCGCTCCTCCACCGGTCCGGAGACCGCGGGGCTACGGCGCTCAGGGCGTCGCGGCGGCCTGGAAGATCGCGTCGTACTGGTAGTTGCTCGTCTGCGCGTTGCTGCAGCTCGCGAGATCGACGCCGCCGCTGCACGGCTTGTCGCGCTGGATGGCCCAGAACGACAGGAGCCCCACCCCCTTCGACTTCGCGAACGTCGCGACGGTCTGCGCGTCCGCGAGCGTGAAGACCTCGGACGAGACGTCGTTCTGCCCGATCATCGGCGTGATGCCGACCATCTCGAACGCGGCCGCGGAGGTGAGCCCGGAGATCATCCCTTGCAGCTGCGAGGCGCAGCCCGTGGCGCCGCCGGTGGCGTACGAGGCCATCTTCCCCGCGCCGCTGCCGTAGTCCATCGTCATCAGGTTCACGTGCGAGATCGTGACGCCGGCCGAGAGGGCCGCCTTGATCGTCGGCAGGACCTCGCTCGAGATCCCGCTCGGCGTCGCCGGCACCGTGAACGCGACCTTGATCCCGCGGCTCTTCTGCACCGCCGCGAGCGCCTGCGCGCGCAGCGTGTTCACCGCGCTGGTCTCGGCCTGCGACTGCTCGACGTCGAAGTCGAGGTCGGTGATCCCGGTCTCGTCCACGAAGGCCTCGAGCGCCTTCTGCATCGCGGCCGCGCTCGAGCAGGTGTTCTCGAGGTACGTGCCGCTGGCGCCGCCGAACGAGGCCTTCACGTGGCCGCCCCCCGCGACGTACGCCTTCACGTCGGTCAGGTTGTCCTGGATGTCGCGCGTGGTCGTGCAGCTGCCGCTGCCGAGCACGAAGGCGAGGGTGACCGCCTTGGTGCCGGCCTTCTTGCGCAGATCGACGAGCGAGGTGAACGCGTACGACGAGTCGCCCCACCCCCACGTGTAGAAGTACGGCGCGAACTCGGTCGTGCCGGCCGCCGGCGCGGGCGTCGGCGTCGTGCTGGTCGGCGCGGGCGTCGGCGTCGTGCTGGTCGGCGCAGGCGTCGGCGTCGTGCTGGTCGGCGCAGGCGTCGGCGTCGTGCTGGTCGGCGCAGGCGTCGGCGCGGTGCCCGTCGAAGTCGGAGCCGGCGTCGGCTTCGTGCTCGTCGGCGCGGGCGTCGGCGTCGTCCCCGTCGAGGTCGGCGCGGGCGTCGGCGTCGTCCCCGTCGAGGTCGGCGCGGGCGTCGGCGTCGTCCCCGTCGAGGTCGGCGCGGGCGTCGGCGCCGTCCCCGTGGGCGTGGGCGTCGGCGTCGTCCCCGTCGAAGTCGGAGCCGGCGTCGGCGTCGTCCCCGTCGAAGTCGGAGCCGGCGTCGGCGTCGTCCCCGTCGAAGTCGGAGCCGGCGTCGGCGTCGTCCCCGTCGAAGAGGCGGAGGACGAGTCGGTCGTCGTCGGCGCGGGGCTCGTGGTCGCGATGGAGCCCGGTGCGTGGAGCACGGAGGAGGACGAGTCGGTCGCGGTCGAGGTCGCCGGCTCGACGACGCCGGAGTCGGCGCTGCCGCACGCGATCACGCCGAGGAGCGCGACCGAAGAGACGACGAGGGTGGCGCGGCCGAGGCGGCGCGAACGGAGGAGCGTGTCGGCGTGTGACATGCCCCGTTCCTAAGACGCACGCTTGGTGCAGAAAGGGAGCAGAGGTGCGCCTCGGCCGAGTGCACACGTGCGCGCCGGCGCACCACGCGGCCGATCCGCCGCGAAAAAGTGCGCATCGCGCGCTGCGCGTGCCCCTCCCGTGCACACGCGACGCTGGGCGCCGCGTCCGTCGCGATTTCAGTCTTCCGGGTTGCCATAGCTGGGCGCCGACGACCCGTCGGACAGGCCTCCTGCGCGCAGCAGCTCGGCCTGGCGATTCGACTGGAGCGCCGCGATCAGCTCGTCGAGATCGCCGCCGATCACGCGATCGAGCTTGTTCAGCGTGAGCTTGATCCGGTGATCGGTCACCCGGTTCTGCGGGTAGTTGTAGGTGCGGACCTTCATCGAGCGCTCGCCGGTGGAGACCATCCCGCGTCGCTCCGCCGCCACCGCGGAGTCCTGCTTCTCGCGCTCGATGTCGAGCAGGCGCGCGCGCAGGATCTTCATCGCCTTCGCCTTGTTCTTGATCTGCGAGCGCTCGTCCTGGCACTTGACGATCAGCCCGCTCGGCTTGTGGAGGAGCTGCACCGCGCTGTTGGTGGTGTTGACGCCCTGCCCGCCGGGGCCGCCGCTCGCCGCGATCGAGATCTCGAGATCGCGCGCCTCGTCGATGTGCACATCGACGTCCTCGGCCTCGGGGAGCACCGCCACCGTCGCCGTCGAGGTGTGGATGCGCCCCTGCGTCTCGGTGGCCGGCACGCGCTGCACGCGGTGGACGCCGCCTTCGAAGCGCAGCGCCGAGTAGACGTTCTTGCCCGTCACCAGCGCGACGAGCTCCTTGTAGCCGCCGGCGCTCGCCTCCGAGAGCGACATCACCTCGAGCTTCCAGCCGCGGGTCTCGGCCCAGCGCGAGTACATCTTGAAGAGGTCGGCCGCGAAGAGCGCCGCCTCCTCGCCGCCTTCGCCCGCGCGGATCTCGAGGATGGTGTTCTTCGCGTCGTTCGGATC
>CAIXWQ010000845.1 GCA_903923175.1 uncultured delta proteobacterium | reverse complement strand
GCAAAAGAAACCTCTGCTCAGGCTGTGATCCCGACCCTGAGGGACAGCCAGCTCGATCCTCAGGAGCTCGGATCAGGCGTGCGTTTCGGCGTTCGCTACGGCCTCGCGAGCACGCCGGACGTCGAGCTCCGTCGACTACCCCCGCCTCCGGACTCGGCGGTTCGATATGTTGAGCATCGCGCGCCCGCACTGGTCCTGATCGCTCGGGGGCAGCAAGTGCAGGTCTCCCTCCGCGTCGACTTGGGGCTGTTCGAGCTACTCTATGCCGCAGCACAGGGCTTCCGTGCTCCGCAGGCGTTCGGAACCTACCTGCTCGACGTACAGCGGTTCAAGGAACGTCTGATTCGCGACTTTGGCACCCCCGCCGACGGACCGGCCACCTTGATATTCAAGAGCGGCGCGCGAACCTTCAGGCTGCGTCTCCGCGCCGACGGTTCGATTGAAGTTCACGATCAAGGGGAGCGTTGACCATGTCGTTCGTGTCCGTCCCGGAAGCGCTGAAGCAGTTCTACGAAGCGGACTACCTCTACAGCGTTCTGCCGCTCGACGCCGTCAGCGACACGCTGGGAGAGCTCTACGGAACACGGCGTAACCTTTCCGTGCTTCGGCGACTGTTTCGCGAAGACGACGCGGCCTGGCGCGACCTGCTTCCTCCGGGCTCCAACATTGAGGCTGCGCTGGGCATTCGCCGGCTCATGTATGACCGCCTCGCCGTGAGCCGGACCCGCTCCCGTGAGCCGATCACGCTGGCGCCGATTGGGCTCGATTTCGTTGGCGATGGCCAAAGAGACAAGCCTGTAGCAAATGCGTACCGGTCAGTGGGCTCTCTTGCCGCCAGGTTCTTCACGCCGACGGCGCACAGTGCGCTGAAGGCGCATGTCGAGCGCTGGGCCGACCAACCGCTAGCCCGCCTCGGCCGCGCAATCCTGACACTCGCGGATCGGCGAGCGAATGCAACCAGCGTGACGACGACGAGCGAGGTTGTGCATGCCGAGCAACCCGGCCACGAGATCGCGCGCGAAGACATTGAACACCTAATTCAGTCTTGGGCATCTGACTCTTTTGGCCCCGAACAGCAGCTCGACCAGCTGCGCACGCTTCTCTGCTTTCATCTCGTGCTTCACGTCTTCCGAAAGGCAGCCGACCCACTTGAACGAGGCATAGGCGCTCCGGGCTCGCGACTCTTCTTCGTCTGCGATGCCGCCCAAATTGTTGGGTCTCCGATCGCGAGGGCCGCGTACCACTCGCTGGCTCACTGGATGGGTCGCGTCCGCGATGCCAACTTCTCGCTCTGCTCGACGAGCGCGAGGTCGCTGCGACTCTCCGTTGGGGAGGAGTGGGATCACTTGTTCGCTGAAATCGCAGCCAGGGCCGCCGACAAGCGGGAGGACGCGATCAAGCTGAGGTCCGAACGCATTTCGGGATGGGTCTTCCCCGACGACCGCCGGAGGAGAGGTCGGTCCGCGCACGACCTGACCGACAGCATCGCCGGGGCAATCAACCAGCTCTACGAAGACTGCGCCGCCGGTCAAACGACGACGAGCAGTCAAGAGGCTGCGATCGCGAAGGCCCTGTACGAGGTGTTTTCGGCGCGCGGTCCGCTGCTCCACAAGGTCGCGG
>CAIXWQ010000844.1 GCA_903923175.1 uncultured delta proteobacterium | reverse complement strand
GCGTTCGTCGCGCCGCTGCCGCGCTGGCACCCCGGCGCGCGGCTCGCGGTGGTCGGCGATCTCCAGCGCACCTCCAAGCTCGAGGTCTGGCGCGAGCAGAACGATCCCGAGCGCGCCCTCGTCGTCGAGGCCATCGCCCAGGCGCGCCCGGATCTCCTCGCGATCACCGGCGACCTGGTCTTCGACGGCGACGCCGACGCGCACTGGGCCCGCTTCGACGCGCTCACCGAGCCCTGGCGAACGGCCGCCATCCCGGTCGTCGGCGCGTTCGGCAACCACGAGTACTGGCTCGGTCGCGCGGGGGCCGAGTCGCACTTCTTCGCGCGCCTGCCCCTCGTCGAGCGCCGGCACTGGTACGTCGTCGATCTCGGGCCGCGGCGGCTCGTCTTCCTCGACAGCAACGAAGACCGCCTCGCCCCCGCGGAGTGGGAAGAGCAAGCGCGCTGGTTCGAGGCCCGGCTGCGCGAGGCCGACGCCGCGCCGGGCGTGCGCGGGGTCCTCGTGCTGCTGCACCACCCGCCCTACACCAACAGCACCGTCACCGGCGACGAGCTGCACGTCCAGCGCGCTTTCGTCGGCCCCTTCGCGCGCGCCCGCAAGACGCTCGCGATGCTCGCCGGCCACGTCCACAGCTACGAGCGCTTCCTGCGCGCGGGCAAGACGTACGTGGTCAGCGGTGGCGGCGGCGGCCCGCGCGCGCCGCTCGCGATCGGCGATCGGCGGCGTCACCCCGACGATCTCTTCGACGGCCCGCCGATCCGCGACTTCCACTTCACGGTCTACCAAGTCGGCGAGCGGGAGGTCCGCGCCGAGGTGCACGCGCTCGCCAAGGGCGGGCGCTCGCTCGCGGTGATGGACACGTTCTCGCTCCCGTTCCCCGACTGAGCAGCTAGATTCTGCGGTGTTTCTAGTCTAGTTGCATCCATCCGCATGATCGCATAGATACTCCTGGTGGCCGCCGCGGAGGATCTCGATCTCGACCTGCCCCGCCCGGGGCTGGATCGCTGCGAGCTCTACCGCCTCCTCTCCGAGCCGGTGCGCCTGCGCCTGCTCGCCCTCGCCGCCGAGGAGGAGCTCGCCGTCGGGGAGCTCGCCGAGCTGCTGGGCGAGGCGCAGCCGAACGTCTCGCGGCACGCCGCGCCGCTCCGCAAGCGCGGGCTGCTCGTCGAGCGCAAGCAGGGGACGCGCGTGCTCGTGCGCCTCGCGCAGGGCGCGGCCAAGGACGCGGTCGTCGCCGACGCGCTGGTCGCCGGCCGCGCGCTCTGCGTCGAGGACGGCAGCCTCGCGCGCATCGTCGAGGTCGTGCGCGCGCGCGACGCGGCGGCGCGGGCGTTCTTCGGTCGCGAGCAGGGGCGGCCGTCGTTCGCGGCCATCCCGGGCGAGCTGCCGCGCTACCTCGCCGCGCTCGCGCCGCTCTTGCCGCGCAGGGCGCTCGCCGTCGACGCCGGCACGGGAGATGGAAGCCTCCTCGACGTGCTCTGCCCCGTCTTCGAGCGCGTCGTCGCCATCGATCGCGAGCCCGCGCAGCTCGATCGCTGCCGCGCGCGCGTCGAGCAGCGCGGCTTCCGCAACGTCGAGCTGGTAGAGGGCGAGCTCGAGGGCGAAGCGGTGCGGCGCGCCGTCGACGCGCACGGCGGCGCCGACGTCGTGTTCGGCGTGCGCCTGCTCCACCACGCCGCGCGCCCGCAGGAGACGATGCGCGCGCTCGCCGACCTCGCGCGGCCGGGCGGCGCGGTGGTGGTGCTCGACTACGCCCACCACGACGACGAATCGATGCGCGCGCAGGCCGATCTGTGGCTCGGTTTCGAGCCCGCCGAGCTGCGCCGGTTCGCGCGCGCGGCCGGCCTCGAGGACGTCGCCATCACCACCGTCCCCGACTTCGCGCCCGGCGTGGGCGCCCCCGATCACCACCTCCCTTGGCAAGTCTTCGCCGCCCGGCGCCCCGTGACGGGCAACGGCGGTGCTTCGGACCACGAACCGCAGAAACCGCAGAAAAGGAACCTACGCTCATGACCGCTCAGAACTACAAGGTCGCCGACATCAAGCTCGCCGACTGGGGTCGCAAGGAGATCCAGATCGCCGAGAAGGAGATGCCCGGGCTCATGGCCCTGCGCGCCGAGTACGGCGCGAGCCAACCTCTCAAGGGCGCGCGCATCGCCGGCTGTCTCCACATGACGATCCAGACCGCGGTCCTGATCGAGACGCTGACGGCGCTCGGCGCCGAGGTCACCTGGACGTCGTGCAACATCTACTCGACGCAGGACCACGCCGCGGCCGCCATCGCCGCGACCGGCGTCCCCGTCTTCGCCTGGAAGGGCGAGACCGAGGAGGAGTACGACTGGTGCCTCCTCCAGCAGATCACGGCGTTCAAGGGCGGCCTCGGCCCGAACATGATCCTCGACGACGGTGGTGACCTCACCATCTACGTCCACCAGAAGCGCCCCGATCTGTTCACGGGCAAGGACCCGGTCCGCGGCCTCTCCGAGGAGACGACCACGGGCGTGCACCGCCTCTACGAGATGCACAAGAAGGGCGAGCTCAAGGTCCCGGCGTTCAACGTGAACGACTCCGTCACCAAGTCGAAGTTCGACAACCTCTACGGCTGCCGCGAGTCGCTCGGCGACGGCATCAAGCGCGCGACCGACGTGATGTTCGCCGGCAAGGTCGCCGTCGTGGCCGGCTACGGCGACGTGGGCAAGGGCTGCGCGCAGTCGCTCCGCGGCCTCGGCGCCCGCGTGCTCATCACCGAGATCGACCCGATCTGCGCCCTGCAGGCCTCGATGGAGGGCTACCAGGTCACGACGATGGAGGAGGCCGCCCCGCAGGGCGACATCTTCATCACCGCGACGGGCAACAAGGACATCATCCGCGGCGAGCACATGGCCGTGATGAAGGACGAGGCGATCCTCGGCAACATCGGCCACTTCGACGCCGAGATCCAGGTCCGCTGGCTCGAGGCGAACTGCAAGGAAGAGAACATCAAGCCGCAGGTCGATCACTTCATCTTCAAGGACGGCAAGCGCGTCACGCTGCTCGCCCGCGGCCGCCTGCTCAACCTCGGCTGCGCCACCGGCCACCCGTCGTTCGTCATGTCGGCGAGCTTCACCAACCAGGTCCTCGCGCAGATCGCGCTCTGGACCGAGCCCGGCAAGTACGCGGTCGGCGTGCACATCCTGCCGAAGAAGCTCGACGAGAAGGTCGCGCGGCTGCACCTCGACAAGCTCGGCGTGAAGCTCACCAAGCTGAACAAGGAGCAGGCGGACTACATCGGCGTCAGCACCGAGGGGCCGTACAAGCCCGAGAACTACCGCTACTGAGCGACGCAGCGGCTTCGCGCGCGCCCGCGGTCCGACACCGTGGGCGCAGCGGGCGCCGCGAGCGCGTGAAAGCCGTCCCTTCACGGGGGCGGCTTTCGCGTTTCAGGTGGCCGCCGTCGCGCGCGGCGGAGCGCTCACGCCGGCTTGCGCAGCACGTAGATCGCGATCCGCCCCTCGCGTCGCGGCGCGCCGCTCACGCGCTGGTAGGCCTTCAGCATCGACATCACCACGCCGTGCGCGCGGCCCGGGACGCGGTTCTCGAGCGCCCCCTCGTGGTGCTCCATCTCGAGCCCCGCGCGCTCGCAGAACTCGCGAAGCTGGAAGTCGTGCACCGGCGTGATGTGGCCGTCGTTCGCGCGGCGGTGCTCGTCGAAGTACCAGTGGTGGCCGCGCAGCATGAACCAAGCGCGGCTGAAGTCGGAGTCGACGTTCGGCGTGGTCACGAAGAGCCGCGCGCCCGGCTTCAGCCACTCCACGCAGCGCCGCAGGACGGCGAACGGGGACTCGAGGTGCTCGAGCACCTCCACCAGCGTGATGGCGTCGAAGCGGCGGTCGAACTGCGCGGTCTCCACGGTCGCCCGCTGGAAGCGCACGCGGTCCTTGCACTGGCAGCGGTCGTACATGTCGAGCGCGTCGACGTCGAAGCCGCGATCGGCCAGCCGCAGCGACAGCGCCCCCTGGCCGCAGCCGACGTCGAGGAGCGAGCGCGCCGAGGCGGGGAGCGTGGCCTCCGCGAGCATCGCGACGCGCTCGTGCAGACCGGGCTCGCACACCATCGGGATCCCCTGGTAGCGCGTGAGCGGCGAGCGGGCGTCGAGGTTCTCGTAGTAGCGATCGACCGAGGCGAGAGACATGGCGTGGCTCCGGGGCGCGCGCGCGGGTGCGGCGCCACGCCCCGCATAGCGAGCCGCGTGCCCGCGCTCGGTCGCGGCGAACGTGCGGCGCGCGCCCCGTGCGAGGCCGCCGGGCGTTGCGCGCGTCCCGGGGCAACGTGGGCGCTCGAGCGGCTCATGGCG
>CAIXWQ010000843.1 GCA_903923175.1 uncultured delta proteobacterium | reverse complement strand
GCGTGGGGCGCGTGGGGCGCCGGTGCGGCCTGCGCTTGCGAGGGCGCGCGCCGCGCGACGGGCTCGCTCGGGATGGCGTCCGCGCCGCTCTCCTGCAGCTGCTCGAGCAGCGCGCGCAGCGAAGACGCGATCTGCCGTACCTCGCCGCGGAGATCCTCGCCGCTCATCGCCCGCCCATCCTAGCAGCCCCCGCGCTTCGCGCGCGCGAGGCTCCTACAGCTGGACCTTGACGTAGACGCCCTGGCGCAGCTCCTCGAGCCAGACCTTGATCTGCTTCTGCAGGAGCTCGTCGCGCACGCGGCCGAAGACCGCGTCGCGGACCTTTGCGTAGTCGGGGATCTGGCTCTGCTCGCGATCCACGATCTTCACGATCGTGATGGTCGACGGCCCGATGAGCGGCTCCGAGATCTCGCCGCGATCGAGGCGCATCACCGCCTCGTCGATCGCCTTGCCGAAGCCCGACGGCTGCCGCCAGCCGAGATCGCCGCCCTTGTCGCGCGTGGCGCCGTCGACGCTGTACTTGCGGGCGAGGAAGCCGAAGTCGGTGCCGCCGCGCGCCTGCTTCACGATGGCGTCCGCGAGGGTACGCGCGGGCTCGCCGGCCTCGCCGGGCGGCAGCGTGAGCACGATCATCGCGCCGTGCCACGTCTGCATCCGGCGCTCCTGCACCTGCAGGCGCTTGAAGTACTCCTTCGCGTCGTCCTCGGTCGGGCGGACGCGGCCGCGCACGCGCGTCTCGAGCATCTTGCCGAACAGCAGCTCGCGCCGGACCTCGTCGCGGTAGTCGGCCTCGCTCATCCCGAGCTTCGCCGAGTCGGTCATGACCTCGGCCACCGACTTCTTCTCGTCGGCCGCCTTGAGCTTGATCGCGTCGTCGACCTCTTTGGTCGTGACGTTCACGTTCAGCTTGTCGGCCGAGAGGGCCACGAGGCGCTCCTCGACCATCTTCTTGATCAGCTCGGCGCGCATCTCGGTGATGGCGACGTCCTGCTGCACCTTCGGCACGCTGCCGTAGATCTTCACCAGGTACGGGCGCGCGCGCTGGTTGACCTCGCTGAGCAGGATCGGCTGATCGCCGACGATCGCGACGACCTTCTCGACGACCGTGGCCGAGGCGGGCGTGGTGAACGCGAGCGCGAAGACGAGCGGCGCGAACAGGGCGGCGGCGGGGAGCTGGAGCGCGAGGCGACGCATCGGAACGCCCAGCGTTAGCACGACCTGGGCCGGGAGGCGTTCCGGCGCATTCTGCCGCGGCGGAGCCGCCGAGCGGGGGTCGAGCTTCCCCTTGGGCGGGCTCTGCGTTAGCTCGGGGGCGATGCCTACGGAGCAGCCGTACCTCTTGAACCCGGGCCCGGTGAACGTCCACCCCGACGTGAAGCGCGCGATCGCGGGCCCCGACTGGTGCCACCGCGAGCCCGAGTTCTTCGCCCTCCAGCGCCGCGTGCGCGCCGGGCTCCTGCGCGTGCTCTCCGTCGACGCGCAGCGCTGGGCCTCGGTGCTGCTCACCGGCAGCGGCACCTGCGCGGTCGAGGCGATGATCTCGAGCTTCGTGCCGCGCGGCGGGGGCCTGGTCGTCGTGTCGAACGGCGTCTACGGCGATCGCATCGCGAAGATGGGGCGCGCCCACGGCGCCGAGGTCGTCGAGGTGATCAGCGACCCCTCGGTGGCCCCCGACCTCGGCGCCGTGGAGCGCGCGATCGTCGAGGCGAAGGCGCGCGGCGTGAAGCTCACCACGCTCGCCGCCGTGCACCACGAGACCACGACCGGCCTCCTGAACCCGGTCGAGGCGATCGGCGCCATCGCCAGGCACCACGGGCTCGCGTTCGTGCTCGACGCGGTGAGCTCGCTCGCCGGCGAGGCGATCGATCTCGAGGCGTGCTGCGTCGACGCGGCCGCCTGCACCGCGAACAAGTGCTTCGAGGGGCTCGCCGGGATCTGCTTCGTCGTGCTGCGCCGAGAGGCCCTCGCGCGGCTCGCGCCCGAGCCCGCGCGCACGCTCTACCTCCACCTGCCGAGCTACCTCGCCAAGCAGGACGCCGACGACACGCCGTTCACGCCCGCGGTGCAGGTGCTCATGGCGCTCGACGTCGCGGTGAAGCTCCTCGACGAGGAGGGGCTCGCGCGCCGCCTCGCGCGCTACGCCGGCTATGCGAAGATCGTCCGCGACGGGGTCGAGCGGCTCGGCCTGCGCCTCTGGCTCCCGAAGGAGCTGCGCTCGAACACCATCACCACCATCGCCATGCCCGCCGGCCTGACCTACGAGCGCCTCCACGATGCGATGCGCGACGCCGGCTTCGTGATCTACGCGGGGCAGGGCGATCTGCGCACCAAGGCCTTCCGCATCGCCAACATGGGCCGGCTCCCCGAGGCCGAGCTCGCGCGCGCGATCGACGTGCTCGGCACGACGCTCCGCGGCTGATTCGAACCGAGGACCCCTCATGAACAAGCTCGTCTCCACGCTCGTCGCGACCCTCGCCCTCACGCTCTCGCCCGCGCTCGCGTACGCCGGCGGCACCCCCAACGGCGTGGCCTGCATGGGCGACGTCGACTGCACCTCGGGCCACTGCGCCGACGGCGTCTGCTGCGATACCGCGTGCGCGGGGCAGTGCGAGGCGTGCTCGGTGGCCGGGAGCCTCGGGCTCTGCACGCCGGTGGTCGGCGCGCCGCACGGCACGCGCGCCGCCTGCAGCGACGGGGCGGGGAACGCGTGCGCCGCGGCCGCCTGCGACGGCGTCTCGCGCACCTCCTGTGCGGGCTTCAAGAACGGCGCGACGGTCGTCTGCGCGGCGGCCAGCTGCACCGACGGCAAGGCGACCGGCGAGGCGCGCTGCGACGGCGCCGGGCACTGCCCCGCGCCGACCGCGATCTCGTGCGCGCCCTACGCGTGTGCGGGCGGGCTCTGCAAGGCCACCTGCGCGTCCAACGCCGACTGCCAGGCCGGCAGCGTCTGCGACGGCGCGAGCGGCAAGTGCTTCGCGGTGTCGACCTGCAGCGCCGACGGCACGAGCTCGATCGCGCCGAACGGCCAGACCCAGAGCTGCGCTCCGTATCGCTGCGGCACCGACGGCACCTGCCACTCCGTCTGTCTCACCGACGCCGACTGCTCGTCGCCGAACGTGTGCGACAAGCCGACCGAGCGCTGCAAGGACCCGAACGATCAGGGGCTCGCCGCGCCCGGTCAGTCGACGAGCAGCGGCTGCGCGCTCGCGGGCGCGGGCGGCGGCGTCGAGGCGTCCGCCTTCGCCCTCGCGTTCGGCGCGCTGGTCGGCCTCGGCGTCGCGCGGCGCCGGCGCGCGCGGGTCGGTCGGAACGGATAGTCTCGCCCGGAGTGACGTCCTCCCTCTACCTCCTCGGCTTCGGCGTCGCGACGACGCTCGGGTTGCTCCTCGCGTTCGTGGCGGCGCAGCGGCTCGTCTCGCCGGCCGACGGGTTTCGCGCGTCGGCCGGCGCCAAGCCGGGCGAGCACGGCAGCGCCGCGCGCGCGCTGGTGCTCGTCGGCAACGTGCTCGGCATCTTCTTGATCGCGGGCTCGATCGTCGGAGGCTGCGTGCAGGGGCGCTCGCTCGGGCAGGACGCGCTGTGGGTCGCGGCCTACGGCGCGGCCGCGCTCGTGCTGTTCCTCGCGTTCGAGAAGCTCGGCGTGCTCGTGCTCGTGAAGTCGCGCCTCCCCTCCGAGCTCGCCCGCGGCAACGTCGCCGCGGGGCTCGCCGCCGGCTCGCACGCGGTCGCGACCGGCATCATCGTCGCGCGGGCCATCGCGGGCACCGATCTGCGCGGCCTCGGCGTCTCGGCGATCTTCTTCCTGCTCGCGCAGATCAGCTTCTACGTGCTGACCACGCTGTTCCGCTGGCTCACCTCGTACGACGACGAGGAGGAGATCATCGGAGAGAACCTCGCCGCCGCGCTGTCGTATTCGGGCTGCGCGATCGGCGTCGCGATCCTGGTCGGCCACGCCGTCGAGGGGCAGTTCCTCGGCTGGGCGAGGTCGCTGCAGGCGTACGGCCTCGCGCTCGTCTCGGGGCTGCTGTTCTACCCGGTGCGCCAGCTGCTGGTCGAAGGGCTCTTCCTCGGCGCGCGCCCCTCGCTCTATGCGGGCGCGCTCGACCGGGCCATCGGTCGCGACCGCAACGTCGGCGTCGGCGCGCTCGAGGCGATCGCGTACGTCGCGACCGCGCTCGCCGTCAGCCGCATCGCCGGCTGAGCTTGCTCGGGCGGGCGGCGCGGGACGCTCAGCTGCGCGTCGCGCGCTTCTTCTTCGCGGGCGCGGGCGCGGGCGGCGCAGCCTCGCGCGTCGGCTTCGCCCTCGCCTTGGCCTTCGGGTTCTCCACGAGGATCCCGCGCGCGAGGATGGCGTAGATGTCGCGCGTCGTCGCCTCGCGGTCGACGGGGATCGCGGAGCGCACGATCTGGAGGAGCACCTCCTTCACGCCGCCGACCAGGAAGAAGCCGAGCACGCTCGGCGTGCCTTCCTTCACCAGCCCGCGCAGCTGACCGTCGTGCAGCGCGTCCTCCAGGAGCTTCGCCGAGTCGGCCGCGAACGCGAGCAGCCGGCGATCGAACTCCACGTCGAGGCCCGCCGCGTCCGACAGCATGATCTTCGCCATGGCCGGATCGTCGAGGAACACGTCGAGGATGCGTCGCACCTGCGCGAGCACCTGCGGCTCGACCGGGCGCTCGACGTCGATGCGCGCCATCGACATCACGATCTTCTGCCAGAAGCGCTGGACGAGCTCCTCGAAGATGGCGCGCTTGTCGTGGAAGTAGAGGTAGAAGGTGCCGCGCGCGACCCCGGCCGCGGCGACGATGTCGTCGATCTTGGCCTGGTGATAGCCGCGGCGCGCGAACACGTCGCGGGCGCGGTCCAGGATCTGTCGGCGGCGGGCCTCGCGATCGGCGCTCACGGCGGCGAACGGTAGACCGCGCCCCCCCGCGTGACGAGCGGTCTCCGTTCGGCCAATTGGCGAGGCTCACGCAGGCCAACCGCGAGGTTTCGAGAATTCCGCAGCCGCGGAACGATGGAAGGCCGTATTTTCCGCGCGACGGAAGCGCACGCAACCCTTGCGCGATGCTGGCGCGTGGCGATACGACAGCTAGACTGACACGCCAGTCTAGTTAGGGCTGACTCGGCCTTGGCGACGCGAACCGCGAGAACACTCGCACGAGCGCCGCTCGCGCCCCCCCTCGGGGCAGACCGGGTTGTCAGTCGTCGAACGCGGAGGAGCCATGAGCAGCACGGAGACGCCGATCGCAGGAGACACGCCGCGCCCCAACACGGGCGAGCTGGTGATCGGGATGGACGTGGGCTCGACGACCGTGAAGGCGGTCGTGGTCGATCCGACGACGAAGCAGATCCTGTGGAGCGACTACCAGCGCCACCTGACCAAGCAGCCGGAGCTCGTGCTCGCGTTCCTCGCGCGCATCGAGACGTCGTTCCCGAGCTCGCCACGCGAGTCGTGGCGCATCTTCCTCACCGGCTCCGGCGCGGGTCCGCTCGCGGGGCCGACCGGCGGCAAGTTCGTGCAGGAGGTGAACGCCGTCACGCTCGCCGTCGAGCACCTGCACCCCGACGTCGGCTCGGTCGTCGAGCTCGGCGGGCAGGACGCGAAGATCATCATCTTCAAGGAAGACGAGCACGGTCAGAAGACCGCGATCGCGTCGATGAACGACAAGTGCGCGTCCGGCACGGGCGCCACCATCGACAAGTGCATGATCAAGGTGGGCATGGCGCAGGAGCTCGTCATGAAGCTCCACTTCGACGACTCGAAGCTCCACCACGTGGCGGCCAAGTGCGGCGTCTTCGCCGAGACCGACATCGTGAACCTCGTGAAGTCGGGCATCCCGAGCGAGGAGGTCCTCTGCTCGCTCGCCGACGCGATCGTGCTGCAGAACCTCAGCGTGCTCACGCGCGGCAACACGCTGCGCCAGAAGGTGCTGCTCCTCGGCGGCCCCAACACGTACCTGCCGTTCCTGCAGGAGTGCTGGCGCCTGCGCATCCCGCAGACCTGGGACGAGCGCGGCTACGAGTACCCCAAGGACGTCCCGATCGAGGAGCTGATCATCGTCCCGGGCAACGCGCAGTACTACGCGGCGCTCGGCGCGGTGCTCCTCGGGCTGCACGAGGAGGACTCGATCGGCCGCTACCTCGGCATCGACGGCCTCACCGACTACATCCAGAACGGCCGCAAGGCGCGCCTCGGCGAGAGCGCCGGCCCGCCGCTCTCGAAGGGCGGCGACGAGCTCGCGCAGTTCCGTGAGGCGTACCGCATCCCGAAGTTCCAGCCCGCGCGCTTCGAGAAGGGGCAGGTCGTCAAGGCGATCATCGGCCTCGACGGCGGCTCGACCTCTTCGAAGGCGGTGCTCGTCGACGAAGAAGGCGAGATCCTCGCGAAGGCCTATCAGCTCTCCAAGGGCAACCCGATCGCCGACATGAAGGAGCTGCTCGCGGCGCTCCGCCAGGGCGTGACCGATCAGGGCGCGACGCTCGACATCCTCGGCTTCGGCGCCACCGGCTACGCGGCCGACGTGCTCGAAGAGGTCGTGCGCGCCGACGTGAACATCGTCGAGACGGTCGCGCACATGATGTCGGCGGTGCGCTACTTCGGCGACATCGACGTCATCTGCGACATCGGCGGGCAGGACATCAAGGTCCTGTTCATGAAGAACGGCGACATCGCGAACTTCCGCCTGAGCAACCAGTGCTCCGCGGGCAACGGCATGCTGCTGCAGGCGATGGCCGATCAGTTCGGCGTCGACGTCCGCAACTACGCCGACGTCGCGTTCGAGGCCGAGCTCTCGCCGAAGTTCTCCTACGGATGCGCGGTGTTCCTCGACACCGATCGCGTGAACTTCCAGAAGGAGGGCTTCTCGAAGGAGGAGCTCCTCTCCGGGCTCGCGCAGGTGCTGCCGAAGAACGTCTGGCAGTACGTCGTGCAGATCCCCCGCATGGCGGCGCTCGGGAAGAAGTTCGTTCTCCAGGGCGGCACGCAATACAACCTCGCCGCGGTCAAGGCGCAGGTCGACTACATCAAGCAGCGCGTGCCGGGGGCCGAGGTCTTCGTGCACCCGCACACCGGCGAGGCCGGCGCGATCGGCGCGGCGTTCGAGACGCTGCGCGTGGTGAAGCGCAAGGGCAAGTCGACCTTCATCGGGCTCGATGCGGCGATCGCCATCAACTACGAGAGCCGCAACGACGAGTCGACGACCTGCCACTTCTGCGAGAACAACTGCAAGCGCACGTTCATCGACGCGCAGCGCCCCGACGGCACGACGAGCCGCTACATCAGCGGCTTCTCCTGCGAGAAGGGAACGGTCGAGTCGCACGACGCGATGGTCAACCTCGTCGCCGAGCGCAAGAAGGTCGCCAAGCAGTTCCCCAACTGCGTCGACTACGAGGCCGGGCTCGCGTTCCGCCACTTCTACGACACGGCGCCGATGCCCGAGGCGGGCACGCCGATCGAGGACGTGGAGGTCAAGAAGGGCTTCCTCGGCATCCGCCGCGTGAAGACCACGCGCCCCTTCCAGCGCAGCTCCGCGGAGGCCTGGACCAAGCGCAAGTCGGTGCGCATCGGCATCCCGCGCGTGCTGAACGTCTACTCGACGGCGCCGTACTTCCGCGCCTACTTCGAGGCGCTCGGCGTCCAGAAGCCGAACGTCGTGTTCAGCGACGAGACGACCGAGGAGATGTGGGTCGAGGGCGGCAAGTACGGCTCGATCGACCCGTGCTTCCCGAGCAAGGTCTCGCAGGCGCACTTCCACAACCTGCTCTTCCACAAGCACGATCCGGCCAAGAAGCGCGGGCTGAACTACATTTTCTTCCCGATCCTCACGCACGTGGACTCGTTCATCGTCAAGGCGATGGACAACGCCTGCTGCCCCATCGTGGCGGGCGCGCCCGAGGTCATGAAGGCGGCGTTCACGAAGGAGCAGGACTACTTCGCGGCGCGCGGCATCGAGTACCTCGATCCGGCGCTCTCGTTCGAAGAGCCGATGCTCCTGCAGCGCCGCATGTTCGAGACCTGGGGCGAGCGCCTCGGCGTCACCGAGGACGAGAACGACTTCGCCTGCCGCGAGGCGTGGAAGGCGATGCGGATCTTCGACGCGGACGTCCAGGACAAGGGGCGCGCGATCCTCGAGACGGTCGAGAACGAGGACCGCGTCGCGATCCTGATGATCGGCCGCCCGTACCACTCGGACCCGGGCCTGAACCACGGCATCCCCGAGGAGTTCCAGGTCCTCGGCTACCCGATCCTGTCGATCCGCTCGATCCCGAAGGACGTCGAGTACCTCTCGAAGTACTTCAAGGACGAGATCGCCAAGGGGATGTCGCCGCTCGACATCAACGACGTGTGGCCCGAGAACTACTCGGTCAACTCGAGCCAGAAGGTGTGGGCGGCGAAGTTCGCCGCGCGCCACCCGAACGTCGTGGTGCTCGACCTCTCGTCGTTCAAGTGCGGTCACGACGCGCCGACCTACGGCCTCGTCGACGACATCATCACGGCGAGCGCGACGCCGTACGCCGCGCTGCACGACATCGACGCGAACAAGCCGGGCGGCTCGATCAAGATCCGCGTGAAGACCTACGCGCACTCGCTGAAGCTCCACGAGGAGCGGCTCACCGACTCCTCGCAGAAGAAGCGCGAGCTCACGTATCGCATCGACCAGAAGCGGCTCGAGCTCCTCGAGCTGAAGAAGAACCAGCTCGCGGCCATGCGCAAGAGCGATCCGGCCGTGGAGCAGCAGCTCCTCGAGCTGCGCGCCCGGCTGAACGCGTACGTCTCGCCGAAGCTGCAACCCGAGATGCCGAAGGGCATCGTTCAACTCGGCAAGAAGCGCGAGGACGGCTCGATGCAGCGCCTCACCGCGCCCAAGAGCGAGATTGCCATTCAAGCCGCGGCCGACGCGGAGTGACTTCGTAGACCTCACCCCCGGTCCCCTCTCCGCGAGCGGAGGGGGGAGCGCGCACCGCGCGAGCACGCGTGGGCTGAGGTCGGGTGCGAGCGAATTCGATTTACCGACTCTCTCTCGAGATCCGGGGAGGACGACATGAGCAACAGCGTCAATGCCGAAGTGAAGAAGAAGGTCGCCCTCCCCATCGCGAAGGGGGCCGAGAAGCTCGACCTCGACATGGAGCAGGAGCTCGCCAAGTTCGAGGCCGAGGAGCGCGCGCGGCTCGGCATCGCCGACGATCGCGAGCACTGGGTCGAGAAGATGGCGGCCCTCGAGTTCACCAAGGGTGACAGCGAGAAGTACCAGGTCACCGTCCTGATCTCGGGCCTCACGATGGCGCAGGACTACTTCATCGAAGGGGCGATGAAGGGGCTCGGCATGCGCGTGAAGCACCTCGAGTGCCCCGACAACGAGGCGCTCCGCCACGGCAAGGAGTTCGGCAACCGCGGCCAGTGCAACCCGACGTACTTCACCGTCGGCAACCTGGTGAAGTACCTCTGCGCGCTGCGCGACCAGCACGGCATGTCGGCCGACGACATCGTGAAGAAGTACGTCTTCCTCACGGCCGGCGCCTGCGGCCCGTGCCGCTTCGGCATGTACGTCACCGAGTACAGGAAGGCGCTGCGCGACGCGGGCTTCGAAGGCTTCCGCGTCATGCTCTTCCAGCAGAAGGGGGGCTTCGAGCAGGCCACGGGCGACGGCGCGCCGGGGATCGATCTCAGCCCGCCGTTCTTCATCGCGCTCATCAAGGGGCTCGTGGCCGGCGACGTGGTGAACGCGCTCGGCTACCGCGTGCGCCCCTACGAGGTCGTGCCGGGGAGCACCGACCAGGCGCTCGAGCGCGTGAAGAAGAAGGTCTACGACGCGCTCTCGCACAACAAGAGCGTGCTGCGCGCGCTCTGGTCGGCGCGCCGCGAGCTCGGCAACGTCAAGGTCGACAAGCTCCAGGCCAAGCCGCGCGTCAGCATCATCGGCGAGTTCTGGGCCATGACGACCGAGGGCGACGGCAACTACCAGCTCCAGCGCTTCCTCGAGGGCGAAGGCGGCGAGGCCGACGTGCAGCTCGTGACGGCCTGGATCCTCTACACGATCTGGGAGGGGCGTAACGACATCAAGAACCGCATGAACCTCCGCGGCGCCGACACGTCCAAGTACGGCCTCGGCACGATGGAGGGGGTGACGGACATCCAGCGCACGCGCGCGCTGCTGCACGTGGCCGACAAGGCCGTGCGCGTGGTGTTCCACGTGTTCGCGTACGCCGTGGGCCTCGAGGGCTACGTGCTGCCGAACATGGACGAGATCGCCGAGGTCTCGAACAAGTTCTACAACAACGATCTCCGCGGCGGCGAAGGCCACATGGAGGTCGGCAAGCTGATCCTGAACGTCATGAAGCAGAAGGCGCACATGACGCTGAGCGTGAAGCCGTTCGGCTGCATGCCGTCGGCGGGCGTGAGCGACGGCGTGCAGTCGCTGATCACCGAGATGCACCCGGGCTCGATCTTCTGCCCGGTCGAGACCAGCGGCGACGGGCGCGTGAACTTCTACTCGCGCGTGCAGATGTACCTCTTCAAGGCGAAGCTCAAGGCGCAGGACGAGCTCGAGGCGGCGTTCAAGCAGTACGGCGTCACCAAGGAGGAGGCCGAGGCCTGGCTCGCGAAGCACCCGCGCCTGGGCAGCCCGCTCCACAAGGCGCCGCACGCGGTGGCCGGCGCGGGCGCGGATCTCGTGCACGAGATCGGCCCGCGCATGACCCAGTCGCTCGCGACGCGCACCAAGGCGAAGGCCGCCAAGCTGCTCGCGACGGCGAAGGCCACCGTGCCCGCGGTCGCCGGGAGCGCGAAGGCGCTCTGGGCGCAGCGCGACGAGGCGATCGCGTTCGCGAAGGAGGACGTCACGCTCGTGCGCGAGCTCCTCCAGGGCAAGGTCAGCAAGGAGTGGCTCGACCTCGCCAAGCGCTTCGCCGGCAAGCGCGAAGAGGCGCTGCAGGAGTCGCGGCGCGTCGACGCCGAGCTCGCGACGTCGGGCTTCGTCGCCGCGGCCGAGTAGCCCGCGTCAGGACGGGGCGGCACGCCGGGCTCGAGAGGGCTCGGCGTGCTTCGTTTCGTGGTCCGTGCGTGCGGGTGCGCGGCGCCGCGGCCCCGCGCAACGGGCGGCGTCGGGCCCCGCAGGCTGCAGCGCGACGCAGTGGTTGCGTCGCCGCGCGCGCGCTCGAGGCGCGTCGCTGCGGCGGTTGCGCTCGGAACATGCCTTGCACCGCAGCGGCCCGTCATGTGGACCGATCCCGTCGACACGTGTCGCGCGATGCTCGCCGAGGGGCGCGTGACCGAGGCCGAGGGCGTGGCCCGCCAGGCGCTCGACGAGGCCCATCGCCGCTTCGGGGCTTCGCACGCCAACGTCGTCCTCGGCTGCCTGGCGCTCGGCGAGGTGCTGGTGGCCGAGAAGCGCGCGAGCGAGGCGCTGCTTCCGCTGCACCGCGCGGCGAAGGCGCTCGCGCACGAGGGCGGGCTGTCGCGCCGACGCGCGGCGGAGGTCTACGATCTCATCGGGTTCGCGCACGAGCTGCTGGGCGACCTGCGCGCGGCCGAGCGGGCGTTCCGCGAGGGGCTCGAGATCCGCGAGCAGGAGCTCGGCGCCGATCACCCGGACTGCGCGCGCTCGCTCGAGGCGATGGCGCGCCTCTATGGCGATGGCCGCTTCGAGGACGACACCGCGGAGTCGCTGCTGCTGCGGGCCCGCGCGATCCTCGAAGGGGCGGGGCCCGCGTACGCCGACCGCACCGCGGGGCTGCTGCACGACCTCGGCGCGCTCTACCTGCGCGATCGGCGGCTCGACGAGGCGCGCGTCGTGTTCGAGCGCGCGCTCGCGCTCCGGATCACCTCCGAAGGGGCCGAGGGGCCCGACGTCGCCGCCGCCGTGCGCGACCTGGCGACGCTCTTCTCGGAGCGCGGCGACCTAGGGACGGCCGAGTCGCTCTGCATGCAGGCGCTCGCGCTCGTCGACCGTCGCCTCGGCCCCGACGCGCCGCAGGCGGTCGATCTCGTGCTCGATCTGGCCGACGTCCAGCGCAGGCTCGGCCGTCGCCGCGAGGCCCTCGCGCTGTATCGTCGCGCGGTGTCGCTACGGCGAGACCTGAACGGCCCCGACGACGTCGACGCCGCCGAGCTGGAGGCGTGGATCGGGACCTGGCCCGCCTGAACAGGCCCCGCCCCGCGGAGCCATCGCCGGGAGCGCCGGGCGCGATGGACGCACTGCGACGGGCGTTTCGCACCGCCAGAACGAGGCGTGGGGCATTGCCGCCTGGGCCGAGGTCGCGGATAGCAGTGCACGTTCGCCATGCGCACGCCGAAACCCGAGCAGCTCGCGACGCTGGAAGGCTTCGAGAAGACGGCCTTCACCATCGCCGACACCGTCAACCGCAGCCCCCGCCTCAAGCGCGCGGCGCAGGCGTTCCTCTCGACGATCGGCAAGACATGGGTGCACCAGTGCACCAAGAACCTGCTGCACGTGCGCGGCCTCGAGCACGTGCGCGACCTCGATCCGCACCGCGGCGTGATGATCGCCGCCAACCACCGGAGCTTCTTCGACTCGTACGTGATCTCGAGCGTCCTGCTGCGCAACTGCGCGTGGATCGAGCGCATGTACTTCCCGGTGCGCAGCAACTTCTTCTACGAGAGCCCGGTGGGCGTGCTCGTGAACGGCGTGATGAGCGCGTGGGCGATGTACCCGCCGGTCATGCGTCGCAAGGAGGCGCGCGGCTTCAACGACTACGTGGTGGAGCTCACCGCCGACCTGCTCGCGCGCCGCGGCACGCTGGTCGGCTTCCACCCCGAGGGGACGCGCAACCAGACCGACGACCCGTACACGCTGCTCCCCGCGCAGATCGGCACCGGGCAGATCATCCACCACGGCAAGCCGATCGTCGTGCCGGCGTTCGTCCTCGGGCTCAACAACGACCTCAAGCGACAGGTCGCCGGCAACTTCGACGGCACCGGCGATCCGATCACGCTGGTGTTCGGCGAGCCGCTGGATCTGTCGCCGTACTACGACGCCGAAGGACGGCTGCGCACGTACAAGCGCCTCGCCGATCACCTGCGCGAGGTGCTCACCGCGCTGGGCGAGGAGGAGCGCGCGTGGCGGCGGGAGAAGGGGTGGCCGGACCTCGGGCCGAAGCGGGGGTGAGGGGCGGCGCGACGCGCTCAGCGGGCGCAGCGGAAGCCGAGGCTCCAGGTGCGCAGGTCGGGCGAGATCCCGAGGCGCTGCGTGGACCGGAGGTTCGTCGGGTCGGTCAGGTCCCAGTTGCCGCCGCGATAGGCTCGCTCCGAGCCGCTGGTGCAAGGCGGTGAGGCGCAGAACCAGCTGGCGGTCCACTCGCAGACGTTCCCGGCCAGGTCCTCGAGACCGAGCTTGGAGTCCCCCTCGGGGGACGAGCTCGCCGTCGGGCAGGGGCCGCTCGTGCGATTCCAGCACGCGTTCGTGCCGCTCGGAGCGCCGGCGCCCCACGGGTAGGTGCGTCCGTCGTCGTAGCGCGCGGCGTACTCCCACTCCCATTCGGTCGGCAACCGCTTGCCTGCCCAGGCGCAGAACGCGACGGCCTCGTTCCACGAGACGCAGTTGATCGGCATGTCGTCGGCCCCCGCGCCCCACGTCGCGTAGCTGCAGCCGGTCAGCTCCGCGGTCGCGCATCGACCCGCCGCGACGCAGAGGCCGTAGGCGCGCACCGTCACCTCGGTCCGATCCAGCTCGAACGCGCCGACCGCGACCGAATACGTGACCTCGCCCGCGCTGAGGGTGCCGGCGGGGATCGCCACCGTCGCGCCCGAGTCGGGCCCCATCGCGGTGTCCGCGACGTCGGCCGTGTCGCTCGCGTCGGCAGCGGTGTCCGCGACGTCGGCCGTGTCGCTCGCGTCGGCAGCGGTGTCCGCGACGTCGGCCGTGTCGCTCGCGTCGGCAGCGGTGTCCGCGACGTCGGCCGTGTCGCTCGCGTCGGCAGCGGCCTCGGGAACGCCGTCGCCGGTCGTGTCGTGCGCGCCGTCGAGCGTGCCGTCGAGCGTGCCGTCGAGGGCGGTGTCGGATGCCTGCGAGTCCGCGGCTCCGGAGTCCGGCCGAAGGCGCCCCTCGTCGATCGTGCAGCTCGAGAGGACGCACGCCGCGCCGAGCGTCCAGACCATCGAGCCCCTGCGCGACAGGCTGGGCATCAGAACGCTCCTCCGACGACGAGCCCGCCCGGCGAGAGCCCGATCGACGCGCCCCCCGACCTCGGCTCCTCGCTCGACCCCGTGAGCCACAGCACCAAGCCGCCGACGGCCAGCGCGGCGCCCACGCCGAAGACCACGTTTCCGGCGCTCGCCATCGAATGGGCACTGGCGCGCCGGTCGACGTCCGATTGCGTCGCGCAGAAGCCGTTCGCGTCGCAGTCCGCGCCGTTCGCTCGGGAGCGAGCGGCGCCCCAGAGACCGCCGCCGACGCCGAGGCCGGCGATCCCGGCGCCCAGGATCACCAGGCCCACCGTGCGTTGCGTCGAGCCCGCCGAGGTGGCGTCCGGGGCGGGCGACCAGGACGTGCGCGGCGGCGCCGTCGTCGCGGTCGGTGTCGCGGACGGTGTCGCGAGCGCGAGGGGCGGCGGCGACGCGGGGCCGAGCGAGGGGGTCACGGCCGAAGGTGTGAGCTCTGGCACCGTGACGTCGATCGTCTTCCCCTCGCCGGCCACCTCGACGACCTGCTTCCACGACTCGTAGCCCGTCGCGCTCGCCTCGACCGTGATCGTCCCGGGGTCGATCGCGAGCGCCGCGCCCCAGCCGGCCGCAGGGATCTCGCTGCCGTCGCGCCGGACGCTCAGCCCGGCCACGGGCTTCGTCACCGCGACGCGTAGCCGCGTGAGCTTCTTCTCGGCCTCGTCGCGCCGCCTCGACGCCTCCGCCTCGCGTCGCCGCTCCTTCTCGCCGTCGAACTCGGGGTTCGTCTGCGCGGCTCGCGCGGCCACCATGGCCTCGCGGAAGGTCGCCCACGCGCTCGCCGTCTTGCCGATGCGCTCGTAGCAATCGCCGAGCCGCAGGAGCGTCACCGGTCGCGGCAGCTCCTTCTGGCTGGCCGCGAAGGCCTCGCAGGCCTGCGGCCACCGTCCCGACTTCGTGAGCTTGTCGGCCTCGTCGTACAGCGAGAGGCCGAGGGTGCGATCTGCGCGTGCGAGCCCGACGTAGGCCGGCTGCAGCAGCGCGAACGCGAGGAGGGCGCAGACGATCCGCGGGGCTCGGGGGCTCATTCTTCGTACACGCTCGAGGTGTTGCTGCTCGCCTTCGGGGTCGGGACGCTGGTCGCGGCGCTGGCGCTCGGGGTCTTCGGCCCTGGCACTGACGCTCGGGTCGCCACCGCGGGAACGCGCGGCGACGAGAGGAGGGGACGCGCGCTCGGCGGCGTGGAGGGTGCCGCGGACGCGCTCGCATGGGGGGACGTGGCGATCGATGGCGTGGTGGGCGTGGTGGGCGTGGTGGGCGTGGTGGGCGTGGTGGGCGGGCGTGACGGCGCGGCGGCTTCGGTGGCGAGCGTGGTCGGGCGCCTCGCGCCGCTGGCGCCGGAGGGCGTCGCGTCGGGGGCGCCGCGCGGGCGCGTCAGGGCGAGGCCCGCGCCCGTGAGCGCGCACGCGAGCACGAAGCCCGCGGCGATCCAGAGGCGGCGCGACGAGCTGAAGGGCGGCGCGGCCGGCTCCACCGCCGAGACGCTCAGCGGGGCGCTCGACGAGGCCCCGAGCGCGAGCCGCGACGCGGCGCCGGCGCCCGACGTCCCCTCGATCGGTCCCTCGATCGGTCCCTCGATCGGTCCCGCGGTCGCACGCGCCCGCCACGGCGCGACCGCCGGGCGAGCCCCGTCCGGTCGCGCCGGCCCGAGGATCCGCTCGATCGAGCCCCGCGCGCGCGGCGGCGCGATCTCCGCCAACGCCGCCACCAGATCGGCGACGTGCGCGAAGCGCTGATCGCGATCCTTGCGCAGGCACACCGCCACGGCGCGCGTTAGCGCCACCGGCAGGTCCGGCCGCAGCCTGCCGAGCGGCACCGGCTCCTCGAGCATCACCTTCGCGATCGTGTTCGGCATGTCCTCGCCGAGGAACGGCACACGCCCCGAGAGCAGCTCGTAGAGGATCACGCCGAGCGCCCAGATGTCCGTCCGCGCGTCGACCTCCTTCGGCCGCTGCAGCTGCTCCGGCGACATGTAGAGCACCGTGCCCATGATCCCGTTCGTGCGCGTCAACGCGCCTTCCGGGCTCGCGGCCGCCCTCGTCACCTTCGAGATGCCGAAGTCGAGCAGCTTCACGAGCGGTGTCCCGTCGCGCCGATGGCTCAAGAAGAGGTTCGCGGGCTTGAGATCGCGATGCACGATGCCTTCGGCGTGCGCCTCCGCCAGCGCCTCGCAGGCCTGCAGCACGTACTCGAGGACGGTGTCGACCGGCAGAGGGCCGTCGGCCTCCAGGGCCTCCGACAGGTCGCGCCCCTCGAGCCGCTCCATCACGATGTACGGAATTCCGCTCGCGGGATCGACGCCAGCGTCGGAGATGCGCACGACGTGCTCGTTCTGGATTCGTCGGGTCGCCTGCGCCTCGCGCACGAAGCGGCTGACCATGTCGCGATCCCTCGCGAGCTCGGGGTGGAGCAGCTTCAGCGCGCACGCGCCGAGGATCGGGTGGGTCGCGAGGACGACCTGCCCCATGCCGCCAGCACCGAGCGTCCGCTCGACGGTGTACTTACCCGCGACGACGTCACCGCGCTGGACGTTCATCGGCCGCTCCGTATCCGCGAGGTCGCGGAGGCTCGCGTCGGCTTCGAGCATCGAGCGAGCCACGCGAGGCGTCGCGGATTTCGGCTCGACGAGGTCGCGACTCCACCGCAGCGCCATCGCGCGCACGCAGCAAGTGCGTCGAACGGCGTGCGCGCAGAGCAGCGCTGGCCGCGCTCAGCCTTCGACGCCGCGATCCGCGAGCAGCAGCGTCTCGATCACGTACGGCACGTCGGCCACGCCGGCGAGCTGCGCGAGCGTGATGGCGATCGACTCGCGCGAGGCGTGGCGCGGGATGGCGACCATCGCCCACTCCTTGCCGGGGCCGCGGCCCCACGCGCGACCGCGCTCGACCTCGACCTCGTGCTTCCCCTCGTACACGGCGACGGTCACGTGGGCCGGCTTGAGGATGTGGAGTGCGCGCATGGCGAAGCCGATGCGGTCGAAGTTCGACGGGCGCTCGGTGCGCACCATCCGCCGGAACTCCTCGCGCACCCAGGCGCTCTGCGCGCGCCGCGGCTTCGTCGGATCGTCCAGCCCGCTCATCGGGTGATGGTGACCCAGAAGCGGCTCGGTGTCAGGTGCTCGACCGTTCAGGCGCCCAGCCGGACGAGCTCGCCGTGGGCGGCCTCGTTCGCGCGATCGTGCGGGTGGTCGTGCGGGTGGTCGTGCGGGCGGTCGCGCGCGTCGGCCGTCGCGTGCGTCGACGCGCGCGCCAGCGAGCGATCCAGCGCGAGCCGCGTCGCCCGGCGTGCCGCCTCGAAGGCCCGCGGCCCTTGCTCGAGCTGGAACGGCCCGACCCGCGGGAGATCGTCGATGGCGAGCGTGACCATCCCCGGCCGCGTCGGGATCCCCATCGACGCCTCGGTGCGCCACGGGGAGCGCGACGTGAGGTGATGGAAGAGCACGCGCTCTTCGCGCGGCATGCCGACGAGCCCTGGGCGATCGGCGACGCCGCCGTCGACCATCGGGCGCCCGCCGATGAACACCGGGTGGAAGAGCGCGGGCACGGCGCACGTCGCGTGGATGGCCGGCGCGAGCGCGCCGTGCGTGAGCACCAGGGTGCGCCGCGCGAGGACGTCGAACACCGAGACCGCCAGCGTGGCGCGGCAGCCGGCGAACGCCGGGCGCGGGAGCAGCGACTCGATCTTCTTGCGGAACAGGCGCCCGCGCAGCAGCCCGACGCCGGGGAACGGATCCCAGAAGTCGGCGCGGCGCAGGCGACGCAGCTCGTCCTCGAGCACCGAGGCGTCGAGCCCGGCGGCCCAGAGCGCGCCCACCAGCGCGCCGGCGCTCGAGCCGGTGACCCGCCGCGGCAGCAGCCCTTCGTCCTCGAGGACGGTGAGGAAGCCGCAGTGCGCGAAGAAGCCGAAGAAGCCGGACGACATCGCGAGCGAGAACGGCGCCTCGCGCAGGTGCTCACGGAGGGTCGGGGCGGAGGCGCGCGCAGGCATGGCCGGCCATCTTCGCACCCGGCGCGGCGCCGGGCCTAGGGCAGCCGGGCCCCTGTTCGCGCGATCGGGCTCGGGCGGCGCCGCGGGTGAGCTCGGAGGGAGCGACCGGGCGCGCGAACGTCCGCGACCTCGGCGCGTTCGCGGCCGCTCGCACGTGCGCCGGCGCAGCTGCGCGCCGTCGCGCCGTCGCAGAAGCGCATCCGCTGCAGCCCTCCGTCGATCGCTTCGCGCCCCGTACGCGCCGCCCCTTGGAATTAGTGCCGTTCGGTCGCGCTCGCGTCGAAGGCGCGCTCGTCGCATCGCGCAGCGGCATGCCCGCGACGATGCCTGCGATGCCGTCGGCGAAGTCACCCGCCGAGATGCCCAGCGAGATGCCCGCGAGGACCGCCACCCTGGCGCCCGTCCTGCTCACGGTCGGCCAGTTCTACGGCACGCTCGCCGCCGCGCGGTGCCTCGGCCGTGCGGGGGTGGCCGTGACGCTCGCCGACGGCCACCCGCTCGCGCCGGCGCGGTGGTCTCGCTACGTCTCGCGGCGCGTCGCCTGCCCCGAGGTGCACCAGCCCGAGGCGTTCGTCGACTGGCTGCTCGACTTCGGTCGGGCGAACCCGGGGCACGTGCTGCTGCCGACCAGCGACGACGTCGCGTGGCTGATCGCCGAGCGCCGCGACGAGCTCTCCGCCTGCTACCGCATGATCCCGAGCTCCTTCGAGGCCATCGACTCGCTCCTCGACAAGCACGCCCTCCTCGAGCACGCGAAGGCGGTGGGGCTCGACGTCCCGGAGACCTGGTACCCGACCAGCGAAGCCGACGCGCTCACGCTGGCGCGCGCGGTCGGCTTCCCGCTGCTGTTGAAGCCGCGCACGCAGGTGCTCCACCCCGGCGGCTCGAAGGGGGTGCTGGTGCAGAGCGCCGACGAGCTCGTGGCGCGCCACGCCGAGCTGCGCGCGCACGATCGCTACGGCGCGCGGATCCTGCGTCGCAACCCCGACACCGCGTGGCCGATGCTCCAGCGCTACTACCCGTCGGCGAGCGAGCACATCTACTCGCTCGCGGGCTACGCGGGCGCGGCCCAGGGGCAGGGCGCGAACGGCGCGAACGGCGGGATCGTGGCCGCCCGCGGTGCGCGCAAGATCCTCCAGCGCCCGCGCAAGCTCGGGATCGGGCTCTGCTTCGAAGAGGCGGCGCTCGAGCCGCGGCTCGTCGACGGCATCGCCGCGCTCTGCCGGCGCACCGGCTACCGCGGCGTGTTCGAGGCCGAGTTCGTCGAGGTCGACGGCCGCGCGCTGCTGATCGACTTCAACCCGCGCTTCTACAGCCAGATGGCCTTCGACATCGATCGCGGCATGTCGCTCCCCTGCCTCGCCTACGCCGACGCGCTCGACGATCGGGCGAGCTTCGACGCGCTCGCGCGCGCGGCCCACGCCGGCGAGGCGGCCGGAGGGCACGTGTACTCGCACCGCGTGCTGTTCGAGCTGATGCTCCGCGCGCAGCGCGCCTCCGGGCACCTCAGCGCCGAGGAGCTGCGCCACTGGCGCGGATGGTGGGCGGAGCACCGCGCCGAGGCCACCGACGCGGTGGGCGACGGCCACGACGTCGCGCCGCTCGCCGCCGACCTGCTCGGGCACCTCTCGTGGTTCGCCCGCCACCCGCGCTCGTTCGTCCGGACGATGGTCCTGGACCGCTGACGCTCCGCCGAGCGACAGAATTCGGTTTCCCTTCGGTCAGGAATCTGTCACGAAGGGCCGATGTGCTGGAACGGATGGGCTAGCTCGGCCATTGCGGTCACCGGGCTCTCGAGCGCGTACCTCCTCAAGAAGAAGGGGCAGCCGAAGGAGATCTACCTCCCGCCTGCGTACTTCGTGCTGATGGAGGGGCTGCAGGCGGTGACCTACCTGGTCGTCGGCCAGTGCGGCAATCGCTACAACGCGCTCTTCACGCAGCTCGCGATGGCGCACATCGCCTTCCAGCCGTTCTTCATCAACATGCTCGGGATGGAGTTCATCGATCCCGCGGTGAAGCAGCGGATCGAGAAGTACGTCTACGCGATCTGCGCGGTGACGGCGGCCTTCTGCCTGCTGCGCATGGTGCCGGCCTACGACCTGCTCGGGCGCTGCGAGCCCGGCACCCCGATGTGCAGCCACCTCGAGACCTGCGCGTACCGCGGGCAGTGGCACATCGGCTGGCACGTGCTGCTGAACGGCTTCAACGAGAGCTGGCGCTGGTACATCTTCGCGGGCTTCCTGGTCCCTGTCGCCTACGGCTCGTGGAAGTGGTCGCTGTACCACTATTTCGTGGGCCCCTTCCTCGCGAGCCTCACCACCGCCGACGTGAGCGAGCGCCCCGCCGTCTGGTGCCTCCTGAGCACGTGCATCATCGCGCTGCTGGTGAACACCAAGGTGCGCAACTACGTGTACGTGAAGCGCTGGTACCTGTGGCGCTACGCGCGGCCGAAGGAGCAGCTGGCGTAGGCGCTACGCGCGGGGTCGGGCGCACGATTTCGGCGGGGCAGGCGGGCGGGCCACCGCGGTTGAAAGCGGGGGGGCGACCCCGGCGGGCGGCGGGGATCGGGCGTGCGCGGGCTCCGGCGTCGCGGTCTTGGTCGCGCCCGGCGCGGGCGTCGCCGGCTCGGTCGTCGAGGCGGTCGAGGTCGTCGTGGTGGTCGTCGTCGTGATTCCTTGTGTCGATGGATCGAGATTGAGTCGAGGACGAGTCACGTGCGGAATCAGGTCGCGGGGCGCTGGGGGAGGACTCGCGGGGCGCTGGGGGAGGACTCGCGGGGCGCTGGGGGAGGACTCGCGGGGCGCTGGGGG
>CAIXWQ010000842.1 GCA_903923175.1 uncultured delta proteobacterium | reverse complement strand
CGTCGGGCTCCACGGGCGCTCGATCGGCGTTGTCGATCGCGCGATCGGAGATGTCGCGCTCCGTCGTCGACAGGAAGCCGCTCGCATCACGCTTGAACGTCGGCAGGTCGTCGGTGTCTTCGGCGGCCATCACGAGCCTCCCTACGCGCGCTCGCCGGCGCGGACGCCAGGCGTGAACGCCTTCGCGAACCAGAAGTATAGCGCGCGGATTCGCGCGAGCGCCAATCTCGCGCTCACAGCGCGCAAGTCTGGAGGAAATGGGTGCGGTCTCGGACGGTCGTCCACCGCTTGAACGTCTCGAGCACGTGCGGATCGCCAGACGCGATCTTCTCGAACAGGTAGTCCTGGATCCCCTTGTGCACCGCGCAGAGCGTGCTCTCACGCATCCGGCCGAAGATGGAGCCCTGGGACTTGTGGTTGTGGACGGGGCAGACGCCGCAGTACGGCTGGTAGGTGCAGTTCACGCAGTCGGGCTGCGCGTCGAGGTTCGAGGCGAGCGCGAGCGCGCGGACGGTCTCGTGCCCCATGAGGTCGCGGTACGCGGTCTTGCCGACCTCGCCGATGAGGAACGTGTCGTCGCCCATCTCGTGGAGCATGCGCCCCTCGTCGCACGTGAAGATCTTGCCGTCGTAGTTGTAGGCGACCTGCCCGATCGCGGCGCCGCACGGGTTGCGGATGTCGAGGAAGTTCGGGTCCTCGCCGCCGAGGATCTTCGTGAGGAAGATCGCCGCGAAGCGCTCGAGGATCTGCACCCCCTGCCGGTTCAGCTCGAGCATGTAGTCGACCGCGCTGCGGTAGAACTCGAGGTACTCCTTGCGCGGGTACTCGACGCGCCCGCCGCTGCGATCGGCGAACCCGAAGGGATCGACCGGCCGCAGGAAGAGCGCCTTGCAGCCGAGCGAGACGTAGGTGTCGACGACGTCCTTCCAGAGCGGGAGGGTGTCGCGCGTCGTCGTGAGCAGGGCCTCCACGTGATAGAGCGACGTGTCGAGCCCCATCTTGCCGTACTCGTCGTTGATGCGGCCGATCCAGTGGCGCGCGGCGAGGTGCGCGCTGGGCGACGCTCCTTCCCCCGTGAGCGCGAGCGGCAGCGCCGCGGCCTTGGTCGGTAGCTTGCGCTGCTTGTCGTGTAGGTGCTGCGGGCCGTCGATGCTGGTGCAGATCTGCACCTTGTTCGCGACGAGCCAGGCGAGCTTCTCGTCGGTCATCAACGAGAGGTTGCTGACCATCGTGAACTCGAGGGTCTTGCCGATCTTCTCGTTCTGCTTCAGCGCGTACTCGGTGATGTGCTGGACGATCGGGAAGTTCGCGAGCGGCTCGCCCCCCTGGAACTCGATGGTGACGCTCGGGTTGGTCGACTTCAGGATCAGATCGACCGTCTTCTCCGCCGTCTCCTTCGTCATGTCCGTGTACGTCGCGTCCATGTTGGCGCGCGACGCGTGGCAGTAGACGCAGGTCTCGTTGCAGCGGAGCGTGACCACCGCGATGTGCAGGTTCGGGCCGTAGTCGAGGAAGCGCTTGCGCGTGCGGATGCGCTCCTCGATGGCGCGCAGGTCGACCTCGGCGCGAACGAAATTCCGCTCGACCAGGCGCGTCCAGAGCGTACTGCCGCGCTCGACGGTCCCCTCGGCGAACAGGCGGAACTCCGCGTCGTCGAGGAGGACGAAGGCCCCCTCGGTGTTGGTGAGCAGGTGCTTGCCGGCCACCACGCGGTGGCGGAACGGCATCGCGAACGTCGTGCTCGGCTTCTTGATCTGCAGGAGGTTCATGTCGCGGATTTGCTCCGACGGATCGTGAGGCCGAGGGCGAAGTTGGCGAGCTCGCCGGCGACGCGTCGCTCGCGCGAGGGGGCGTCGGCCGAGAGGCGCACGACCCAGTGCGTGTCCTCCTCGGCGCGCTCGATCGTGGCGTAGCGGTCGAAGGTCTTGATCGCCTCGTCGACGGCCTGCCCGTCGTAGAGATCGCGGTGGAAGCGCAGCTCCGTCACGGGGTCGGCTCTCCCTCGGCGGCGGCGGCCTCGGCGCCGGCGGGCGCGGCCTTGGCCTCGCTCCCCTCCGCGCCCTTCTTCTTGCCGTACTTCTCCTCCCAGGACATCGCGATGCCGAGCGGGTCCTCGAAGCTCTCGTCGGAGAAGTCGAAGGACTCGAGGTCGTCGAGGCTGGGGGCGCCGCGGGCGCCGCCGAGGGCGCGCGTGGTGGCCTGCTCGATGATCGAGCGGCTGTCCTTGGCGATCTGCGCGCGCCAGGCGCACGAGAGCAGCTCGTTGGCGAACTCGCCGAGCAGCGCGCGCAGCGCGTCCTCCGCGGCGGGCTTCTTCGGGGAGATCCAGACGCGGTACGCGTCGCCCTCGGCGCGGTCGAGCAGCACGTAGGCGCGATCGATGAAGACGTAGGCGGCGCCGTAGAGCGCCTCGAGCGGGTACACGCTCGAATCGACGCGCACGCTGGCGGCGCCGCGCTCGAGGTCGAACTGCACCTGGCCTTCGGGGAAACCTTCGAGGGACGAGGACATGCGCGCGGGCTCCATGGGCGAGCGAGGACGTCGCGCCGGAGGTGCGTACCTGCCGCACCGCCTCGACGCGATCCGTGCGTGCGGAGCGGCGCTCCGTACGCAGGCTCGCTGGCCGCGGAGAACGCTACGCGAAGGCGCAACCCCGCGCAATTCGAGGCTCGACCGTCGCGTGCGCCGGACGAAGCCGACGAGGCGCGAGCGCATCGCCCGTACTACGCTGCCGCGCACCCGATGCCCCCGATCCTCGCTCCGCCGCGCGATCTCACGATCCCGGAGCCCTCGTCGCACACCGCCCGCGACGTGCTCTCCCAGGCGCTCCGCCGGCTGCTGCGCGATCTGCGGGCGCTGTCCGCGCTCGCCGTGCGCGATCCGGTGCGGCGCGATCTCGAGCAGCTCCTCAAGGCGCTCGCCCAGCTGCAGAAGGAGCGCCCGGGGGCCCTGGCGAGCGCGCTGCGCAGGCCCGACGTCGGCGCGCCGCTCCGCTGCCTGCGCAACCCGTCGAGCTCGCCGATGGAGCTCGACGACGTCGCCGCGAGCTTCGTCGCGACCTGCGCGCTCGAGCTCGCGCGGACCGCCGCGCTCCCGTTCGAGATCGCGCAGCAGTGGCTGCCGCGGCGGATCACCTCGATCGGCGGCCGGTTCACGCTCGACGTGCCGGCGTCGGTGCGCTCGATCGCCTACTCGAGCGGGGCTGTCGCGCTGCGCGGCGAGCTCGGCGAGGAGCGCATCCGTTTCGTCGACGGCGAGCCTTTGGAGCGCGCGCGCGTGCGGCCGACCTACCACGTGATCGATCGCGACGTGCTGCTCGGGCTCGACGACGACAACCCGCTCTCGATGGTCGAGGCGCACCCGAGCAAGTCCGGCAACCCGATCGACCTCGGCGGACGGCCGGCCGCGGAGTGGATCGCCTCGCTGCGCGACGCGCTGGAGCGCATCGAGCGCTTCCTGCCCGACCTGCGGCGCGAGATCGATCTGTTCGTGCAGCAGTTCGTGCCCGTGGGCTGGGACGCGGAGCGGCACCTGTCGGCGTCGTACCGCGAGGCGATCGGCACCGTGTATCTGACGCTCCACCCGAGCGCGATGACCATGACCGAGGCGGTCATCCACGAGTTCTCGCACAACAAGCTGAACGCGCTCTTCGAGATCGACGACGTGCTCGAGAACGCGTTCTCGCCGCTCTACAAGAGCCCGGTGCGGCCCGACCCGCGGCCGCTGCACGGCGTGCTGCTCGCGGTGCACGCGTTCCTGCCGGTCGCGCGGCTGTACGAGAAGATGATCGAGGCCGACGCCCCCGAGGCGCGCAGCGAGGGGTTTCGCGCGCGCTACCGCGCCATCGCGCGCATCAACCGCGAGGGGGCCGAGGTCGTGCTCGCGAACGCGAAGCCGACCCCGCTCGGCGGCGCGCTCTTCGACGAGATCGCGCGCTGGGACGCGCATTTTCGCGCGGTGGCCGAGGCGACCTGAGCGCCGCTCAGCCCTCGCCGCGCAGGGTCGCGAGCGCGCGAGCCACGTCGCGCACCAGGCGCTCGGGCGGCGAGGCGACCGCGCGATCGAGCTGGTAGCGCAGCGAGATCTTCGGCCCGCGCGCGGCGAGCTCGATGGCGACGTGGAGGTCGTCGGCGGCGCCGAACCGCGCCTCGGCGCGCCGGCCGTCGGGATCGACGGCGACGTCGTCGAAGCGGAGGTCGCCGATCGGCGAGGCGGCGCGCAGCCGCTGCAGCGCGCGGCCGACGCGGGGATCGAGCGCGCTGCGCCGCGGGGTCGCGAGGGCGACGGCGTCGTCGCCGACGGGATGGATCACGCGCGTCCCCTCGGCGAGCCGCTCGAACACGGCGCGCAGCAGCGCCACGGTGGCGGGCTCGTCCGCGCTCGTCGCGTCGAGCTGCAGCACGAAGCGATCGGTCGCCGCGATCGCCGCCCCCTCCGGCCGCAGCGAGAGCTGGACCGTCGCGCCGGCGTCGTCGCCGAACTCGAGCGCGACGAGCCGCGCGCGCGCATCGACGCCGCGCGCGCGCTCGCGGAAGCCCGCGTGCGTGAAGCCTTCGAGGCGCGCGAGGTTCGGAGCGAGGTGGCGTACGAAGAGTCGGCGCGCGCGGTCGACCGCGAGCAGCCGCTCGGCGCTCACCGGCGTCAGCTCCGCGAGGCCGTAGAAGCGCTGGTACGTCTCGAACACGCCGCTGCACTCGTCGTCGAAGACGCAGGCGCGGCAGGTGTCGAGCTTCACCTTGTCGCGGCGCTTGACGAGGTACTTGTCCCAGGGCGCGCTCAGCGCGCCCGCGCCGTCGGCCGCGACGGTGAGCGTGGGCTCGCCGTCGTGGTGGATCCACGCGGCGAGCTCGGGGGCGACGCAGAACGGGAGGTTGCCGACGTTGACGTCGAAGCCCTCGGGGAAGCCCGCGATCATCGCGGCGAGGTGCGGCGCGAGCTCGGCGTTGCGCGGGATGGTGGCGCGCAGCTCGTCCTCGGTGCGCACGCCGGCGTCGAGCGGCCGCATCAGGTCCAGGTGGAGCTGGGTGACGCCGTAGGGGAGCAGCAGCGCGGGGAACTCGACGATCGACTCGAAGTTCGAGCGCACCACGCACATGTTCACGGTGATCCGCTGCCCGCGCGCGCGCAGGTGACCGAGCGTGTCGACGAGCCGCTGGAACGAGCCGAGCTTGCGCGTGGTGCGCTCGTGCGCAGCGCGCGTCGCCCCTTGGAACGAGAGCCGGAAGGTGAAGTGGCCGCCCGTCGCCAGCAGCTCGTCGACGAACGAGGCGCGCGACGTCTTCACGCCGTTGGTGAACAGCACGATCTCCGAGAACCCGAGCGCGACCGCCTCGCGCACGACCTCGAAGAACCCGGGCTGGAGCGTCGGCTCGCCGCCGAGCAGCGTGAGCTTCCTGATCCCGCGCGCGCGCCCGTCTCGGATGGCCGCGAGGGCCGGCGCGACGTCGGCCGGCAGCGCGTCGCCGTCCTCGGTGCGCTGCCCGCTCACGCAGAACACGCACCGGTTGTTGCAGAGGTGACCCAGCTGGATCTCGAGCTGCTGATCGGGCTCCATCGGTCGACCCCGAAGGTAGCAGACGCGTAACGAGCGGCCGCGCGGCGCGACTGAGCGGGCACACTCCTCCCGTCGACGCCGCTGCGTCGGTGCGCCGTCCGAGCGCCGCCGATCGAGCTGCCGGCTTCGCCCCACGCCTTCTGCCATGCGCGCGGGTCGCCTCCTCGCGAGCGCGATCGAGCGGCGCGTCCGAGACCTTCCATGACGATCCGATTCACGTCGCCCGGCGACGAGCCCTACGGCTGCTTCCACCCCGACGCGCGTTTTCACGGCTTCCGCGAGGACGGCGCCTACTGGCCCACCCTCGCGCAGTACCTGCTCGCGCAGACCCTCGCCGCGCCCGCCGACCGCGAGCGGGTGCGGATCGCCGCGCGCGATCCCGAGCACGCGCGGGCCCTCGCGGCCGAGCTCCCCAGGCTCCCCGACGCCGCGGCGCGAGCGGACGAGGTGCTCCGCCACGCGCTGACGCGCACCTTCGAGGCGAACCTCGATCTGCGCGCGCTGCTCCTCGAGACCGGCGAGGCGCCGATCGAGGCCCACCTCGGCGACGACGCGACCCTCGGCGTCGGGCTCGACGGCCGCGGCGACGATCGGCTCGGCCGCGCGCTCGAGGCCGTGCGCGCGCACGTCCGCCTGCGCGCCGCCGATGCGGCCGCGCTCCAGTGCGAGCACCAGGGCGCGCCGGCCCGCGAAGACGGCCGCGAGGGCCCGCGGGTGTGCGCGTGTCTCCTCGCGACCCGCGAGCGGCCGAGGCGCTTCCATCGCCGCTTCGCGGGCGTGGGCGCGGCGTACGACCTGATCTGCCCGGCGTGTCGCGAGGCGCTGCCGACCCCGCCGCCGCTGCGGCGCCTCTGCGGCGACTGCTTCGAGGCGCACCTGTGCGGCGCGCGCCTGGCCGACGTCGGCGCGCCCGGGTTCGCCCAGCGCGCGAGCGGGCTGCGCTTCACCCACCGCGAGGTGCGGCTGGCGGAGCTCGCGGCCGACGACGTGCTCGCGCTCGCGCCCGTCGCCCGCGCGCCGAGCGTGTGGCTCGCCGTGCGACGCGACGGCGCGATGGTGCGGCTCGACGTCGCGCGCGGCGTGGCCGAGGTCGGCGGGCGGATCGACGGAGGCGCGCTCGATCTCGCGGCGTCGCTCGAGCTGGTGATCGCGCCGGGCGGCGGGCTCGCGGTGGTGGCCGGGTCGAAGGGGCGACGTGCGCTCTTGGTCGAGCCCGCGAGCGGGCGCGTGGTGCGCCCCCTCGAGCGCGACGATTACCACCCCGAGCAGTGCCGGTACCCGCTCGGGCTCTTCGAGCTCGACGGTCGGCTCTTGCTCGTTCACGCGACCGAGTGGAACCGGCTCGACGTCACGGATCCGTGGACGGGCGAGCGCCTGACCGAGCGCGTCTCGCCGACGTGGCGCTCGGGGCCGCGCCCGCCGCACGCCCTCGACTACTTCCACGCCGGGCTGCTCGTGTCGCCCGACGGCGCGCGCGTGCTCGACAACGGCTGGATCTGGCACCCCTGGGGGCAGGTCCGCGTGTTCGACGTGCGCCGCCTCGCGCGCGAGAACGTGTGGGAGTCCGAGGACGGAGCGAGCGTGCGCGATCTCGCGGGGCGCGCGTACTACTGGGACGGGCCGGCCGCGTGGCTCGACGCGCGGACGGTCGCGGTGTGGGGCGAGGGCGACGACGACACCAACCTGACCCCCGCCGCCCGGCTCTTCGACGTCGAGACGGGCGAGGAGCGCGGCAGCTTCCCCGGCCCCGCGCAGGGCTTCACCGTCGTGCGCGACCGGCTCGTCGCGTTCGACGCCGAGCAGGGGATCGCCGCGTGGGACTGGCGCACCGGCGAGCGCGTCGCCCACGATCCGAGCTTCGTGCCGGCGTTCGCGCAGACCGTCGCCCACCCGCGCTCGGGCGAGCTCCTCTCCAGGGGCGCACACGGTGCGCTCCGCGTGACCGAGCTGCTCGGCTGAGCGAGCCCAGCGCGGCCGACTTTCACGCCGCCGCCGCGCGCGCTAACGCTCGGCCCATGCGCGCGTGGGAAGTGATCGAGCGGGCCGCGGCGCCGGACGGCACCGAGCTCGTGCTCGCCCGGCGCGGCGACGAGTGGGAGGTGGGCGCCGGCGGCAAGACGCTGATGAACACCCGCATGCACGCCTCGGAGGAGTCGCTCGCGTCCGTGACGCTGAAAATCGTCCCCGACGCCCGTCGCGTGCTCGTCGGCGGGCTCGGCCTCGGGTTCACCCTCCGCGCGACCCTCGATCTGCTCCCGGCCGACGCGAGCGTCGTGCTGGCCGAGCTGTCGCCGGCCATCGTCGCCTGGAATCAGCGTTACGTCGGCCACTTCGCCGGCGATCCGCTCCGAGATCCGCGCGTCGAGCTGCGCGTGGGTGACGTCCGCCAGCGCCTGCTCGAGGGGCGCGGCGAGTTCGACGCCGTGCTGCTCGACGTCGACAACGGCCCCACCGCGATGGTCCAGGAGGACAACGCCAAGCTCTACGGCGACACCGGCATCCGCGAGTGCCTCGCCTCGCTGCGCACCGGCGGCCTGCTCGCGGTCTGGTCCGCGTCGCCCGACGATCGGTACCTCGCCCGCTTGAGCAACGCCGCGGGCCACGCCGAGGCCAAGATCGTCCGCGCCCACCGCGGCCGTGGCGTGCAGCACGTGATCTTCCTCGCGATGAAGTTGCCGCCCGAACGGCGCCGCACCGAGGAGCGCCGGCGCCCGGACGAAGGGCGGCGGTCGCGCTACGATCGCCGCAGGTGAGCGAACTCAACCCGGCGTGCGGCCCGTGAAGGCCCTCATCAAGGTCGGCTACGGCTGCAACAACCATTGCACGTTCTGCCACACGCTCGACGTGCGGCACGTCGACGGCGAGAGCGACGAGATCGAGCGGAAGATCGATCGCGCGGCGGCGCTCGGGCACTCGATGATCGTGCTCTCGGGGGGCGAGGTCACGATGCGCCCCGAGCTGCTCAAGTGGGCCGCGCGCTCGGCGGCGCTCGGGCTCGATTTCGGGCTCGTGACCAACGGTCGCGCGCTCGCGTACCCCGAGCTCGTCGAGAAGCTGCTCAAGCTGCGGCTGAAGTACGTCTACCTCTCCATGCACGGCGGCACGGCGAAGATCCACAACCTGCTCGTGCGCGCCGACGCCTTCGAGCAGACCTACGCCGCGGTGAAGAACCTCTCCGGCCAGGGGATCGATCTCTGGGTGAACACCGTGGTCACCCGGCAGAACGTCGAGCACCTGCGCGCGGTGGTCGACGCGATGCTGCCGTACCGCGACGCGGTGCTGAAGTTCTCGATGGTGGCGCCCAAGGGGGGCGGCGAGAAGCACTTCGATCGCCTGACGCCGCGGGTCACCGACGTCGCGGCGAGCGTGCGCGACGCGATCGCCTACGGCCTCGAGAAGACGGGCGGCGAGGGGCCGCACTTCGCGCACGACGGGCTGCCGTTCTGCCTGCTCGCCGGCCACGAGCACCGCTACGACGACCTCAAGACGCACGCCTTCCGCACGATGGTGGAGATCGGCGAGCCCGACTTCTTCCCCGTCGACGATCTCCACAAGGTGCAGCCCGAGGCGTGCGATCAGTGCGCGTTGCGCGGGCCGTGCCCGGGGCTCTATCGCGGCTACGACGAGGTGCACGGCGTCGGCGAGCTCTCGCCGGTGCGGCAGCGCGCGCGCTCGAACTCGTTCCACTACGCGCCCGAGAAGGTGGTCGGCCGCCTCGCGTCGGCGAGCTTCGAGGGGTGCCCGGTCTACCGAGACGGCGTCACGCCGTGGGATCGCGGGCGCGACGTGTTCGTCCGCAAGGGCGAGCTGGTCGCGCGCTTCCGCACCGAGACGCGCGACTTCACGGACGCCGAGATCGCCCGCACCAAGCACGACCTCGGGCAGCTGTACATCGACGTCTCGAGCAAGGCCGCGCCCGACGACTTCGCGCGCGATCTGCGGCAGCTGCGGAGGAGCGCGGTCTGCGACGGCTGCGAGGCGCGGCCGCGCTGCGCCGGGCTCTTCGAGCCGGTGCGCGAGGACGTGTTCACGCGCGACGACGCGCGCGTGCGGGCGCTGCTCGCGACGCTGCAGGGCGACGTGCTCGATCTCGGCTGCGGCGAGGCGCCGTACGCGGACGTCCTCGCGCCGCTCGTGGCGTCGGGGGCCGTGCGCTACGTCGGCGTGGATCCGTCGGCCGAGCGGCTCGAGGCGCTGCGCGCGCGCATGCCGTCCGCGACGCTGCGCGCGACCACCGCCGAGGCGCTGGCGGTCGACGGGGCGCTCGCGCCTGCGTCGCTCGACGCCGCGCTGCTCCTCCGGAGCTGGAATCACCTGCAGGAGCCCGCGCCGGTCGTCGCGGCGCTGGCGCGGGCGCTGCGGCCGGGCGGCGCGCTGATCGTGGTCGACAACGTCGCCTTCGGGCTCGTGCGGACCAAGGCCCAGGTCGAGCGTGCGGAGCGCGGGCCGGCCGGGTTCGAGCACTACCGGAACGACGGCGCCGCGGAGGCCGAGCGGGTGCTCGCCGCGGCGGGGCTCACGTGCGTGGAGCGCCACGAGGTCGGCCCGGAGACGAGCAACCAGTGGATGCTGGTGCTGCGACGCGCGTGAGCATCCAGCACGCGCTTCACGCGCCTCACGCGCCTCACGCGCGGCGCGGCGGGTGCGCGTCGTCGGCCCACGCGACCGCGCTCGGTCGGCCGCCGTTCGTGAGGAACTCGTGCGCCGCGGCGATGGCCTCGCTCTCCCTCACCAGCGTGCGCGCGGTCGCCGGCGTGACGCCGTCGCGCACGGTCACGTCGGGCGCGTCCGCGAGCGAGGGGTCGCCGTGGCTGAGCGAGGTGCGCCCGGCCGCGTCCGCGAAGCTCACGGCGCTCGCGCCGAAGCCGATGCCGAACGCGAGGCACTCGCGCGCCGCGTTGCGCATGTAGACGGTCTCCGGGACGCCGCGGGCGCGCACGAGGGCGAGGATCGCGTCGAGCTCGGCGCGTGAGCTCGGTTGCGCGGTTCCGTGGCCCCAGCAGATGTCGACGGGCGTTTGCATGGCGACGCGCCGATTCTACTCCTCGCGACGAGGTTCGCGAGCCGCAGCGAAGAGGTCCGACCACGCGCAGGCGTTGCGCGAACCGCCGGTCGGACGAGCTTCAGCGCCGCTCGCCGAACGCCCGCGACAGCCCCTCGGCGGCCAGCGCGACTGCCCCTTGCGCCGCGAGCTTCGCGAGACGGACGCGCTCGATGGGCAGGCCGCCGAAGTGCTGGCAGCCCAGGCGCAGCGCGTGCTCGTTGCGGAGGAGGAAGCGCTCCACGCGCGGCCGCGCGGCCGCGTAGAAGGCCGGGATCGCGTGCGTGCGCACCAGCAGATCGCGCCCGAGCCGCGAGCCGCGCAGGCGCTCCGTCCAGGTGTGGAGCGGCGCGCCGCGCTCGCGGTGCTCGCAGAGGAAGCGGGCGACCAGATCGCCGTACTCGATGGCCTGCGCGATCCCCTCGCCGGTGATGGGGTCGATCCCCGCCGCTTCGCCGATCAGCAGGATGGGCCCGCGGCCGAGCTCGCCGTCGAGCTCGAAGCCGCGCTCGGCGTACCGCTTGTTCTTGCACTTCGCGAGGTCGAGCCCGATTGCGGCGAGGCGCTCGGCGAGCAGCGCCTGGATGTCGACGACCTCGTCGCCCATGCGCAGGTGGTAGACGCCGCGGCACACCAGCTCGTCGCCGTGGAACACGGTCGGGAAGTCCCAGCTGTAGCCGGGGTAGCGGCGATCGGAGGCGTCGAAGTGGATGAAGGCGCGCTCGCGGTCGCTCGCGACCGGGGGCGTGTCGACCTCGAGCACCTGCGCGCGCCAGGCGCCGCGCGTGAGCCCCATCGCCTTGCGCACGGTGCTGCCGACGCCGTCGGCGCCGATCACGATGGCCGCGTCGAGCGCGCCGTGCGCGGTCTCGACGCGGGCCCCCTTGGGGCGCGTGATCACGTCGGTGACGCGCGTCCCCTCGACGAGGCGCACGCCCGCCGCGCGGGCGAGCTTGGCGAGGGCGTGATCGAACTCGATGCGACGCACCACGCGGCCGATGCCGCCGACGCGCGCCGCGACCTCGCCCCCCTCGACCTTGAGCGAGATGCCGTCGATGGGCGCGCAGGGGACGTTCGGCGAGGCGTCGAGCGTGCGGAGGATCTGGTCGCCTCGCCCGCCGACCGCGCCCGCGCAGTACTTCTCGCGGGGGTAGGTCGCCCCCTCGAGCACGACCACGCGCTCGCGCAGCCGCGGTGCGCGGCGGACCAGGGAGATCGCAGCCGTGAGGCCCGCCGGGCCTCCGCCGACGATGATCACGTCGCCGTCCGTGAACATGTTCTGACCGGCAGTATACTCGTGCTCGGTGGCCGAAACGGGGCGGGATTCGGTGGACGACGACGACGAGTCGACGCGCGCGGAGCGCCGACCCGTGAGCTCGGTGCTGCCGGCGGGCTCCTCCAGCGCGTCGACCTCCGCAGCCTCCTCCGTCATCGGCGACGACATCCCCACGCTCGACGATCCGACGCGCCAGGTCGCACCCGAGGACGGGCCCGCTGTCGGCTCGGACGGGGAGCGCTCGCACCCGAGCACCACCACGCTCGGCACCGCGACCCGCACCACGATGCTCGCGTCGCCGCACGACGCGCTCAACCTCGAGGAGATCAAGCGCACGCGCGCGTTCGCGCGCATCAGCGTGCCGTTCGCGCTGATCGTGCTGGCGCTGCTGCCGTTCCTGGGCGGCGACGCGTTCGCGCGCGCGCTCGTCGCCGGCGGGATGCTGCTGATCCTCGGCGCCTCGCTGATCCTCGGCTGGCTGCTGCGCGAGGACGCCGGCTACTCCGTCTCGCGCGCGCTGGTGTTCGGGGTCACCTGCGTGCTCGGCGGCTACGCCGGGATCTACTACTTCGGGGTCTTCTCGCCGGCCGCGACGATCATCCCCTTCGGCCTCTACTTCTTCAGCGTCGGCCAGAGCTTCCGCGGCACCGTCGGGATCTACGTGCTGTGCGCGGTGCTCGAGGCGCTGCTCGGCTTCGGGATGGTGCTCGGCGTCATCCCCGATCCCGGGCTGGTGCGCGCGGCAGGGCTCTCGGCGGTGGCGCGGGCGGGGATCGTCGTGCTGGTCGAGTCGACGTTCTTCGCGACGTTCCTCATCGCGCGCGCGAGCCGCGAGGCCATCCTGCACGCCATCGAGCAGCACGATCGCGCCATGCGCGGGCTGTTGCAGCGCGAGGAGCTGCTCAAGGAGGCGCGCCAGGAGCTCGAGCGCGCGCTGGTCTCGGGCGGGCTCGGGCGCTTCACCGACGACGTGCTCGGCTCGTTCAAGCTCGGCGCCGTGATCGGCCGCGGCGGGATGGGCGAGGTCTACGAGGCGGTGCGCGTCGGGACCGACGAGCCGGCCGCGGTGAAGCTCTTGATGGGGCACGTGCTCGGCGACGCGAACCACGTGCGGCGCTTCATCCGCGAGGCGAAGATCGCGCAGTCGCTGAGCGTCGAGAACGTGGTGCGCGTGCTCGAGATCGGCGGGCTCGACGCGCACGTTCCGTACATCGCGATGGAGCGCCTGCGCGGCTCCGATCTCGCCGACGTGCTGCGCCGCCACCGGAGGCTGCCGATGCCGAGCGTGCTCGCGATCGTGCGCGACGTCGGCCGCGGCCTCGACGCCGCGCGCGCCGCGGGCATCGTGCACCGCGACCTCAAGCCGCGAAACCTCTTCTGCCACGAGGGGCCCGGCGGGCCGAGCTGGAAGATCCTCGATTTCGGCGTCTCGCGGCTCGTCGCCGATCAGGGGACGCTCACGCGCGATCAGCTCGTCGGCACGCCGAACTACATGGCGCCGGAGCAGGTCGCCAGCGGCGCGGTCGATCACCGCGCCGATCTCTACGCGCTCGCCGTGATCTGCTACCGCGCGCTCACCGGTCGGCCGGCGTTCAGCGGCGACTCGATCTCGGAGCTGCTCTACAAGGTCGTGCACACGATGCCGCCGAAGCCGAGCGCCGCCGGGCGCCTCGACGAGGACCTCGACGCGGTGCTCGCCATCGGCATGGCGAAGGACGCGAAGGACCGCTTCGAGAGCGCGAGCGAGCTCGCCGACGCGCTCGAGGCCGCGGCGCGCCACGAGCTCCCCGAGGCGCTGCGCCACCGCGGCGCGAAGGTCACGTCGGCGCACCCGTGGGCGGAGGGGTGAGAACCTCAGCCCGCCGCGTTCCCGCGCGTGCTCCGCTCGCGTCGTCCGCGAGCAGAGCCGGCGTGAGGTGCGCTACTGCGCGGTCGCGAGCCCCTTCTCGTCGAAGAGCCCTTCGAAGAGGATCGTGCTGAGGTAGCGCTCGCCCGAGTCGGGGAGGATGACGACGATCGTCTTGCCCTCGTACTCCGGCCGCTTGGCGAGGCGGACGGCGACGGCGGTGGCCGCGCCGCACGAGATGCCCGCGAGGATCCCCTCCTCGCGCGCGAGGCGACGCGCGTAGGCGACCGCCTCCTCGTTGGTGACCTGCTCGACCGCGTCGACGAGCGAGAGGTCGAGCACGTCGGGGACGAAGCCCGCCCCGATCCCCTGGATCTTGTGCGGGCCCGGCTTGAGCGGCTCGCCCGCGCGCTTCTGCGTGATCACCGGGCTGTTGGTCGGCTCGACCGCGACCGACACGATCGCCTTGCCCTTGGTCTGCTTGATGAACCGCGAGACGCCGGTGATCGTGCCGCCGGTGCCGACGCCCGAGACGAGGACGTCGACGGCGCCCTCGGTGTCGTCCCAGATCTCCGGGCCGGTCGTGCTCTCGTGGATGGCCGGGTTGGCGGGGTTCTTGAACTGCTGGAGCAGCACGTAGCGGCCGGGCTCCGACGCGGCGAGCTCCTCGGCCTTGGCGATCGCGCCGCTCATCCCCTTGGCGCCTTCGGTGAGCACGAGCTTCGCGCCGTACGCCGTGAGCAGCTTGCGGCGCTCGATGCTCATCGTCTCGGGCATCGTCAGCGTCAGCTTGTAGCCGCGCGCGGCGGCGACGAAGGCGAGCGCGATGCCGGTGTTGCCGCTGGTCGGCTCGACGATCTCCTTGCCCGGCCCGAGCACGCCGCGCTTCTCCGCGTCCCACACCATCGCGGCGCCGAGGCGGCACTTCACCGAGTAGGCGGGGTTGCGACCTTCGATCTTGGCGAGCACCGTGGCGGGCGCGCCGTCGAGGACGCGGTGGAGCCGCACGAGCGGCGTGCGGCCGATGGACGCGGCGTTGTCTTCGAACCAGCGGTGGGTCGACATGGACGGAGCCTCCGAGGTCTCGCCGCGGCGAGGGCGGCGAGGGGAACGCGTTGCGAGGGGCGCAAGACGCCGAGTTGCCAGGGCCCGACCGGGCTCGGCTTGAACGGGTGTCCAACATAGTGGACACAAGCGGGACGCGCCACGGAAATCGTCGCGCGCGCCGAGCGGCGAGGCCCGGTTGGATGCAGCGGATGGCCGCGCTGGTCACAGCCCTCCGCGCCCCCGGCGCGAGCGAGCGTCCGTTCTTGCGAAAGTCGACGAAGGCGCCGCCGGTTGCGCGCCGTGCGCCCGCGACGGCACCCTGCGCCCCCAATGAGCGCTCCCGCCCCGCGCCCCTCACGCCCCTCACGCCCCTCGCGCCCCTCGCGCCCCTCGCGCCCCTCGCGCCCCTCGCGCCGCCCGCGTCGCCCCTGTCCGGCGTCACCGACGCTCGGCGCGCGGCTCTCCGGGCTCTCCCGCGTCGCCTTCGTCGCGCTCGCGCCCCTCGCCGCCCTCGCCGCCGCTGCGGTCGTCGGCTGCGGCGCGAAGCCGGTCGCGCCCGTCCCGCCGGTCGCCGCGAAGCCGCCGCCGCCCGGGCCGGATGTGCGCGCGTGGGTCCTCGTCGGAGAGGACGGCGCGCTCGTGGTCCGCGCGATCGGCGAGGGGGCGAGCTGCCCGGCGCTCACGATCGACGGCGCCGCGGCCGCGATGGCGATCCGCGCGCCCAAGGACGCCGACTACCCGGACGCGACGTGCGAGGCGCGGCTGCCGCGAGCGGCGCGCGCGGCCTCGCTCGGCGGCCGCGCGCTCGCGCTGCCCAAGCCCGGCGCCGCGCGCGTCGATCGCATCGTGGTGCTGGGCGACACCGGCTGCCGCATGAAGGACAAGACGTTCCAGGACTGCAAGGACGTCGACGCCTGGCCCTTCGCGAAGATCGCCGCCGCCGCCGCCGCGTGGAAGCCCGATCTCGTGATCCACGTCGGCGACTACCTGTATCGCAAGACGCCGTGCCCCGAGGGCAACGCGGGGTGCGAGGACAGCCCGGTGGGCGATCGCGCCGCGACGTGGGACGCGGACTTCGTGACCCCCGCGCTGCCGCTGCTGCGCGCGGCGCCGTGGATCGCCGTGCGCGGCAACCACGAGGGGTGCTCGGCGGGGGGGATCGGGTTCTTCCGGCTGCTCGATCCGCGCGCGCGCGCCGCGCCGTGCAGCGACACGACGCCGGCGTACGCGACGAGCTTCGCCGACCTGCGCTTCTGGGTGATGGACACGGTCGTCGCCGACGACCTCGAGGCGAAGGCGGAGAAGGTCGAGCTGTTCCGCTCGCAGCTCGCGGCGCTCGAGGCCGCGTCGCAAGGCTCGGCGAAGGGCGCGCCCACGTGGCTGCTCGCCCACCGGCCGCTCTTCGGCATCCTCGGCAACGTGCGCGGCGCGGCGCCGCCGAAGGAGGCCGCGACGCCGAAGCTCGTGCCGCTGAACGTGACGCTGCAGGCCGCCTGGGCCGCGGCGGCGCCGACGTCGATCGAGCTCGTGCTCTCCGGGCACGTGCACATGTTCGAGGCGATCTCGTTCGAGGGCGGCCGCCCCCCGCAGCTCGTCGCGGGCATGGGCGGCACGCTCGGCGACGCGCCGCCGGCCGAGCGGTTCGACGGGACGGCCTTGGCGGGGGCGCCCGTCACCAAGGGCTTCGCCCGCGGGCGGCTCGGCTTCGTCACGCTGGAGCGCAAGGGGGCCCGCTGGGAGGCCATCCTGCGCGATCCCGAGGGCGCGCCGCTCGTCACGTGCTCGCTCGGCGGCCGCGCCATCGAGTGCGCGCCGTGAGCGCGGCGCGCGCGGCGCGCGACTGAACGCCTGCCCCCCCACGGACGCGCTCGGAATTCCGGCTCGCGGCGGCGTGCGCTGGTAGGCTGCCGGTGTGTCGATGGAGGGCCTCGGCGACACGCGCGCGGCGCTCGCGTTCCTCGCGGCAGTCACGGACGCGTTCGCCGAGCAGGAGGATCTCCAGGCGTCGCTCGACGCGCTCGCGCACGCGGTGGTCCCTGCGCTCGGCGACATGGTCTTCATCGACGTCGTGCCGCCGCTCGGCGAGGTGCGCTTCGCCGCCGCGGCCGTCGACCCCGAGATCGAGCGCGTGGGCGTGGAGTACCGACGGCGCTACGGCGCGGAGGTCGGGCGCCCCGAGGGGCCGATCCAGCGCGCGATGCGCGGCGACCAGCCGATCGTCGAGCGCGCGTTCGACCCCGCGCTGACGCAGCAGATCGCGTCGGAGCCGGAGCAGGCGCGCATTCTCGCGCAGCTGCGCCCGTCGTCGATGTACGTCGTGCCGATGCGGCTGGCGGGGCGCGTGGCCGGCGCCATGTCGTTCGCCTTCGCGCAGGGCTCGACGCGTGGGCCCGACGAGATCGTCCTCGCGCTCGCCGGGGAGATCGCGCGCCGGATCGGCTGGGCCATCGATCGCGCGCGCCGCGCCGCGATCGTGGAGGCGGAGCGCGCCGAGCACATCGAAGCTCTCCGTCGCCGCCGCGAGGAGTACCGCGCGCTCATCGAGCACTCGCCGGACATCGTCTCGCGCCTCGATCGCGACAAGAGGCACCTCTACGTGAGCCGGACCGTCGAGCTCGCGAGCGGCCTCGCCGCCGACGCGCTCCTCGGGCGCACGTTCGCCGAGGCCGGCATCCCCGAGCGCCTCGCCGAGGCGTGGGAGGCGCTGGTCGACCGCGTGTTCGAGACCGGCCGCCCCGAGTCGGGCGTCTTCGCCTTCAAGACGCCGCGCGGCCTTCGCGAGTACGAGTCGCGCTTCGTGCCCGAGCTCGCCGCCGACGGCTCGGTGTCGACGGTCATCCGGATCTCGCGCGACGTGACCGCCGAGCGCGAGGCCGCGCGCGCGATCGAGCGCGCGAACCGCGGGCTGCGGGTGCTGTCGCGCGGCATGGAGGAGATCGCGCGCGCAGGCTCGGAGACCGAGCTCTTCGGCGCCATCTGCGGCGTGCTCGCCGAGGTCGGCGGCTACCTGCTCGCGTGGGTCGGCTTCGCCGAGGACGCGGCCGGCAAGCCGTTGAAGGTGATCGCGCGCGCCGGCGCGGCGGCCGGCTACGCCGACGCGCTGAGGGTCTCATGGGACGAGGCGCTGCCGTCGGGGCGCGGCCCGACGGGCATCGCGATCCGGACGGGCGCGCCCACGGTGTTCCGCGACGTGCGCGAGGACGAAGCCTTCGCCCCGTGGCGCGAGGCGGCCGTCGCGCACGGCTTCGGCTCCACGCTCGGGCTGCCGCTCGCGGTGGGCGGCCGCGTGATCGGCGTGCTGGCGATCTATGCGGCCGAGATCGACGCCTTCGACGACGACGAGCTCGCGCTGATGGCGAGGCTCGGCGGCGCGCTCTCGCTCGGCATCGACGCCATCCGCGCGCGCGAGGCCCGCGATCTCTCCGAGGCCGAGCTGCGGCGGCGCGAGGAGCACTTTCGCGGGCTCATCGAGAACGCGTCCGACGCCATCCTCGACGTCGCGGCCGATCGCGTCGTGCGCTACGCGAGCCCGGCGATCCGGCGCATCCTCGGCTTCGACCCCGCGTGGGTCTCCGGCCGGCCGGTGCTCGAGCTGCTGACCCCCGACGCGCGCGCGCGCGCCGACGCGGTGCTCACGGCGGCGCTCGCCATGCCGGGCCTGGTGCACACGTTCGCGACGGTGGGCCTCCACCACGACGGCAGCACGCGCGAGCTCGAGATCGTGGGCCACCGACCGATCGGCGAGGGAGCGCCGCGCCTCGTGCTGCACGCGCGCGACGTGAGCGAGCGCGCGCGCCTCGAGGAGCGCCTGCGCGAGACCCAGAAGCTCGACGCCGTGAACCGGCTCGCGGCGGGCATCGCCCACGATTTCAACAACGTGCTGACGGTCATCCAGGGCGCCGCCTCGATGCTGCGCGTGCGCGTGCGCGACTCCGAGCGCGCGCGCGACGAGGTCGAGGAGATCCTGACGGCGACCGACCGCGCGGCCGCGCTCACCCGCCAGCTCCTGCTCTTCAGCCGCCGCGGGCCCGAGCAGCCCAAGATCGTCGACGTGCGGGCGGTGTGCGTCGAGGTCGAGCGGATGCTGCGCCGGCTGGTTGGCGTCGACGTCGAGCTCGCGCTCTCGCTCGGCGAGGACGCCACGCGCGTGTGCATCGATCCGGGGCAGCTCGAGCAGGTCGTGCTCAACCTCGCGGTGAACGGCCGCGATGCGATGCCGGAGGGGGGGCGCCTCTCGATCTCGGTCGATCGGGCGGAGCTCGCGACCTCGGCCGAGTCGGTCGACGGTCCGATCCCGCCGGGCGACTACGTGCGGCTCGCGGTGGCCGACACGGGCGTCGGCGTGCCGCCCGAGATCCTCGGGCGCATCTTCGACCCCTTCTTCACGACCAAGCCAGCCGGACGCGGCACGGGGCTCGGGCTGTCGACCGTCCGCTCCATCGTCCATCGCGCGGGCGGCTACGTGCGCGTCGAAGCCGCGCCGCCGGCGCCGCGAGCGCCGCCCTCGAAGGGTGCGGCGGGTGCAGCGGGTGCGGCGGGTGCAGCGGGCGCGGTTGGCGAAGCGCCCCGTCGCGGCACCTGCTTCGTCGTGCTGCTGCCGCGCGTCGCGGCGAGCGTCGAGGCGCTGCGCGAGAGCCGGCCGCGCGACCTGCGCGGGACCGAGCTCGTGTTGCTGGTCGACGACGACGAGGCGGTGCGGCGGCTCTCGGCGCGCGCGCTGCGCGCCCAGGGCTACGAGGTGGTCGAGGCGGTCGACGGGGTCGACGCGCTCGAGACGTTCGCGCGCGTGCGTGAGCGCGTGCGGCTGGTGGTGACCGACCTCGTGATGCCGAACCTCCGCGGCCAGGCGCTCTCGGCGCGGCTCGCCGAGCTCGCGCCGTCGCTCCCGGTGCTCCTCGTGTCCGCGCTGACCGACGAGCTCGGGTCGACCGAGCTCGGGGCGCGCCGAGCGTTCCTCGCCAAGCCGTTCTCGCCCGATGCGCTGCTCGCGTGCGTGCGCGAGCTGCTCGATCGGCGTTGACGCGCGATCGCGCCGCGCAGCGTAGGCTCGCCGCATGATCTGCTGGGCCTGCGGCACGCTCGACGCTCGCGATCCGCGCCCGCTCTGCGCGCGGTGCGGCCAGGTGCGCGCGGCCGCGACGCCGACCAACCTGCAGCGCCTGCTCGAGGAGCACGTCGCGCGCGCGAGCTGGTCGGTCGTGCAGACGTGGGTCGCCTACGGGCAGATCGACCCTGTGATGGCGAGCTGGCTCGCGGAGCGCTACCGCCCGCGCGGCGCGGTCGACGCCCCGCTCCCGCCCGTCGCCGAGGCAGCGGCTCCGCCCGGCACCGAGGCTGCGCTCCCCTCGCAGGTCGCGGTCGGGCCTACGCCTACGCCTGCGCCGATGGCGCCGATGGCGGCGGCGCCGACCGCGCAGATGCTGCCAATGCTGCCGCCACAGGCCACGCCGCCCGCGCAGGCGATGCAGGCGATGCAGGTGATGCCGTCTGCGCCCCCGAAGCCGCCGCCCGCGCCCTCGACGTGGGACGCGGAGGTGCGACCGCTGCTCAACGAGAACGTCGGCTGGTTCGTCGGGGCGCTGCTGGTCCTCGCGGGCTCGATCTACGGCGTGCGCGAGGCCTGGCGCAGCTTCGGCGGCGTCGCGCGTCACCTGGTCGTGGGCGGCGCGCTCGTCGCGTACGTCGCGGCGTTCGTGGGCCTCTCGAAGCTGGTGGCGAGGCGCTCGGAGGCGACCGCGCGCGTGCTCGGCTCGATCGGCATCGCGCTGCTGCCGGTCGCGTCGGTGGCGTTCGCCTCGCTGGTGGCGATCGACCTCGGCGCGGGGGTGTCGGCGATGCTCGCCTTCGCGGTCGTCGCCGCGCTGCTCGCGCGCGCGCTGGGGCGTCGCTTCGCGCTGGAGCGCCCCTGGGAGCTCGCGGCCGCGCTCGTCCCCTCGCTCCTCGCCGAGGCCGCGCTCCTCGGCGCGCCGGTGCCCGCGCTCACGCGCGTCGCGGCCCCGTTCGTCGGCGTGGTGACCTGCGCGTGGGCGGCGCTCCGCGCGCCGCGCGCGATCGACCGGCGAGAGGCGCCGGCGCTCGCGCTG
>CAIXWQ010000841.1 GCA_903923175.1 uncultured delta proteobacterium | reverse complement strand
GCAACACCTCGCGCGTGGCGAGCCCGGGCACGAGCGCCCGCGCGACGAGCGGGATGGCCCCGAGCGCGAGCCACGGCGCGCTGCCGCCGGCCGCGACCCCGAGGGCCGCGACGAGCACGCCGACGAGCGGCCACGGCCGCGCCTCCGCGCTCGCGTGGTACGGCAGCATCACCGCGGCCACGGCGGCGAGCGACGCGCCGAGCAGCCATGGCATCGGCACGGGCGAGTGGCCGTCGAGCGCGAGCGCGACGACGACGGTCGCGAGCAGCGAGAGCGCGGCGCGTGGCCGCGAGGTCTCCTCTCGTGCCCTCCCCTCGTGCCCGAACCCGCCGGCTCGGATACCGTGGCGCGGTGCACCCCCTCCGCGAGATCTCGCTCGTCGCCGGCCGTGAGCTCCTGCGCGCGCTGCGCAGCGCGAAGGGGCTCGCGCTGCTCGTGCTCGCCCTGCTCGGCGCCGTGCTGCTCGCCACGCTGGCGAGCGCCGTCAACGACATGGGCGGCAACGGCGTCGACGCCACCATGCGCGAGAGCGCCTACCGCGCGATGTTCGGCGACGCGGCGGTCGCGCGGCGCCTCGCGCAGATCCCGGCGGCGCTGATCACCGTCGACTTCGCGACCACGGCGCTGCTCCCGCTGTTCGTGCTGCTCGTCGGCTTCGACGGCGTCTCGGCGGAGCTGCAGCACCGCACGCTCCGCTTCTTCACCGTGCGCACGCGCCGCCCGAGCTACTACCTCGGCAAGGTCCTCGGCCTGTTCGCCGTGGTCACCGCGACCTCCGCGCTCGTGCACCTTGTCGCCTGGGGGGTGCTCGTCGCGCGTGGCCTGCTGTCGCTGCAGGCGACGCTCAGCTGGGGCCCGCTGCTCTGGCTCACGCTGTTGCCGATCTCGCTGGCCTGGAGCGCGCTCGCGGTGCTCTTCAGCTCGCTGTTCCGGCAGCCGTTCCTGGCGCTCATCTCCGGCTTCATCGGCTACGTGGCGCTCGCGATCGCGCAGGCGTGGCTCACGCACGAGAAGCTCCCCGCGCTCGTCTACCCGAGCTCGTTCGATCGCTGGTTGCTCCACCCGTCGTTCACCAACGTGGTGACCGGTGTGCTCCTGAGCGTCGGCTTCGCGGCCGTGACCTCTTCGCTCGGCGTCGCCATCTTCGCGCGGAGGGACGCGTGAGCGCCGACATCGCCATCGAGCTGACGCGCGTGCGCAAGGCCTTCGGGCCGCGCGTCGCGGTGAACGACGTGACGCTCTCGATCCCCAAGCGGAGCGTCTTCGGGCTGATCGGGCCCAACGGCGCGGGCAAGACCACGACGTTCTCGCTGATCGCCGGCTACCTTTTGCCGAGCGGCGGCACCGTCGAGGTGCTCGGTCACCCGGCGCGCTCGGTCGCGGCGCTCCGTGGGCGGCTCGGCGTGCTGCCGCAGGACGCGATCCTCCCGCCGAGCGAGCGCGTCGGCGAGTTCCTGACGTTCCTCGCGCGGCTGCAGGGGATCGCGGGGCGCGCGGCCGAGGCCGAGGCGCGGCGCGTGCTCGAGGAGGTCGAGGGGTCGGCCTGGTGGGCGCTCAAGTGCGGCGCGCTCTCGCACGGCATGGCGAAGCGGGTCGGCATCGCGCAGGCGCTGCTCGGCGGCCCGGAGGTCGTGCTCCTCGACGAGCCCACCGCGGGCCTCGATCCGCGCAGCGCGTGGGAGATCCGCCAGCTGCTCAAGGCCCGCCGCGGGACGTGCGCGCTCGTGGTGTCGAGCCACAACCTGCACGAGCTCGAGGAGATCTGCGACGCCGCGGCGATCCTCGATCTCGGCCGGCTGGTCGCCGCGGGGCCGATCCACGAGCTCACCGCGTCGTCGCAGCAGATCTCGATCGAGCTCGCCGAGGGGCCGACGCCGCTCGAGGCGCTGCGCGCGCTCCCGCTCGTGCGCGGCGTCGCCTTCGAGGCGGACACGCGCACGCTGCTCGTCGACTTCGACTCCTCGAGCGCCGACGCCGAGACGGTCATCGCCGAGGTGCTCGGGCTGCTCCTCGCGCAGCGCGCACGCATCAGCGGCGTGAGCAAGGGGCGCGGGCTCGAGCGGCGCGTGATGGAGCTGACCGGCGCGCGCCCCTGACGCGCTCGGTCGAGCGGCGCTCGCGCCCCGCGCGTGCTAGAAATGAGCTGCGTGGCGGACCCACGCGAGCCCAGATGATCGCCCCGCCCGTGAAGCCCGGCGAGCTGCTCGCCGACAAGTACCGCGTCGACCGCGTGCTCGGCCACGGCGGCATGGGCGTCGTGGTGGCCGCGCGGCACGTCGACCTCGACGAGTGGGTCGCCATCAAGTTCCTGCTCCCCGACGTCGCCGCCGACGCCGGCGTGGTCGCGCGCTTCCTCCGCGAGGCGCGCGCGACGGTGAAGATCCGCAGCGAGCACGTCGTGCGCGTGAGCGACGTCGGGCGCCTCGCGAGCGGCTCGCCGTACATGGTGATGGAGTACCTCGACGGCTGCGACCTCGCCGAGCTCGTGCACCGGCGCGGCCCTCTCCCGATCGAAGAGGCCGTGCTCTTCGTGCTCCAGGCCAGCGAGGCGCTGGCGGAGGCGCACGCGCAGGGGATCATCCACCGCGACCTCAAGCCGCAGAACCTCTTCCTCGTGCACCGCGCCGACGGCTCGCCGTGCGTGAAGGTGCTCGATTTCGGGATCGCGAAGTTCACCCGGAGCGACGACCTCGCGGCGCTCACCAAGACGATGGGCATGATGGGCTCGGCGCTCTACATGTCGCCCGAGCAGCTGCGCACGCCGAAGGACGTCGACGCGCGCACGGACGTCTGGGCGCTCGGCGTCGTGCTCTTCGAGCTGCTCACGGGGCAGAAGCCGTTCCTCGCCGAGGCCTTCCCGCACCTCGTCGCGCAGATCCTCGACGGCGAGCCGATCAAGCTGCGCGCCCTGCGCCCGGACGGGCCCGCAGGCCTCGAGGCGTTCATCGACCGCTGCCTCGAGAAGCGACGCGAGGCGCGCTACGCGTCGGTCGCCGAGCTCGCCGCCGCGCTCCTGCCGTTCGCCGGCGAGGGGGCGCAGCTGTCGATCGATCGCATCCAGAAGATCATGCAGCCCGATCCCGCCTCGGGCCCGCCGCCGAGCTCGGAGGCGCCGCGCGCCAACGCGTCGGGCGCGAGCGTCGGGATCTCGCCGCTCGCCGGTACGGTCGCGGCGCCGCCCTCTGCCGCCCCCGCGCCCTCCGTCTCTTCTTCGCCCTCCGTCTCTTCTTCGCCCTCCGTCTCGTCTGCCTCTTCTGCGCCCATCGCGCCGGTCGCGCCCATCGCCCTTTCGGTGCGCGCAGCGTCCGAGCCCCCGCCCACCGACGGGCCCTGGGGGCGCACCGGAGCGCACGAGCCTCGCCCCGACGCGCCCGAGCGGCGCAAGCGGAGCCCCGCGTGGGTGGCCGCGATCGTCGGCACGCTCGCCTTCGCGGCCATCGGCGCGGGGCTGTGGAGCCGCCGCCACGACGCGCCGCCCGCCGCGTCGGCCGCGTCGACCGCCAGCGCCACGTCTTCCGCTTCTGCCGGCCCTGCCGCTGTCGCCGCTGTCGCCTCTGCCGCCTCTGTCGCCTCCGTGCCCGTGGCGTCGAGCAAGAGCGCGCCGATCGACGTCGCGACCGGGCCCGCCGCCGTCGCCGCTCCGGCCTCGGCCGGGGCCTCCTCGACGAGCGCGAGGCGATCGACCGCCGCGCCCCCGACGACGCCCGTCGGCGCGCCCGGCCCCTCGTCGAGCGCCGCGAGGCCGCCCTCCACGTCGGCGACGACGAGCCGCCCGGCGCCCGGACCGTCGAGCGCGCCGGTGAGGGCGCCGAATTGCGATCCGCCGACCTACGTCGGCGACGACGGGCTCCAGCACTTCAAGGCAGAATGCAAATAGCCATGCGCGCCCCCGCCCAGCGCCTCCGTGCCGCGTTGCTCGTGCCGCTGTGCGCGGGGCTCGCGAGCGTCCCGATGCTGACGGCCCTCGAACGCGTCGCGCGCGCCGAGGATGCCTGCGACCGCGCCTTCGTCGACGCGCAGGTGGCGGAGAAGGCCGGCAAGCTCGTGGAGTCGCTCGCCGCCTATCGGGCCTGCGCGAGCGTCGCGTGCGGCGTGAACATGGGGAACACCTGCAACAAGAAGAGCCTCGCGCTCGCCGACCAGGTGCCCTCGGTGGTCGTGGTGGCGCGCGAGGGCGGGGCGGCCTTGCCCGAGGTCACCGTCTCGATGGACGGCGCGCCGTTCGCTGCCGATGGCACCGCGGTCGCCGTGAACCCGGGCGCCCACACGTTCGTGTTCGTCACGCCCGACGCGCGCTCGGTGACCGTGCAGACCGTCGTCGTGCAGGGGAAGAAGTCTCAGGAAGTGGCCGCGAGCTTCGCGCCCGTCGCGCCCGTGACGCCTGTCTCGCCGGTGACGCCGGTGACGCCGGTGGCGCCCGGGTCGCGCCCCGGCGACGCGGCGAGCGGCGGTGGCACGCAGCGCACGGTCGGGCTCGTGCTCGCCGGCGGCGGGCTCGTGATCGCCGGCGTGGGCGGCATCGTCGGCCTCGCGGCGAAGAGCAAGTACGACGCCTCGAACGAGAGCAACTGCGACGTCGGCTCGAACCGCTGCAACCCAGCGGGGCTCGCGCAGCGCGACACGGCGGTCGGTCTCGGCAAGTCGGCCACCGTGCTCGCCGTCCTCGGCGGCGTCGTGGCCGTCGGAGGCGCGGTGCTCTGGCTGACCGGGCCACGCGCCGGCGCGCCGAGCACGGGGGTGACGGCGGTGGGGCTCTCGCCCACCGGCCTCGTGCTCGGGGGGGCGTTCTGATGCGCGGCAGGTCGTGCGCGCTCGCGAGCCTGTGCGTCGGCGCCCTCGCGCTCGCGGGCTGCAACGGGCTGCTGGGCATCAAGGAGGGCGAGCCGCTCGAGGACGCGG
>CAIXWQ010000840.1 GCA_903923175.1 uncultured delta proteobacterium | reverse complement strand
GGCCGGCGTCTCGCGGGGCGCAGGCCGCGCGTCGGCGGGGCGGCGACCGCAGCGCGCGAGGCGCCGACCGCGGAGCGCCGGGGCGGCGGCCGTGGGAGGGTCGAGCAGGGTCACGCGGGCGCGCTCAGCGCGGGGCGTGCCAAAGGGGGCGCGGTGCGCATACGAGTGAATCCGCGGGGAGGACGCCCGGGGGGGGCGCAGCGGGGCGCGCGCGAGTCTCGAAGTGTCTCGCGGTGTCTCGATCTGTCTCATCGGGCGTGAGACGGAACGGGACACGAGGGGACGCGGCGGCGGGGCGCGATGGGGCGGGGTCCGGGATCGTCCGGGATCGTCCGGGATCGTCCGGGATCGTCCGGGATCGTCCGGGACACGGCCGGACGAATCCGGACCGGGGGCCCCAAGGGCGGCGTGGCACGGCGGGCGGTCACGTTCGAGCCGACGACGCCGACGCGGCGCGGACGCCGGCCCCGCCGTAGTACAAGATCGCCCCGACATGGCCGCGAAGAAGAAGCCCAAGCCCGACGCCCCGAACGCCACCACCTCCGGCGCCCTCGGCTTCGAGACGAAGCTCTGGGAGACCGCCGACAAACTACGCGGCCACATGGACGCCGCCGAGTACAAGCACGTCGTCCTCGGCCTCGTCTTCTTGAAGTACATCTCCGACGCGTGGGAAGAGCGGCGCGACTACCTGGTCCGCGCCGCCGCCGATCCGAAGAACGAGCTGTTCATCAAGGACTCGACCCAGCGCAAGTCGATCACCGAGGACCGCGACGAGTACGCCGCCGACAACGTCTTCTGGGTGCCGCGCGACGCGCGCTGGTCGAAGCTGCAGGCGAGCGCGCGCCAGCCCACGATCGGCAAGCTGATCGACGACGCGATGGAGGCCGTCGAGAAGGCGAACCCGACGCTCAAGGGCGTGCTGCCGAAGGACTACGGGCGCCCCTCGCTCGACAAGACGCGCCTCGGTGAGCTCGTCGATCTCGTGAGCGGCATCGGCCTCGGCGACGCCGAGAGCCGCTCGAAGGACATCATCGGCCGCGTCTACGAGTACTTCCTGAGCCGCTTCGCGAGCGCAGAGGGCAAGCTCGGCGGCGAGTTCTACACGCCCCGCTGCGTCGTCGCGCTGCTCGTCGAGATGATCGAGCCCTTCAAGGGGCGCGTGTACGACCCGTGCTGCGGCTCCGGCGGCATGTTCGTGCAGAGCGAGAAGTTCGTGCTCGCCCACGGCGGCCGGCTCGGCGACATCAGCGTCTACGGCCAGGAGTCGAACCCGACGACGTGGCGCCTCTGCAAGATGAACCTCGCGATCCGCGGCATAGAGGGGAACCTCGGCCCCGGGCACGCGGACACGTTCCACAACGACGTGCACAAGGATCTGAAGGCCGACTTCATTCTCGCGAACCCGCCGTTCAACGTGAGCGACTGGGGCGGCGATCGCCTCCGCGAAGACGTGCGCTGGCACCACGGCCTGCCGCCCGCGGGGAACGCGAACTACGCGTGGATCCAGCACATCGTCCACCATCTCGGCCCGCGTGGGTTCGCTGGCTTCGTGCTCGCTAACGGCTCGATGTCGTCGTCGCAGTCAGGCGAGGGGGAGATGCGCAAGGCGATCGTCGAGGCCGACCTCGTCGACTGCATGGTCGCCCTGCCCGGGCAGCTCTTCTACACGACGGGTATCCCGGCGTGCCTCTGGTTCCTAGCAAGGGACAAGAAGAACCAGAAGCTGCGCGACCGCCGCGGCGAGGTTCTGTTCATCGACGCGCGCAAACTCGGGACGATGACCGACCGCACGCACCGCGATCTCGGCGAGGACGACGTTGCGCGGATCGCGCGCACGTACCATGCGTGGCGCGGCGAGAAGGACGCGGGGAAGTACGAGGACGTGCCCGGCTTCTGCAAGAGCGCGACGCGCGAGGAGATCGCGAGCCACGCGTTCGTGTTGACGCCGGGGCGGTACGTCGGCGCCGAGGACGTCGAGGAGGACGACGAGCCGTTCGAGGTGAAGATGAAGCGGCTCGCGACGAAGCTGCGAGAGCAGTTTGCGGCGGGACGAAAGCTCGAGACGGAGATCGAGAAGAACCTTCGAGGACTCGGTTATGCCGGGTGAGTGGAATGCCGCCACGCTGGCGAGCGTCGGCGTGACGCTGCTCGACTGCGACCATCGCACGCCTCCGGCGGCAATCAGCGGCTACCCATACATCGCGATCCCGCAGTTGAAGGGCGGCCGCTTGGATTTCTCGGATGCACGACGGATCTCGGAAGAGCACTTCGAGGACTGGACGCGCAAGACACGGCCGCAGGAGCACGATGTCGTGCTGTCCAGGCGCTGCAACCCGGGCGAGACGGCTGTCGTGCCGGCGGGCCAAAGCTGCGCGCTCGGCCAGAATCTCGTCTTGCTGCGCGCCACCGGAACGGGGATCTTCCCCCCGTTCTTGCGCTGGCTTGTGCGCGGACCCTTGTGGTGGGGGCAGGTCCAGAAGCACCTGAACGTCGGCGCCGTCTTCGACAGCCTGAGATGCGCCGACATCCCTCGCTTCGAGCTTCCGATTCCGCCGCTCGACGAGCAGCGCGCCATCGCCCGCATCCTCGGCGCGCTCGACGACAAGATCGAATCGAACCACAAGACGAACGAGACGCTCGAGGCGATCACCCGCGCGTTCTTCAAGTCGTGGTTCGTCGACTTCGATCCGGTCCGCGCGAAGATGGCGGGGCGGCTGCCGGCGGGGATGGACGACGCGACGGCGGCGTTGTTTCCGAGCGTACTGGAGGAGTCGTCCGCCGGCCCGGTTCCCACGGGCTGGCGAGTCGAGCCGCTCGACGCCGTCGCGCAGTTCTTGAACGGGCTGGCCCTGCAGCGGTTCCCGGCGGAGCCAGGTTCACCCTACCTCCCGGTGATCAAGATCGCGCAGCTTCGCGTCGGCGACACCACGAGCGCCGATCGCGCCAGCGCGAGCGTCCCGCGCGACTACGTGATCGAGGACGGGGACGTGCTGTTCTCGTGGTCCGGCTCGCTGGAGGCGGTGATCTGGTGCGGCGGCAGGGGCGCTCTCAACCAGCACCTCTTCAAGGTCACCTCGACGCGAGTGCCGCGCTGGTTCTACTTCCGCTGGGTGCGGGAGCACCTTCCCGAGTTCCAGCGGATCGCCGCCGACAAGGCGACGACGATGGGGCACATCCAGCGAGGCCATCTGACGCGTGCCCTCGTCGTCGTACCACCGGCGAAGATCCTCGAGCACGCTGGGCGGATCCTTGAGCCGTTCGACAAGCGGTGGATCGAGGCGAAGCTCGAGACGCGGTCCCTCGTGGCGCTCCGCGACACCCTCCTCCCCAAGCTGATGTCCGGCGAGCTGCGCGTGCGCGACGCCGAACGCGCGGTGGAGGCGGCGACGTGACGAGCTCGTCCGCAGAACTCCTCGAGCGCGCTACGATGCCTCGGACACCCGGACCGCGCCCATGTTGACGCCCAACGACATCAAAGAGGAGCTGAGCATCGCCTACGTGCGAGCGGTGGCCTCGCGTGCCGGTTTCTCGGTCGAGGAGATCCACAAGGACCGCGACAGCGTCGACCTCAAGATCTGCGCGCGCGGGCGGCTCGTCGACGATGCCACGCGCACCTCGCCCGAGCTCGCCGTCCAGCTCAAGGCCACGGTCCTCGACCCGGTGCCCCCGACCGAGCTCTCGTTCGCGCTCAAGAAGAAGAACTACGACGACTTGATCCAGAAGAGCTTGGTGCCGCGAATCCTCGTCGTCTTCGTGCTGCCCGAGGACGAGACCCAGTGGCTCCGCTGCGATGAAGAGAGCCTGGTGCTTCGGCGCAGCGGCTACTGGACCTCTCTGCGCGGGCGCCCGGCGACCGCCAACGAGACGAGCGAGACGATCAAGGTCCCGCGCAGCCAGACGTTCGATCCGGTGTCGCTGCGTCTGCTGTTGGAGCGCGTGGCGCGCGAGGAGGAGATCCTGCCATGAGCACCGCGATCGCACGCGACGCGCTCTGGTCGCTCGGCGCCAGTGTGAGCCCCCAGGACGTGCGCGAGTACCTCGGCTCGCGTGGTTGGGCGCCCTTCCCCTCTCGACGAGGCGATGCGGCGATCTTCCGCAGGCCCGGCGAGGAAGCGACCGAGGTGTACGTCCCGCTGGATCGCGCGCTCGCCGACTACGGCGAGGCAATGGCGAGCGTGGCTCGGCACATCGCCGTGCTCGAGACGCGCTCGACCGAATCGGTGCTCCGCGATCTGCTCCGCCCCCGGAAGGACATCCTTCGGTTTGCGCTCGAGGCGCCGGCGCTGGCGGCGGGAAGCGTGGGGCTTCTCACGGGCGCGGCCCTCTTGAACGGGGCGCGCAAGGCGCTGCTCGCGAGCGCGTGCAGCGTCGAGAAGCCACGCGCCTTCCACCCGCGCATGAGCCTCGCCGAGGCCGAGAGCTTCGTCCGGGGCTGCGAGCTCGGGCAGACTGAAATCGGCAGCTTCGTATTGACGATCGAGACGCCACTCCAGACCGATCCCCAGCTCACCTCCGGCGAAGCTCCCTTCGGGCGCCGCGCGACGACGTACTTGCTGCGCGCGACCGCGCACCTCGCGGCGGCCATCCGAGCCGGCGAGCCGACCCGGGTGATCGAGCCCCGCGAAGGAAGCCCCGTCGTCAGCGCGAACCTCTGCGACGCGCTCGTCGAGATGATGCCGGCCGACGAGAGCGCGGACTTGCGGCTGCGGAGCTCATGGTCGCCAATCGTTGCCCCGCCGGCGGACACTCCGACGACCGCGTACTTCGAGCGAGGGATGTTCGAGGAGGTCGAGAAGCTCGGTCAGCGGTTGCGCCCGTCGCGAGGGCCGCGGCCAGCGCAGTTTGTCGGGACGGTCGCCAAGCTCGCCGGCGAACCGGGCGCCGAGGGCCGCGTCGAAGGTGAGGTCGAGTTGCAGTTGCAGGTGGACGACGAACTGCTCACGGCCCGCGTGGTGCTCGGCGCCGACGACTACCGCTCGGCGGCTCGCGCGCACCTGGAGCAGCTCTTTGTGAAGATCCGCGGTGTGCTGCACCGCGGCACGCGACTCCACCGACTCGCCGAGCCGTCGGAGTTCACCGTACTGGACGAGTAGCCTCGGCTATTTGCGCGACACGGGCGCCCGAAGCAGGGGATCGGGGCCAACCTCCCGAAACCACGCCTGTTTCTTATTTGCGCCTATTCCGCATCGTTCCCAAAGGCTGAGTCGGTCCGGCTACGCTACCGGCTGGCATGAGCTTCACCGAGTCCCACGTCGAGGAGGCCACGCTCGAGTGGTTCGCGTCCGTCGGCTACGCCGCCGCGCACGGGCCCGACCTGGCGCCCGGTGAACCCGCCGAGGAGCGCGCGACCTTCCACGACGTGGTGCTCGTCGGACGCCTGCGCGCCGCGCTCGGGACGCTCAACCCGAAGATCCCGGCCGCCGCCCTCGACGACGCCGTGCGCACGGTGCTGCGCACAGAGAGCCCCCTGCCGAACGAGAACAACCGGCGCTTCCACGGCCTGCTGGTGAACGGCGTCGACGTCTCGTTCCGCAACGGCGAGGGGCGCGTCGTCCACGACAAGGTCTGGCTCGTCGACTTCGCGCGCATCGGCGGGAAGGACAAGAACGACTGGCTCGTGGTGAACCAGTACACCGTGATCGAGGGCGACAAGAACCGCCGCCCCGACGTCGTGGTCTTCGTGAACGGCCTGCCGCTCGCGGTGATCGAGCTCAAGAACGCGGCCGACGAGAACGCCACGGTCCGCGGCGCGTACAACCAGCTCCAGACCTACAAGAACGAGATCCCCGCGCTCTTCCCCTTCAACGCGCTGCTCGTAATCTCCGACGGGCTCGAGGCGCGCGCGGGCACGATCACCTCGGACTGGGAGCGGTTCCTGCCATGGCGCACGATCGACGGCGTCGACGTCGCGCCGAAGGGGACGCCCGAGCTCGAGGTGCTGCTCAAGGGGATCTTCGAGAAGGATCGCTTCCTCGATCTGCTCCGCAGCTTCATCGTCTTCGAGGTCGACGGTCCGAAGATCCTCAAGAAGCTGGCCGGCTACCACCAGTTCCACGCGGTGCGCAAAGCCGTCGACGCGACCGTGCGCGCGGCGTCACCGAAGGGGGACCGGCGCGTCGGCGTGGTGTGGCACACGCAAGGGAGCGGCAAGAGCCTCTCGATGGTCTTCTACGCCGGCCGCGTCGCGCGCACGCCGGCGATGCAGAACCCGACGCTCGTCGTGCTCACCGACCGCAACGATCTCGACGACCAGCTCTTCGGCACCTTCGCGCTCTGCAAGGACTTGCTCGGGCAGACGCCGGTGCAGGCCGAGAACCGCGACCAGCTCCGCGAGCTGCTGAAGGTCGCCTCGGGCGGCGTGGTGTTCACGACGATCCAGAAGTTCGCGCCGGCGGAGAAGGGCGAGAGGTACGGCCTGCTCTCCGACCGCAAGAACATCGTCGTGATCGCCGACGAGGCGCACCGGAGCCAGTACGACTTCATCGACGGCTTCGCGCGGCACATGCGCGACGCGCTGCCGAACGCATCGTTCCTCGGCTTCACCGGCACGCCGATCGAGGCCGCTGACAAGAGCACGCAGGCCGTCTTCGGCGACTACATCGACGTCTACGACATCCAGCGCGCCGTCGAGGACGGG
>CAIXWQ010000839.1 GCA_903923175.1 uncultured delta proteobacterium | reverse complement strand
CGACGTGGAGATCGGCGCGGCGGCGCTGTGCGCGCAGGGCGGGCACGCCGAGCGCGTCGCCAAGACGCTCGAGGCGGCCCGCGGGCGCGCGAGCGGCGAGCGCGCGACGACGCTCACGCACGCGCTCGCGTTCGCGTACTGGGACGCGACGCACCCCGCCGAGCTGCTCGCCGAGGCGACCACGCTGCGCCGCGCGCACGCGAAGTCGAAGATCGCCTGGAACATGTCGCGCTTCGCGCTCGCGAAGCTCGGTCGCTTCCAGGAGCTGCGGGATCTCGCCGCCGACCGCCTGGCGAAGGAGCCGAGCGGCGACGAGGAGCTCGAGGCGCTCGCGTGGGCGGAGGATCTCCTCGGGCACCCGAAGGAGGCCCGGGCGGCGGGCGAGCGGTGGCTCGCGACCGGCAAGGGCGGGGCGCGCGCGCTCAACGCGCAGGCGTGGCGGAGCCTGTTCGGCGGCGGCCCGGTGGGCGACAAGGAGCTCGGCTACGCGCTGCAGGCGGTCACGCTGGAGCCCGCGTCGTGGGGCCACATGAACACGCTCGCGGCGGTCGAGGCCGAGGTCGGTCACGTCGCCGACGCGATCGAGCACTTCCGCAAGTCGCTGCAGCAGCGGGGCGAGCCCGAGCTCGAGGAGGCCGACTGGTACGTGCTCGGGCGCGTCGCCGAGCTGCTCGGGATGCCCGACGAGGCCAAGAGCGCGTACGCGAAGATTACCGCGCCGAAGAAGGAGTACGGCGCGTACACGGTGCACCACCTCGCGGCCGCGCGGCTGCGCGCCATGAAGTGAGCGCGCGGCCCCGGGGCGCTGCGCTCGACCTACAGCACCGTGCGCACCACCTCGGCCAGCCGGCCGAGGATGCGCGCGGTCGCGCCCCACACGAGCTCGCCCTCGACGACCCAGCTCGGCGCGATGCGGGTGATGCCGCGCCCGCGGAGCAGCTGCGCGCGCGGGCGCTCGAAGACGAACGGCGCGAGCGGCGCGAGGATCGTGCGCTCGATCTCGTGCGGGTTCGGCCGCGGCGGCGCGTCGCCGTCGAGCCAGCCCACGAACGGCGAGACGACGTAGCCCGTCGTGGTGACCACGTCGTCGAGATGGCCGTGCACCTCGATGCGCGCGGAGGGGAAGCCGAGCTCCTCTTCGGTCTCGCGCAGCGCGGCGTCGAGCGGCGTCGCGTCGCTCTCGTCGCGCTTGCCGCCCGGGAGCGCGACCTGACCGCCGTGCTTGCGCATGCCGGCCGGCCGCACGGTGAGCCAGACGTGCGCCTCGCCGTCGCGATCGACCAGCAGGGCGAGCACGCTCGCGGGGGTGCCGAGCGCGCGTCGCTTGCGGGGCGCGTGGCGCGCGAGGGCCGCTGCGAGGCGCGGTCGGATGCTCGATGGGATGCGCTTCTCGGCGTCGGGCGCGTTCGGCAAGGCAGGTTCGTCGGGGTTGGGTCGCGCGTTCATGGTGCCGCCTCCGCGCGGGCTGCGCCTTTCGAAGACGCACCTCTAGCCTGCGTGGCGAAGGTTGCCGGCAGGTAATCGAACCAGGTGGGCCAGCTCGAGCAGCTCAAGGCGCGGGCTTCGCGCTCGCGCTTCGACCGTCGGACAGCACGATCGGGAGCTTGAAGCCGATGGTGAGCAGCGCGCCGTAGCCGGGCGAGAGCCCACCCGAGCGTTGCAGCGGGATGAGCCATCGCGGCGCGAGGTAGAGCGCGCCCACCGAGACGTAGGTCGCGAGCTGCAACGACCACTGAGCGTCGAACGCGTCGGCCTTGGCGAAGTCGCGCGCGAGCGCGAGCTCGAGGCCGACGACGTCGTAGCCGACCTCGACGCCGAGCGCGGCGCGGGCGCGCCCGACGTACTCGACCTGCAGGGCCGCGCCGACGAGGAACGACGAGCGCGGCAGCCACTTCACGGCCGAGAGCTCGAGCCCGCCGCCCGTGCGCGCCTCGCGGTCGCCGATCGGCGACCAGCTCGTGTAGGCCGCGCCCGGAAGCAGGAACGCCGGCGCGGGCATCGGGCGCCGGATGAGCGGCCGGTCGGCCCACTCGTCTTGTTCCGCGCGCGCGCCGCCGGAGTTCGGCGCGGCGGGCGCGACAGGCGTGACGGGTGCGGTAGGCGCGACGGGTGGGTCGGACGGCGTCGGCGCGTCGTTCGCCTTCCCCTCGCCGGGCGGCGTGCTCGTCGAAGGCGCGCTGGGCGCGACGCTCGCGGGCGCGGCCGCGCAGGGGGAGGCGGCGGCGCACGCAGCGCGTCCAGCGAGCGCGGTGCTGGCGGTGATCGCGAGGAGCAGGGGGACGAGCATGGGCGTGCGCCGGCGTCGGGGGTCGGCAGAGGACGCGCGCCCGCCCGGCTCCGCTGCAGAACCGGCGGGCTTTTCGGCGCGCATGACACTACCATTCGTCGTCGGCTCATGTTGGCGCGCATCACTGCCATCGCGCACACGACCTTCCGCGAGGCCGCGCGCGACCGTTTCCCGCTCGGGCTCTTCGGTGCCGGACTCGCCGCCGGGCTCACCAGCCTGCTCGTGGCCGCGATGTCGCTCGGGCGCGACCGCGCCGAGGTCGTCGGGGTGCTCACCAGCGCCTCGATCTCGCTCTTCTCGGTGGTCGGCGCGATCGTCCTCGGCGCTTCGCTGCTCTACAAGGACCTCGAGCGCAAGACCGCGTACCCGATCCTGGCGCGCCCGATCCACCGGCACGAGCTGGTGGTCGGCAAGCACTTCGGCCTCGTCGCCACCGTGGCGACGTTCGCCTGCCTCGATGGCGCGCTCTCGCTCTCGCTCACCGCGCTGCAGCGCGAGGAGCCCCTCGGCGCCCGCGCGCTCGCGCCGTGGCTCGTGATCGCCGTGATCGGCGCCGTGGTGCTCTTTCGCGCGCGCGACCGCTCGACGCCGTTCCTCGTGCTCGCGCCGCTGCTGCTCGCGCTCGAGGCCGTCACCGTGGGCCCGCTCGGCCAGATGCGCCGGCTGATCCTCGTGAGCGTCGGGCTCTCGATCGTCGAGGCCGCGCTGGTGGCCGCCGTCGCGCTCGTGTTCGGCGCCTTCTCCTCGCCGTTCCTCACCGCCGCGCTCACCACCGGCGTGACGCTCATCGGGCGCAACGCCGATCTGCTCGCGAAGCTCCCCGAGAAGACCTTCGGCCCCACGCTCGTCGCGGCCGGCCGAGCCATGGCGCGCATCGTTCCGAACCTCCACATCTACGTGCCGCCGCGGCTGGTGGTGCTCGGCGAGCTGACGTCGATGTGGGCGTTCTTCGGCCAGGCGGTGCTCTACGGCGTGGTCTACGTCGCGCTGCTGCTCGTGCTCTCTTCGCTGATCTTCCGGCGGCGAGACTTCGCGTGACCACGCGGCCGGAGCGCGACGAGGCCGCGAGAGGCCAGGCTCGGGGCCCGCGTGAGGCCCAGCGCGCGCGCGCCACGCGAGACGCGAACGACGCGAACGACGCGAACGACGCGAACGACGCGAGTCCCTCGGGCGAGGCGCGCGAGGAGAGCCCCGAGCCGCGCCCTCGCCTGCGCGCCTGGGTGCTGACGGCGGCCCTGGTGCTCGGCACGCTGGTCGGGCGGGCGATCGTCGAGGGGTCGATCTGCGTGCGACGTTCCGACGACGCCCTCGCGCGCGGCGAGGTCGACGGCGCGATCGCGTACGCCATGCGCGCGACCAAGTGGTACGTGCCGCTCGCGCCGCACGTCGCGGCTGGCTACGAGCGGCTGCGAACGATCGCGCGCAAGGCCGAGGCCTCCGGCGACGCCGACGGCGCGCTGATCGCGTGGCAGGCGATCCGGGCCGGCGCGCGCGGGACGCGGAGCCTGTGGACCCCCTTCGCCGATCGGCTCGCCGAGGCCGACGAGCACATCGCGACGCTGCTCGCGAGCAAGCCGCCGCCCGGCGTCGACAAGGACAAGCCGCGCGAGCAGCGCGTGCGCGAGCACCTCGAGCTGCTCGCCACCTCGGCGGCCCCCGCGCCTTCGGCGGTGGTCGCGCTCTACCTCGGCCTCGCCGCCTGGCTCTACGGTGCGCACCGCGCGCTCTCGGCCTTCTCGGGGCGCGCGCGCGCCGGGCGGCTCGCGTGGACCGGCGCCGTGATCGCCGCGCTCGGGCTGGTCGTCTTCCTGTTCGCGCTCGCGCGCGCGTGACGCCCCGCCGGTCGCGCGCGCACCATGCGCGCACCATGCGCCGACCCGCCCGACTCGCGCCGCTCGCAGTGCTCTTCGCCGCGCTGGCCGCGGGCACCGCGCTCGTCGCGTGCTCGCCGCGCCCCTCCTCGTCCGTCGCCGCCGCCGGGGTCGCCCCGGGGGGCACCGGGCCGGCCCCTGCCGTGAGCGCGCCCGCCGCGCTGAAGTCCACCGAGTGGAGCCAGCCCGCCGGCGACGTGCAGCTCGCGGCGCACGCACGGGGCGGCCGCGCGGGCGGCCCTGCGCTGATCGTGATCCACGGCGGCCCGGGGCTCTCGCACGAGTACACGACCCCGCTCGACGCGCTCGCGACCGAGGAGCTGCGCGTGATCGGCTTCGATCAGCGCGGCGTCGGGCGCTCCTCGCCGCCGCCGATCTCCGCCAACGGGCTCGAGCAGCACGTCGACGACGTCGAGGTGCTGCGGCGCGGGCAGGGGGTCGAGCGCGTGCACCTGCTCGGCCACGCGTGGGGCGGGCTCGTCGCCATGGGCTACGCCGCCAAGTACCCCGCGCACGTCGCGTCGCTGGTGTTCGTCGACTCGATCGCGCCGACGCGGACGCTGTGGCGGGCCGCGCAGGAGCGCTTCGCGGCGCGCCAGAAGCAGCTCGTGGCCGAGGGGCTCGTGCCCGCCATCCTGCCGGCGCCGAACGGCCCCGACTGCGCGGCGCGCGCGCTCGCCGTGCTCCCCGTCCAGTTCGCCGATCCTCGCCACCCGGCGGCCAAGGACCTCGGTGGCTCGCGCTGCCACACCGGCATCTTCGAGGTCACCATGTTCGCCGTCGGCGACTGGGATCTGCTCCCCTCGCTGCGTGCGCTCCCGAGCGGCGCCGACGCGCTGGTGGTGCAGGGCGTGGCCGACCCCTTCGGCGTCGAGCCCGCCGAGGCGATCGCCGCGGCCCTCCCGCGCGCGAGCAAGGCCATCCTTCCCGCGTGCGGCAGCCTGCCGTGGCAGGAGTGCCCAGCGCCGTTCTTCGCCGCCGTGCGCGCGTTCCTCGACGCGCGCCTCACGCGGTAGCGGGCGCCCTCAGGGGTGCGGCGGGGCCTTCGGGGCCTTCGGGGCCAGAGCGGACGGCGCGACCGGCGGCGGCAGCGTGGCGGGATCGACGCAGTTGGTGGCGCCGGCCGCGACCCCCTTCTTGTAGAGCGCGGTCGCCTTGGCGACGTCGCGGGGGATGTCGAGGTCGCTCACGTACATCTTCGACGCCGCGCAGCAGTACATCGTCTGGCCGAGCTCGCAGGCGTGCGCGTACGCCGCGGCGGCGAGCGGGCGGTGCTCCTTGGCCGGCTCCCAGCCCACCAGGTGCAGCCCGCGCCGGACGCACGCCTCGGCCTCGTCCGCGTCGCAGCCGATGCGGAGCCCATCGTCGATCGCGACGTGGCTCGGCTGGTTCAGCGACCCCTGCTCCACCACCTGGTCGAAGGTGACGCACGACTTCGGCGTCGCCTTGGTGCACGTCCCCTGCAGCCGCTCGAACTCGACCTGACGCCTGGCGCACGCGGGCGCGCGGCCGAGCTCGCACGCCCGGCTGAGGTAGCCGTACCAGCTGTTGGGGATGCCGCTCGGATCGACCGGCATCGCGCGCAGCAGATCGGAGGTCGTCTCGCACGCCGCGGGGTCGCCGAGCTCGCAGGCGGCCTTGCAGGGGCCGCGCTTGTCGATCGCGGTGGGGTCGCCACACGCGGCGACCGCGCGCGCCTTCGCCGCCGCCGACGCGGCAGGGCCCGTCAGGGCCGACGCGCTCGCCGAGGCTGAAGCCGAGGCGCTGGCCGCGCTCGGCGCTCCGGCCTCCACGGCCGACGCCTTGGTGGTCGTCGCGGCGTCGTCGTGGCGCGCGCACGCGCCGAACGACAGCAGCGACAGGAGCGAGAGCGCAGAGGCGGCACGCAGGGACGGAGTGGTCATCGCGACCGAATGCTTTAGTGAAGCGCGCCGCCGGAGCAAAGGGGCGGCGGGGGAGGGCCGGGCCGTGCGCGCCGCGCTCACCCCAGCGGGAACGTCCCGAGCGGCTCGTAGGCCTCGACGTTCGCGCGCGACTCCATCAGCTCCACCGCCTCGACCCGGAAGCTGCCGAGCGTGAGCGCGCGCCGCGCCGCGATCGCCTCGGCCAGCGCGGGGAATTTCACGCGATCGGAGATCCGCGCGAGGGTGAGGTGCGGCGTGAACGCGCGCTCGTCGGGCGGGAAGCCGAGCGGTCCGACGCGCGTGTCGAGATCGTGCGCGAGGGCCGCGAGCGTCGCGCTGCCGGCGCCCGCGCCGAGCCACACGACCTTCGCGTGCGCCTCGCTCGGGAACGCGCCGACGTGCTCGATCGCCACCTCGAACGGCGCGACGCCCGAGGTCGCCGCGCGGCCGATCGCGCAGAGCTCGTCGAGCCGAGCGGGGTCGACGTGGCCGAGGTAGCGGAGCGTGTAGTGGAGCCTCCCCTCGCTCGACCAGCGCAGCCCCTCGATCGCGCGGTGCTCGCGCCGCCACGCCGCGCACGCCGCGAGGATCGCCGCCCGCGTGGGCGCGTCGGGGCGCACTGCGAAGAACCACGCCATGCGCGCACGCTACCAGATGCCCCAGTCGTCCGAGACGTGCTCGGCGCGGACCTCGTGGAACGCGCCGTCGTCGCCCATCTCGCGCAGCCGCCCCGTCTCCGGGTCGTAGACCCACGCGTGCAGCACGCTCTTGCCCTCGGCGAGCGCGCGCTGCATCACGGGGTAGGTCGTGAGGTTCACGTACTGCGCGCGCACGAACCGCTCGACCAACTGCGGCTCGGGGATCGACTTGAGGTCGGCCAACAGACGCGCGGGCAGGGTCGACGTCGCGCGCGAGAGCCAGCTGCCCACCGTGGTCGAGAGGTCGAGCCCTTCGGTGATCGCGTGGATCGCGCCGCAGCGGTCGTGGCCGCACACCACCACGTGCTTCACGTGCAGGTTGAAGACGGCGTACTCCACCGCCGACGCGATCACCGCGCTCGCCGGATCTTCGATGCGCGGCACGACGGCGCCGACGTTGCGCACCACGAAGACCTCGCCCGGCCCCGCGTCGATGATGAAATTCGGCACCACGCGCGAGTCGGCGCACCCGATGTAGAGGGCGCGCGGCTCCTGGCCGCGGAGCAGATCGATGAACTTCTCGCGCTCGACCAGGAACTTCCCCGCCTGGAAGCGGAGGTTGCCCGCGATCAGGCTGTTCATGCGCGGCGCGGGGCGCTTGCCGTCGGTCACGGCGCGGATGCTCGCACGGATGCCGTCGCGCTCGGTACACCGTCGCGACGATCGGCCCGCGTGGACGCCCAGCGTCCGCAGGCCGCGCGCCGTGGACGGCGAATCGTCACGCGATCGCTAGGCCTTCGCGGCCACGATCCGCAGCGTCTCGCCCTCGATCTCGACGTCCCGCGCGCCCTCGACGGCCGCCTCGGACGCGCCGGTGAGCGCGAGCTCGAGCTTCGCGCACAGCACCTCGTGCGCGATCTTCGCCGCGTGCGGGCGCACCGCGTCGATCACGCTCGCGGGGCCGACCACCGAGACGGTGATGCGGTCCTCGTAGCCGAGGCCGAGGTCCTTGCGGATGGCCTGCAGCCGGTTCTGCAGCTCGCGCGCGAGCCCCTCGGCGCGCAGCTCGGGCGTGATGCGCGTGTCGAGGACCACGACGCCGACTCGATCGCCGGCGGCCGCGTAGCCCTCCTTCGCGCGGATGACGACCTCGATCTCCTCGGGGGTGACCTCGAACGGCTGCCCCTCGCTTCCAGGGAGCGTCACGCCCGGGATGACGGCCTTGCCCGTGGTCACCAGCTCGGCGCGCAGGGCGCCGGCGTTGGCGGCCTCGAGCGCCTTCTTCACGGCCTGCACCTCCTTGCCGATGCGCGGGCCGAGCGTGCGGAAGTTCGGCTTGAGCTGGAAGCCGACGAACTCCTCGGCGTGGTCGGGCGACACGAACACGATCTCGTGCACGTTGAGCTCGTCGCGGATCACGTCGACGTTGCGCTTCAGCCCCTCGGCCTGCGTCCCCGACACGACCACGGTCGCGGTCGCGAGCGGCTGACGCACCTTGAGCTTGCTCGCGGTGCGCACCTGCAGGCCGAGCGAGACGACGGCGCGCGCGTCGCCCATCTCCTTCGAGAGCGGCTCGTCGATCGTCGCGGCGTCGGCCTCGGGGTAGTCGCACAGGTGCACGCTGCGCGGGGCGCTAGCCGTGAGCGGGAAGAGATCGGCCACCAGCGACTGGTAGATCTCCTCCGACAGGTACGGCACGAACGGCGCCGAGAGCTTGGCGATGGTGACGAGCGCCTCGTGCAGCGTGCCGTACGCGTCGCGCTTGTCCTGGCTCTCGTCGGCCGTCGCGTGCGCCCAGAAGCGATCGCGCGAGCGGCGCACGTACCAGTTCGACAGCGACTCCACGAGCGCGATCAGCGTGAGCGCCGAGTCGTAGCTCTCGTACGCGTCCATGTGCGCGCGGATGTCGCGCGTGGCGATCGCGAGCTCCGAGAGCAGCCAGCGATCGAGCGGGTTCTTCAGGTCCTTGATCGCCGAGCGCGCGTGCTTGCGCGGATCGAAGCGGTCGATCCCCGCGTAGATCGTGAAGAACGACAGCACGTTGCGCAGCTTGATCGCGAAGTCCTTCTGGTACGCGCGCACGTTGCTCAGCGAGTGGCGCGTGTTGGTCCACGGCGGGCTCGAGGCGTAGAAGAACCAGCGGAACGCGTCGGCGCCCGGCGCCGGCGTGCTCGGATCCTCGACGTACACGCGCTCGGTCGCAGGCAGGCGCGGCACCTCGACGGGCTTCACGTCGAGCCCCTTCGGGTAGATCGCCGCGCCGACGGCGACGCGGTCGTCCTCGTGCAGCACCACCACGCGGCGCGGGAGCTTCTTGTGCGCGCGGATCACCAGCTCGATCGCGTGGTGCTCGGTCTCGCCGCGGTAGACGCGCAGCTTCGCGCCGTCCTGCAGGTCGAGCCCCTCGAGGTCCTCGCGGGCGATGAAGCACTCGCCCTTCTTGGCGGCGACGCCCGTCGCGTGCTCGTCGACCACGGCGAACTCCATGCGCACGCGATCGAGGATGACCTCGGGCGGCGTGTAGTTCCCCTTGCTCTTGCTCTCCTTCTTCCCCTCCTTGTCGCCCACGTGCCCGAGCACGATGCAGGTTTTGTAGGGGTGCGCCTTGCTCGCCTGATCGAGCGCGAACTCGGCGCGCGTCGCGTCGTCGAACACGAGCGTCGAGATCATGAGCAGCGAGTAGAACCACCCGCGCGTCTGATCGATCGCCTCGCTGATGAAGTCGGCCGGCCAGTTCGCGCGCAGCTTCTCCACGCTCCCCGCCGCGTGCGGGAAGCCCCACTGCGCGAACGGCATGCAGCCCGAGTCGAACCAGCAGTCGATGACCTCGGGCACGCGCTTCATCTGCGCGCCGCACATCGGGCAGGCGAAGGTGACCTGATCGATCCACGGCTTGTGCACGATCAGGTGCTCGTTGAGGCTCGGATCCTTCGCCTTGGCCGCGCGGAAGTGATCGAACGCGTGCGGGTTCAGCTTCTCGATCTCGTCGATGCTGGCCGGCGCGTGCAGGTGCGTCTCGTCGGCGCTGCAGACCCAGACGTTGAGCGGCGTGCCCCAGAAGCGCTCGCGCGAGAGGGCCCAGTCGACGTTGTTGGCGAGGAAGTCGCCGAAGCGCCCCTCCTTGATGTGCGGCGGCAGCCAGTTCACCTCGCGGTTGTTCGCGATGGCGTCGTCCTTGTGCGTGGTGGTGCGGATGAACCACGCCGGGCGCGCGTACTGGATGAGCGGGTCCTCGTCCGAGCGCCAGCAGAAGGGGTAGTCGTGGCGATAGAGCTCCTGGTGCAGCAGCACCCCCTGCTCCTTCAGCTCGCGCAGGATGTCCTTGTCGGCCTCCTTCACCCAGCGGCCCGCGTAGTGCGCGATCTCCTCCTTGAACGTGCCGTCGGGCTTCACCGCGCAGAACAGCTCGCAGCGCTCGCCGAGCCGCAGCTGCAGGCGGTTGAACGCCTTGCTGTCGTCCTCGCCGAAGGCGGGCGCGATGTGCACGATGCCGGTGCCCGAGTCGAGCGTGACGAAGTCCTCGGCGATCACGCGCCAGTACTTCGCCTCGCCGTTCTGCGCGCGCTCCTCGCGGTGGTCGCGCGAGTACACGTCGAACGGCGGCTGGTAGCGGCGCCCCTCGAGCTCGCTGCCGGTGATGGAGAAGCCGTCGACGACCGTCCCCTTCACCTTCTTGGCGAACTCGTCGGCGAGCGCCCGCGCGATGAGCACCGCGCCGTGCGGCGTCTCGACGGCGACGTAGGTCGCGTCGGCCTTCACCGCCGCGTACATGTTCGACGAGAGGGTCCACGGCGTGGTGGTCCAGGCCGCGAGCGCGAGCCCCTCGGGGGCGCCCTTGGGGAGCTCGTCGATCAGCGGGAAGCGCACGAAGCAGGAGGGATCGTCGACCGACTTGTAGCCGAGGCCGACCTCCGCGCTCGAGAGCGCGGTGCCGCCCTGCGCCCACCACCACACGACCTTGTGGCCGCGGTAGAGCAGCCCCTTCTCGAGCAGCCGCGACAGCGCCCACCAGACGCTCTCGACGAACGCCTTGTGGTACGTGACGTACGCGTCCTCGAGGTCGCACCAGAACGCGATGCGCTCGGTGAGCTTCTCCCACTCCTCGGTGTAGCGGAACACCGAGTCGATGCAGCGGCGCACGAACGGCTCGACGCCGAACTGCTCGATCGCCGCCTTGCCGTGGATGCGCAGCTCCTTCTCGACCTCGACCTCGACGGGCAGGCCGTGGGTGTCCCAGCCGGCTTTGCGGTCGACGTGGAAGCCGCGCATGGTCTTGTAGCGAGGGAAGAGATCCTTGGTGACGCGCGTGAGCACGTGGCCGTTGTGCGGCGTGCCGTTCGCCGTCGGCGGCCCCTCGTAGAACACGAACGTGCCGGCCGGCGCGGGCTTCTCGAGCGTCTTCTCGAAGACCTGCTCCTTGCGCCAGAGCTCCATGATCCCGCGCTCGGTCTCGGGGAAGCGGATCGTGGGGTCGATCGGCTTGAAGACGGCGGCGTTCGCGGGAGGGTCTTTGGGCGCTTGGGAAGACATGGCCTCCCTGCGTTAGCGCGGTCTCGCGCGTGCGGCGACAGGGGCCGCGATCCGCGGCGGCGGCGGTCGCGTCGGCACGTCGGCGCGCGTCGCCCCGAGCCGTGCCGCCAATCGCGCCCGCGCTCGCGCTCCCGCACGCGCCCTGCGCCCGCTCACCCCACGCACTGCCCGTAGCCGCACACCCACTTCTCCGCCTCGGGGCTCCACGCGCAGTAGCCTCGCGCGCCCTTGCCCGTCCTCGGCTTGCAGTCGCCGTCGTCGACGCAGTCGTCGTCCTTGGTGTGGCAGTACCAGCCGATCGTGCCGGTGAACGGCCCGCACGTGAGCCCGTAGGTCGGCGAGCAGTAGCCGTTCGCGCGCCCCGTCGTGCAATCGCCGTCGACGCTGCAGCCGCCCATCACGCACGCGTAGCCGCGCGTGCCTTCTTCCGTGCAGACGCAGACGCCCCCCTTGCCGCAGTCGGCGTCGTGGTAGCAGCTGTCGTAGGCGCAGTGCCCGGTCGTGTTGCAGCGGCCGTTCTTCTGCGCCTTGCAGTCGGCGTTCGCGGTGCACGGCGGGCCGTCGGGGACGCGCATGCGGGGGCCGTGGGTCTCGCGCGTGACCTCCTTGCTGCACGGCAGCTCGGCCTCGCGGTGCTTCTCGGGCGCGCGCGTGGGCTTCGGCGGATCGGGCTTCTTCGGCGGCTTGGTCGGCTCGTCGGGGGTCGCCTTGGGGTCGGTCTCCGCGCGCGTGCAGGCGCCGGCGGAGGCGAGCAGCACGAGCGCGGCGAGCATCACGGTGGCGGCCGCGGCGGCGCGGAGGCGGAGCGGACGACGGCGGCGCATGGCCGAGAGCTTCGCCGGCGTGGCGCGCTCCGTCGACGCGCCCGGCGGCGGCCCGAGGCGAATTCACCCGGGTAGTATTGCTGGCAATAACATCCGGGTGTAATTCGTTTCCCATGGAATTTGAGCCCCGAACCTACTCTGCGTTCGCGAACCTGGTTCGCCTCGTTCACTCCGGCACCGACCTCGAGGAGGCCTTCGAGCGGTCGCGCGCCGCCTACGCCGAGGCCGACGTGAACCTGGTGGTCCTCTTCGACGACGCGACCGGCCAGCAGACGACGGTCGACCGCGAGCTCGTCGCGGAGGCGCCGCTCCACCCCTGGCTCGCGGAGAAGCTCGCGGAGAAGCTCGCCGAGACGCCCGACGCGGCGACCGACGCGAGCGCCGGCGGCGACGCCGTGAAGCGCGCGGGCCCGGGCCGGCCGAAGCTCGGCGTCGTCTCGCGCGAGGTCTCGCTCCTGCCGCGCCACTGGGCGTGGTTGAACGAGCAGCCGAGCGGCGCCTCGGCCGCGCTCCGTCGGCTGGTCGACGAGGCCCGCAAGACGCACGCGCGCCGCGACCGCGCGCGCCGCGCGACCGACGCCGCCTACAAGTTCCTGAGCGTCGCCTGCGGCGATCTCCCCGACTTCGAGGAGACCACGCGCGCTCTCTACGAGGGGCGCTTCGACGGCGCGGCCGCGCGCGTGGCCGGCTGGCCGACCGACCTCGCGGCGCACGCGCGGCGGCTGCTCGCGATCGCGGCGG
>CAIXWQ010000838.1 GCA_903923175.1 uncultured delta proteobacterium | reverse complement strand
CACCGACGCCCTGGGCGCGCGCGTCGCGATCGACGTGGCGGTCGAGGGGTGCGCGGTCGATCGGAGCGCGGCGGCGCCGTACGGCCGCGCGGTCACGGAGCCCGGCCGCGCGCGCTGCGACGTCGTCCTCCGCTGGCCCTCGCTCGCCGCGGCCCGCTACCCGCTGCTCGTCGATCCCGCGTGGACGACCACCGGCTCGCTCGCCGCGCCCCGCATCGACCACCGCGCCGTCACGCTCGCCGACGGCGCGCGGGTGCTGGTGGCCGGCGGCCAGATCACGCGCCCGGACGGCACCTACGACTACTACACGACCGCGGAGCTCTACGACCGCACGAGCGGCACGTTCGCGGCCGCCGGCGTCACCGGCAAGCACCTCTCGCACACCGTCACGCTGCTCGGGACCAAGGCGCTGCTCGTCGGCGGCTGGTACTCCGAGGGGCTCGGCGCCGCGCAGACGACGGTCGAGATCTACGATCCCGCCAGCGGCTGGTCGCTCGGGCCGGCGCTGCAGCGGCCGCACGCCCAGCACGCGGCGACGGTGCGCGCGGGCAAGCTGCTGGTGGTCGGCGGCTTCCCCGATCGGACGACCGTGGAGTCTTACGACCCGACGAGCGGGGCGACCGTGGTCTCGCCGCTCGCCCACGGCCGCTTCGACCACGACGCCATCACCGTGGCGGGGGGCAAGGTGCTCGTCCACTGCGGGATGTCCGACAGCAAGACCTACGTGACCGACGCCGAGGTGTACGACGGCGCGACCTGGGCTCCGGCGGGGACGACGGCGCCGCGGCACACGCAGCGCTCGGCGCTCCTCGCGGACGGTCGGGTGCTCGTGGCGGGCGGCTACGAGTCCGTCGCCGGCTACCTCTCGAGCGTCGAGCTCTGGTCACCGACCCTCGGCTGGTCGTCGCCGGCGGTCGCGCGGCTGCCGAGCGCCCGCGGGTTCCCGGAGATCGCGCCGCTCCCCTCGGGGCGCATCGCGCTCGCCGGCGGGGTCGACGGCGGCACGTACAGCGCGACGGTCACGATCTTCGACGCGAGCACGAGCGCCTGGAGCGCCGCGACGCCGATGCGCTCGACGCGCTCCGGCCACAGCCTGAGCGCGCTGGCGAGCGGCGAGCTGGTCGCGATCGGCGGCAGCGACGCGACGCCGCTCGTGCTCTCGAGCGCCGAGCTCTTCGCCTTCGCCGCGACCGGCGCCGCGTGCGGCGCGCCCGGCGACTGCGCCAGCGGCTTCTGCGTCGACGGCGTCTGCTGCGCGACCGCGTGCACCGGCACCTGCCAGGCCTGCTCGGCGGCCACCAAGAGCTCCGGCGCGGACGGCGCCTGCGGCCCCGCCAAGGCGGGTCAGAACCCGCACGGCGACTGCCACGACGCGGGCGCCGCGAGCTGCGGCCAGGACGGCGTCTGCGACGGCGCGGGGGCGTGCCGCAAGTACGCGAGCGGCACCGTCTGCGTGGCGCAGAGCTGCGCCGGGATCACGCAGACCAACGCCAGCAAGTGCGACGGCGCGGGGAGCTGCGCGTCGTTCGGCACCACCGCGTGCGCGCTCGGCTACGGCTGCCACCTCGCCGGGTGCGCGACCACCTGCCTCGCCGACGGCGAGTGCGCCCCCGGCTTCTTCTGCGCGAGCGGGACCTGCACCGCGCAGCGCCCGCAGGCGACGGCGTGCACGGCGGACGACCAGTGCACCGCGGGCCACTGCGTCGACGGCGTCTGCTGCGACACGAGCTGCACCGGCCCGTGCGTCGCGTGCACCAAGGCGCGCAAGGGGAGCGGCGACGACGGCGTCTGCGCGCAGGTCGCGAGCGGCACCAACCCGCGCGGCCTTTGCATGACGAGCGAGTACTGCGACGCGGGCGGCTGTCAGCCGAAGCGCGTCAACGGCGCCACCGAGGCCGATCCGAACAAGTGCGCGAGCGGGCTCGTCGCCGACGGCGTCTGCTGCAACGCCGCGTGCGGCCAGCTCTGCGAGGCGTGCGACGTCACGGGCACGGCCGGCACGTGCACGCCGGTCACCGGCCCCGCGCGCCACGGCGCGTGCGCGGCCGGCACGAGCGCCGACCCCTGCGCGGGCGCGTCGTGCGACGGCACGCGGCGCGACGTGTGCGCGGCCTTCGACGCCAAGAGCGCGTGCCGCGCGGCGGGCTGCGTCGACGGCACCGAGACGCTCGCGGCCTCGTGCACCGGCACCGGCGCCTGCCCGGTCGCCGTCACCCACGCGTGCGGGACGTACCGCTGCGACGCGGCCGGCCTCGCGTGCCGGACCGCGTGCGTCACGAACGACGACTGCGTGTCCGGCAACGGCTGCACCGCGGGCAAGTGCGTGAGCGCGGCGACGTGCGACGGCGACCACACCGTCACGAGCCCTGGCGGCGCGACGGTCGACTGCTCGCCGAAGCGCTGCGTCGGCAGCGCGTGCGTCGACAAGTGCTCGAAGACCGACGACTGCGTGTCGGGCTACACCTGCGATCCGTCGACCGGCGCGTGCGTCTCCGGCGGCGCGCCGGCCAGCGAGGCGGCGTCGAGCGGCGGGTGCGCCGTGAGCGCATCGGAAGGCGCGGGCGCGCGAGGCGAGGGCGGCGCTTCGAGCTGGGCGATGCTCGTCGGCCTCTGCGCGCTCGTCGTGGCGGGCCGGGCGCGCACGGCACGCGGCGTGCGAGGCGTACGAGGCGCTCGAGGGTGACGCGCGCTCAGGGGCGCGGCGTGAGCACCTTGGCGGTGAGCTTGCGCGTGGCCGAGCGCGCGAGCTCGACGACCGTCTCGTCGCGCAGGCGGTAGACCGCCTCGGCGCCGGAGGCGAGGTCGTGCAGCGTACGGCGCCTGCCGTCGAGCAGCCCGAGGCCGAGGCCGGCGACGTACAGCAGCGTGAGCACCGCGTGGCTGATCATCATCAGCATCAGCATGTGCTGGAGGTGCGGCGCCTCGCGCGGCTGGAGCATCTCGAGCGCGTGGCGCGCGTTGCTCGGCCCCTTGGTCACCAGGATCAACGCGCCGAAGTAGAGCACCAGCCAGAGCGAGGCGACCACGCGCACGAACGAGCGCCACAGCCCGAGCGCCGCGCCGCTCGGGCGCTGCACGCGCACGTTCATCACGTACTTGCCGATCGTCTGCCCGACGTAGGCCTGGCCGATCGTGACGTGCACGAGGTGGATCGCCGCGCCGATCCAGCCGAGCGTCGCCACGCCGAGCGCCGCGATCGCGAGGTCGATCAGGTTACCGGCCGCGCGCGCGCCGAAGCCGGCGTAGCGCACGCGCTCGGGGGCGGCGGCCTCGAGCTCGCGCACCAGCTCGTCGTAGTCGGCGTAGCGATCGGCGGGCGCCTTCTCCATCAGGCGCTTCACGATCGCGGCGATCGCCTCCGGCACGCGCCCCGCGAGCGCGCGCACGTCGGGGGCGGCCTCGGTCATGTGGCGCGCGACGATCACGAACGGCGTGGCGCCGTCGAAGGGGGGCGCGCCCGAGAGCAGGTGGAAGAACGTGCACCCCATCGCGTACATGTCCGCGCGGTGATCCACGGCCTCGCCGCGCGCCTGCTCGGGCGCCATGTACAGCGGCGTGCCGAGCACCGCGCCGTCCTGCGTGATCGAGCTCCCCTCGCCGAGCGGCTTGGCGATGCCGAAGTCGCAGATCTTCACCCACCCGTCGCGCGCGCGGATCAGGTTCGACGGCTTGACGTCGCGGTGGATGATCCCGGCGCGCTGCGCGTCGCGCAGGCCGCGGGCGACGTGCAGCATCGCGCCGCGCGCCTCCTCGGCGGTGAGCGTCTCGCCGCGGGCGACGAGATCCTCGAGCGTCTCGCCGTCGACCAGCTCCATCGCGAAGTAGAGAGAGCCGCGGCGCCCCTCGGGCGCAGGGAGCTCGCCGATGAAGTAGATCGACACGACGTTGGGCGAAGACAGGCGCGCCTGCGCGCGCGCCTCGCGGCGGAAGCGATCCTCGAGGGCCTCGTTGCCGACCAGCTGATCGGGGAGGACCTTGATCGCCACCGGCCGATCGAGCGAGAGGTCGACCGCGCGGTAGACCGTCCCCATGCCGCCGCGCCCGAGCTCGGAGACGATGCGGAAGTGATCGACGACCTGCCCGGACCAGCGATCGGCCGAGACCGGCAGCGGCGTCGGCGTGCCGCTCGGCGTGGCGCGCGGGGTCAGCGGCGCGTGCGGCGTGAGCGGCGCGTGCGGCGGATGGAGCGACAGCTGCGTCGCGTCGTAGGCGGCCGGCGTCCGCGAGGGGCGCGGCTGGACCGGCTGGATGCCGGTCGACGTCGAGAGCGTCCGCTCGCCGACGCGCGGCGCCAGAGTCCCCGAGGGGTCCTCCAGGTGCTCCGCGGTCGCCAAGCTCTTCTCGCTCATGGGTCCTGCGCGCGGTTCGCAACCTTCGTGCCCAGGATCGCACAGCCGGAAATTCCTGCAAATCTGCGCGTGCACCTCGGCGGGGTGTGACTCGGCCGCGACAGTGGCCCGTGGCGGCCGCGCCGCAGCGTCGCAAGGGCGACAGCAAACGCACGGGCTCGGTCGCCGGGGGGGGCGCAAGGCGCGCGTCGGCGTTGCGCCCGCGTCGCCTCACCCGCCCCGCCTCACACGCGCCGCGACCACACCCCCGTGCACTCCGGAACCCGTGACCAGCCCGCCTCGCGCACGCGCGCCGACAGATCGTCGCCGAAGAACGGCCCGAGCACCTCGACCGCCTCCTCGACCGAGTCGAAGGCGTAGTCGGTGCGGATCGCGCGCCGCGCGAAGCCGCGCGCCTCCAGCGCCTCGAAATACTCGTCGAGCGGGGCGTGGCGTCGCGGCGTCTCGTGACCGGTGCCGAGCGTCTCGATCACGACGAGCGTCCCGCCGGCGCGGACCGCGCGCGTCATCGCGTCGAGCGCGCGGTCGACGTCCTGCCGCCAGTCCTCGGGCATCCAGTGGCGGAAGTGCCCGAAGCACCACCCCGCGGTGGCGACGTCGAACGCGCCGACGGGCACGCCGTGGGCGTCCAGCACGCGGGCGTCGGCTTCGACGAGCTCGACGGCGCCGCGCGCGACGTCGGCCGAGAGCGCGCGCGCAGCGACGCCGAGCATCGCCTCCGCGCGGTCGACGCCGGTGACGTGCGCCGCGCCGAGCCCCAGCAGGATGCGCGTGAGGCGCCCGGTGCCGCAGCCGACGTCGAGCACGCGCGCGCCCCGCACGTCGACGAGCTCGGCGAGCGCGCGCGGGAGCTCGCCGGCCGCGTCCTCGGCGCGCACGAGGCGATCGTACGCGTCGGCGTGCTCGCGGTAGATCTCGCGCTGGGCGTCGTCGGACTCGGACATCGACGACGATCGTGGCCGAGCGGCCGGCGGAGGGTCAATGGCGCGCGGTCAGCGCCGCGCGGGGCGCCGCAGAGCGACCAGCAGCAGGCCGCCCACGATCATCGCCGAGGCGGCCATCATGCGGCCGGTGAGGCGCTGGCCGAGCTGGAGCCACTGGAGCACCGCCGCCAGGATCGGCTGCAGGTTGACGTAGATGGCGACGGTGGCCGCGGTCGTGCGGCCGAGCGCGAAGGCGTTCGCGCCGTACGCGACGATGGTCGGCACCAGCACGTAGAACGCGATGAACGACGCGCCGCGGCCCGTCCACTGCGGCGCGTCGCGCGCGATGGCGACGAGGCCGATCGGCGCGAACAGGATCGAGCCCCAGGTGAAGACCCAGGAGATGGTCGGGATCGCCCCGATCTTGCGGATGGTCTTGCCGGCGAGCACGAGATACGCCGAGTACGACAGGCAGTTGGCCGCGATGATCAGCGCGCCGACGTCGACGTGCCGCACGCCGACCAGGTAGGCGACGCCGCCGAACGAGGCGAGCACCCCCGCGAAGAGGCGCACCGAAGCGCGATCGGTGCCGAGCAGGACCGAGATGAGCGCGGTGAAGACCGGGATGGTGCCGGCGAGCAGCGCCGCGGTGAACGCGCTCGTCAGCCGCAGCCCGAGAAGGAAGAGCGTCTGGTTGACCACGATCCCGAGCAGCGAGAGCAGCGCGATGCGGGCGTGGTCGACGCGCTCGAGCGGCGCGGCCGGGCGGCTGTGCGGCAGCGCGCGGAAGAAGAGCGCCGCGCACGCCATGCGCATCATCGCCATCGCCCACGGCGAGATCGCCTCGCCGCCGAGCGCGCGCGGCGCGAGCGCGATCTTCCCCTCGACCGCCCCCGCCGCGAACGACGCCTGCACGAGGAGCAGCGCGAGGTGCGTGCTCCACGCAGCGTCGGGGCGGCGGCTCTGCGTCACGGCGGAGGCTGCTAGTCGGCGCGCGCCGGGGCGTCACGGACCGCGCGCGCGCCTCACGCCCCCGGCAGCCCCACCACGAACGTCGCGCCGCGCCCCTCGGTGCTCTCGGCATGAATCGATCCGCCCATGCGCCGCACGAGCTCGGCGCAGATCGCGAGGCCGAGCCCGGTGCCGCCGCCGGAGTCCGAGCCCGCGCGCGCGCGCGCCGCGTCGACGCGATGGAAGCGATCGAAGACGCGCGGCAGGTGCTCGCGCGGGATCCCCTCGCCGTCGTCGATCACGCGCAGCGTCGCGCCTCCCGAGCTCGCGCGCACCTCGATCCGGACGTGTCCGCCGCGCGGGGTGTGCCGGAGGGCGTTGTCGAGCAGCGCGCGGAGCACCTGCCGCACTCGGGCGCCGTCGGCGCGCGCGAAGATCGGCGCCGCGTCGGCCGACAGCGTGATCCCGCGCTCGGCGGCGAGCGGCCCGAGTTGCTCGACGAGCTCCTCCGCGAGGTCGCCGAGGGGGATCGGCTCGCGCCGGAGCTCGGCGCGGTGCTCGTCGAGGTGCGCGAGCGCGAGCAGGTCCGCGAGCAGCGCGCTCAGCTCCTCGGCGTCCTTGCGCAGGCGGTCGAGCTCCAGCCGCTGGGGCTCGGCGAGCGCGCTCCCGTGCTGGGCGCCCTCCTTCGCCAGCAGCTCCGCGCGCGCCCGGATCACGGCGAGCGGCGTGCGCAGCTCGTGGCTCGCGTCGGCGACGAAGCGGCGCTGGCGCTCGAGCGCGTCGCCGATGGGCCGCATCGCCCGGCTCGCGAGGAACAGGCTCGCGGCCCCCGCGAGCAGCAGGCCCACGCCGCCGATCGCGGCGAGCGTCGCCACGTTCCTCGCGAGCGCGCGATCCTCGGCGCCGGTCGACCTCGCGACCTGCACGGCTCCCACGATCGCGCCGTCCTGATGCACCGGTCGCGACACGATCCGCAGCTCGGCGCCGCCGAGATCGGTCGTGCTGCTCCCCGCCTCGCCGTGGAGCGCCGCGGCGAGGGCGAGCTCGTCTGGCGCCTGCGGCGGCGGGGCGCGGCGATTCGAGAAGCGTCGCCCGTCGGACGCGCGCACCGCGAGCATCAGCAGATCGCGTCGCTCTCCCGGCAGGACGTCCTCGTCGTCGAGGTCCTCGTCGGCGTCCACGTCCGCGTCGCGGATCGCCTCGGCGAGCTTGCGCGCCGCGAGCTGGGCGCCGTCCTGCATCTCCTGCTCGAGGCGCGCGCGCTTGGCCTCGACCTCGCTCGCGATCGCGGCGCCGATCACGACCGCGACCACGAGCGCGAGCACGGCGAGGTTCCACGCCGCGAGCCGCAGGCGCACGCGCCCGATCATCGGCCGAGCACGTAGCCGACGCCGCGGACGGTCCGCAGGAGCTGCCGGGGCGGTGGGCGATCGATCTTCTCGCGCAGGTAGTGGACGTAGGTGTCGACCACGTTGGGCCCGCCATCGAAGTCACGCGGCCAGACCGCGGCGAGGAGCTGATCGCGCGACAGCACGCGCCCGGCGTTCTTCATCAGGTGCTCGAGGAGCGCGAACTCGCGCGCGCTCAGCTCCGTGCGCACGCCGTCGCGCGTCGCCTCGCGCCGCACCCGATTCAGCACCAGATCCTCGACCCGGAGCTCGCCCTCCGCGGCTCCGTCGCGCCGCCGCAGCAGCGCGCGCACCCGCGCCGACAGCTCGACGAAGGCGAACGGCTTGACGAGGTAGTCGTCGGCGCCGGCGTCGAGCCCCGCCACGCGGTCGTCGACCGTGTCGCGCGCGGTGAGCATGAGGATCGGCACCCGCGCCGCGCGTCGCCGCAGCCGCATCGCGACCTCGAGCCCGCTCATGGTCGGCAGCATCACGTCGAGCACGACGAGATCGTAGCCGCCGCCGCTGGCGCGCTCGAACCCCTCGGCGCCGTCGCCCACGCCGTCGACCGCGTACCCCTCGCCGCGCAGCGTGCGCTCCAGGAGATCGCGCAGCCGGGCCTCGTCCTCGATGACCAGGATCCGCACGCAGCGAAGCTAGCAGGGGGCGCGCGTCGCTTCCTGTGAACCTCCACAGAGAGGCCACAGGACCCTCGAAGATGCGCGAAGCATGCTCGAACCTCCCCACCGAGGAGGTCTCCATGTTCGGTCCGTCCGTCTCCGTGATCGCGCGCATCGCCACCCGCGCCCTGCTGCTCGGGCTCCTGGTCTCCGGCCTCCTGGCGACGTTCGGCAGCGCCCCCGCGCGCGCTGCCTCGAGCGGCGACGTCGCCGACGACGCGACCGCGCACGCGGGGCTCGTGGCCGCGATGGCGAAGGCGTCTCTCGCGCCGATCGCCCCCGTCGCGCCCGCGCCCGCCGCGACGGCGCCCGCGAAGATCGAGATCACCGTGCACGTCTCGGCCGGCGACGACGCCGCCGACGACGACGACACGGAGGACGACGACGACGCGGACGATCACGCGGACGCCGACGACGCAGACGACGCGGACGAAGGCGGCTGCGCGGCGGAGGACGACGCCTAGCCGCGCGCGCCCGTCAGGCGCTCACGCGCGCACGCGCTCACCTGGTCACTCGTACCACTTCGCCTTCATCGCCTTGCACGCGCGATCGGAGCCGAGGTCGCACGCGCGCTTGGTGAGCTCCTTGCCCTTCGCGACGTCCTTGGCGAGGCCGCCGGCGCCGTCTCGGTACAGCTCGCCGAGCCCGAGGCACGCGCCGGCCGCGCCCCCCTCGCACCCCTTGCGATACAGCTCGGCCGCCTTGGCCGCGTCCTTCGGCACGCCGTTGCCGTCCTGGTGCGCGGCGCCGAGGTTGCCGCACGCGACGGCGTAGCCCCCCTCGCACGCCTTCCTGTACAGCTCGGCCGCCTTGGGGCGGTCCTCCTTGCCGTCGATCAGCGCGGAGGCGTACATGAAGCCGAGATCGCCGCACGACCACGCCTCGTCGTTGCCGCAGGCCTTGTCGAAGATCTGCGCCGCCTTCGGGTTGTCGACCGCCACCCCCTCGCCCTTGCGGTAGACGCGCGCCAGGTTGTAGCAGCCGTCGAGCCAGCCGCCGTCGCACGCGCGCTGGTAGAGCGTCGCCGCGCGCGCCTTGTCGGCGGCGACCCCTTCGCCCTTGGCGTAGGAGAGCGCGAGGTTGAAGCAGCCGCGCGCCTCGCCGGCGTCGCACGCGCGGTCGTAGAGCGTGACCGCGTGCGCCTTGTCGACCGCGACGCCGCGGCCGACGTCGTAGGCGACGGCGAGATCGAAGCAGCCGACCGCGACGCCTCCGTCGCACCCCTTCTTGAACTGCTCGGCGGCCGCGACGTGATCGACGGGGAGCCCCGCGAGCCCGCGCTCGTAGATCATCCCGAGGTTCACGCAGCTGCCGGCCTCGCCCTTGCCGCACTGCGCCTTGCAGTCGGTCGCGTCGCCGGGGGCGCACAGGTGGCTCTCGGCCTCGGCCGCGGTGCACTTGTCGGCGACGCGCGACATCCCCTGCGGGCACTCGGTGGCGACCGGCGCGGTGACCGCGCTGGTGGCCTTGTCGCTCACCAGCTTGCTGCCGTCGAACGCGGCGAGCTGCACGCGCAGCATCGCGCCGCACTGCTCGGGCGGCCCCTTGGCGTCGGTCTTGGCGACGCCGCAGGCCTCGAGCTTGCCGTCCTGGCTGCGCATGCTCTTGGTGGTCGAGGTGCCGGCCGAGGTCCCCGCGCCGAAGATCGAGACCGCCGCCTTCGCCTCCGCCTTGGAGCCGGTCTCCATGGCGAACGCGCCGACGGTGGCGCCGCGGACGAAGTGCGTCGCGCCCTTGCAGTCGCCCTTGAGCGCCTCCTTCGGCACGCCGTCGCGCGCGGTGATCCACTTGCCGACCATCACCAGCGCGATGTCGAGCGTGGCCCCGCGCTTCATCTCGGCGTCGAGCTTCGCCGCGAGCGAGAGCCCCGACTGCGGCAGGTTCGCCCGCACCTCGTCGGCGCTCTCGAGGCGCACGACCTGCTCCTTGGTCGTCATCCCCATGAACGCGTAGCTCCCCTCGACGGTGCAGGCGGGGAGCACGCGCAGCGACTGGCAGTCGTAGTGGACGACCGCGATCCCGCTGCGCAGGGCGACCTCGAGGTCGCCGCGATCCTCGGGGCGCCAGTCGACGACGAGCGGCGCGCCGCCGGCGTCGACGCTGCGACACTCGCCGGCGCCGGTGGCCGCGGCGTAGCTGGGATCGTTCGGTCGGATCGCGTCCGCGGCGCCGCCGGACTTGCAGGCGGGCGCCGCCGTCGAGAGCGCCGCGAGCGCCACCAGGGCGAGCCGCGACGTGATCGGCAGGACCGAGAGCGTGGAGGCGAGGGCGCGCGGGGTCGACGAGGGCACGAGACGCATGGCGGAGGTTTCCCAGAGAAGCCACGCGGGGGCAATCGGTGGGCGCCCGGGACGCCCGCGCGTGCGCGCCGTCATCCGGAGCGACGAACCTGCTTCGTGGGTCGGGGGGCGGCGGTAGCATGTCGGCGCCCCATGCGGACCAACGTCCACGTCCACCTCTTCTCCGCCGACCACACGCCCCAGAGGCAGCTGTACTTCCTGCTGCGCGGGGCCATCCACACCGCAGCGCGCGGCGCGTTCGCGACCTACCTCGGGCGCAACGTCACATCGCAGGAGCTGCAGTCGCTCGATCTCTCGCTCGATCGCTACGCCGCGCCCTGGCCGCAGCTGTTCCCCTGGCTCGCCAAGGACGGCCTGGTCGACCCGAAGAAGATGCTCGACATGCTCACGACGATCTCGTGGCTGCCGCGCGAGGACGGTCGCCGGATCTTCGGGCTCGACGCGAAGGAGTCGGCCGGCGACATGGTCATCGGGCTCGAGGCGCGCCTGGCCGAGAAGCAAGGGCAGAAGAGCCTCACGCCCTTCCGCGACGCCATGTGCGATCTCGTCGCCGAGCTCTTCGCCGCGCACGAGGCGCAGGTGGCGGTGAAGGGGCGCATGAAGACGTCCGACATCTGGCGGGCGTTCCAGAAGACCACCGGCGCCGACGCGTACGATCGCGTGGTCGCGCTGTCGGTGAACTTCGACGAGGCCTTCAAGGTCGACGGGCTCCCCGGCCTCTCGGCCGATCCGAGGGTCGATTTCGACGCCCAGAAGGCCGAGCTCGCCGCGCTCGCCGCCGAGGTGAACGGCGAAGGTGGGCCGACGCTCGTGCCGTTCCTCGGCAT
>CAIXWQ010000837.1 GCA_903923175.1 uncultured delta proteobacterium | reverse complement strand
GATCTCGCGCGTCGGGCTCGCCTCGCCGAGGGCGGCCTTCCCCTCGTCGAGCAGGGCGACCTGCGCGATCGGCGCCGCGGCGTCCCCGGCCCCACCGCCCTGCGTGCCGCCGCAGGCGCCGCTCGCTCCGGAGGCGGCCGCCGTGAAGAGCGCGAGCGCGGCCGTGAGCGCGCGTGGCAGGGGCGATCGGCGGGCGCGCGACGTCATGGAATCGGAGAGGAGAGAGCCACGGAGCCGGGCCCTCGGGCGGCGCAGCATACCGCTTCCCCCCCCCCTCCGCGGAAGCGGGACGCGGGCTTGGGCGTTCGGCACGGGGCGCGTCCTCCGCGTCCTCCGCGTCCTCCGCGCGAGCACGGCGCCGCTCGACGACCCGCCGGGGCGGACGCGCAGATGCTCGCCGGCCGCGCCGAGAGTCTTGGTACGCTGGCGGGCGAGGACGACCGTGACCACCGAGACGCCATCCACCCCCGATCCCGCCGCCTCCGCCACCGCCGCCGAGGGGGCCCGTTTCGAAGACCGCGAGACGGGCACGCGCTACCCGAACCCGCTCGAGATGGTCAACGCGTACCTCGCGCGCCTCGGCGAGGAGTCGGGGCACGAGCCGACGCTCCTCGACCCGACCGGCTACGCGCAGGTCAAGCGCGGCAGCGCGTACCTCGGCATCAACGTCATCGAGGAGAACGGGGTGCTGATGCTCCTCGCGCCGGTGATGAAGGTCCCGACCAAGCGCCGTGAGGCCCTCTACCGACGCCTCCTCGAGCTCTCGTTCCTCGCGACCAGCGACGCCTCGTTCGCGATCGATGGGAGCAAGGACATCGTCTACGTGCGCGCCTTCCGCCGGCTCTCCGGCCTCGACTACGAGGAGTTCGCCGACCTCGTGAAGACGCTCGGGCGCGTGGCCGACGAGCACGACGAGGCGCTCACGCGCGAGTTCGGCGATTGAGACGACGAATCGTGACGGTGCGACATGAACGCACCTCGACCCCTTCATTTCTCGACGCGATCTCGTTTGGAGGGGCGTCTACGCGCTGCTAGACCTCGAAGCTGCGTCGGCGCGCGGGTTTCTTCGTACGCGCGGGAGCGAGCGAACATGAGCCAGAGCACTGCGACCAACGTGGCGTCGGGGTCGGTCTTCCGTGCGGCGAGCCTCGGGCCCGAGGAGCTCGAGCGCTTCGCCTCCCTCTTCGTGCCCGTCTGGGATCAGCCCAACGACGACGCTGCGTCGGCCCCCGATCCGGGGTTCAAGGCGGCGCCGCTGGGCGCGATGCTCGCCGCGGATCTCATCCCGCGCTCCTCGCGCTCGACGCCGCCGCCCGGCGCGGTGGTCGAGGAGGACAAGAACAAGATCGCGCTCGCCAAGACGATGGCGGCGATCGCCCCCGCGCCGCTGGCCGCGCCCCCCGCGCCCGCGCTGCCCGGTGCGCAGAACGACGTGATGGTGAAGCCGTCGGCGCCGGTCGCCGCGGCGACCCCGGCGGCGTTCGCCAAGCCGAGGATCGAGACGTCGACCTCCGACCTCGACGCGGTGCCCGCGAGCGGCAAGTCGAAGACGCCGATGATCCTCGGCGGCCTCGCGCTCGTCGCCGCGATCGCGATCGGCGTCATCGCCACGCGTGGCGGCAACGACGCGGCCTCCGACGCGAAGGCGACCGCGGGCGAGGTCAAGGCGGACGACAAGGCGGTGAAGATGGAGGGGGCCTCCGCGCTCCCCGATCCGGCGAAGGTCGCGGAGACGGCGACGGCGGCGCCCACCACGACGGCGGCCGCCCCCACGACGACGACGGAGCCCGCCAAGACCGCGGAGCCCGAGAAGTCCGCTGAACCGGTGAAGGCAGAGCCCGTCAAGACCGCGGAGCCGGTGAAGACGGCCGAACCCCCGCCCGCGCCGAAGCCGCCGCCCGTCATCGCGAAGCCGCCGCCCCCGCCGCCGCCGGCCACCAAGCCGACGTACGTGGCGAAGCCGCCGGTGACCACGCCGCCGGCCACCAAGCCGACGACGGCGAAGCCCAAGATGAAGGAAGATTTCTAGACGCCGGCGACGCGGGCGCCCATTCCGGCCCGCTGCACGTCCGTGCTAGAACCGCCGCGCGCTGCGCGTGGCGACGCTGAAGCTCGCCGCGCCTGCGCCCCAAACGTCGCTTGCGAGGAGAGCCGTCATGCGTATCCGAGCCATCGCTTCGATCCTGGCCGTCACGGTCGCCACCGCGTCGCTGCCGACGGCCGCGCTGGCGCAGGGGATGGACGCCGACACCAAGGAAGCGAAGGCGCTCTTCGAGGACGGCCTGAAGCTGTACAAGGCCGGCAAGCCCGAAGAAGCGCGCGTGAAGTTCAAGGCCGCCTACGGCCTGAAGAAGCGCCCGAGCATCATCCTCAACCTCGCGCACGCCGAGCTCGACACCAAGCGCCCGCTCGACGCCGCGATGCACTTCCACGAGGCGCTCGCGCTCCCGGGCCTCGAGAAGGACGACCAGGACAACGCGAAGGCGGGCGTCCTCGAGGCGCGCAAGAGCCTCGGCGTCGTGAACATCGACGCGCCCACCGGCAGCTACGTGACGATCGACGGCGAGCTGCACGTGGGCAGCTTCGCCGACGGCATCGACGTGCTGCCAGGCGCGCACACGGTGCAGATCAAAGGGACCGACGGCAAGGAGTCGGTCGACAAGATCCAGCTCGTCGCCGGCGGCTCGACCACGGTGCGGCTGCGCGCGACGGTGGCGGTGGTGACGCCGCCGAAGACCACCGAGCCCCCGAAGACCACCGAGCCCCCGAAGACCACCGAGCCCCCGAAGACCACCGAGCCCCCGAAGACGACCGAGCCGCCGAAGACCACTGAGCCCCCGAAGACGACCGAACCGCCGAAGGCGGTCGACACGACGGAGCCGCCGAAGACCATCGAGACACCGAAGGAGGAGCCGCGCATGCGCACGCCCTTCCTCAAGACCATCCACCCGGTGACCTACGTCGCCGCGGGCGCGACGGTCGTCTCGGCCATCCTCTGGCCGGTGTTCTGGCACTCGGCGAGCATCCACAAGGACAACGTCGACATCCTGACGGCGTGGGTCACCGACCCGAAGAACGCGAGCTCGCCGAACCTCGCCGCCCGCAAGGCGCAGGGCAAGGACGAGGTCGATCAGGCGAACAAGTACACGACGCTCGCGAACGTGTTCGGCGTGATGACGTTCGTCGCGCTCGGCACCACGGTCGCGACCTTCGTGCTGCTGCGCAAGAAGGACGAGCCGGCGGCGGCGCCGGTGGCGGTGCTCACCGTCGCGCCGACCTACGGCGGCGGGGCACTGCTCCTCAGCGGCACGTTCTAGCCCGCGCTACGCGGCGCGCGTCTCGCGCTGCGCGACCTGCGAGCCTCGCCGACGGCGGGGCTCGCTTCGTTTCGAAGGTCACTTCGGCGGGGACGCGAACACGAGCGCGCCGTTGCCGGCGGCGGCGTACGGGGCGCAGCCGCCGGTGCGCACGACGGCGAGGAAGCGCCCATCCTCGAGGCGCACGGCGGCCTCCGCGACGAGCTTGCTGCGCCGAGCGCCGGGGCGATCGCTCGCCGCCTCCAGGATGGCGCCGATGCCGAGGCCGATCTCGGCGCAGCTGCCGTCCTCGACGGGCTCGGTCCACCAGACGCTCGCGCCCGCGGGCGTCGCGTCGAGGCGCGCGGGGATGGCGTCGACGCCGCACGGCAGCTCGACGATCGGGCGCGTGACGACGCTCGCCGCCTTGCCCTCGGCGTCGAGCGTCAGCGTGTGGAGCACCGTGCGCACGGGCTCCGAGTTGGCGGCGCAGGCGCCGCCCGGAGGCATCGGCTCGTTCGAGAGGAGGAAGATCGCGCCGCCGGCCGCGGGCGCGGCGGTGGTCTCGACCATGTCGTTCTCGAAGGCGTACGTGAACGGCTTGACGGGCTTGCCGGCCGCGGCGGAGTCGGGCGCGATGGTGGGCGTGAGCCACGGCCCCGGCGCGCTCTGCCCCGCGCGCAGCAGGCGCACCGAGACGCTCCCCTGCTCGCCGACGAACAGCACGACGACCTCGTCGCCGCGGGGGATCACGCGCAGATCGCGCTGATCCTCGGCGTGATCGTCCGGACCTTCGACCTCGATCGGCGCGGGCTTGGCGGTGCCGAAGTCGGCCGCGGAGGGCGAGAGCCGCACGACCAGGCGGCGCTCGTTCTCGCTGAGCGAGACGACGACCGACGTCGCGCTGCAATCGAGGAACGCGAGCGACGTCGGCGCGCCGACGAGCGCCGACGTCGCATCGAGCGCGGGGAGCGCCGGGGCGTCGGGCTTGGCGCGCCGCACGAAGCGCACGCGCACGCCGGTGTCGTCGCGCACGAGCCACGCGACGCCGTGATCGGTCTCGCACCACTCCGGGCTC
>CAIXWQ010000836.1 GCA_903923175.1 uncultured delta proteobacterium | reverse complement strand
GCCGCCCGCGCCGCGCGCGCACCGAACGGCGGCCCCACGTGCAGCGCCTCGCCGAGCGCCCCGGGCGTCAGCACGCGCCGCAACACCTCGGCGACCGTCTCGCTCGGCCGCGGGGCCACCGGCTCGGGCCTCTCAGAACTCGGCGGGGTCGGTGTACGTGCCGAAGACGCCGCGCAGCTCGTCGCAGATCTCCTGCTGCGTGCAGCCGGCCTTCGCCGCCTCGATGATCGGCGGCATCAGGTTCGCCGAGCTCGACGCCGCCGCGCGCACCGCCGCGAGCGTCGCCGCCACCTTGGCCGCGTCGCGCTTGGCCTTGAACGCGTGCAGCTCGGCGATCTTGTTCTTCTGGATCTGCTCGTCGATCTTGAGCAGCGGGATGTTCGACTTGTTCTCGGAGACGTTCGCGTTGACGCCGACCATCACGCGCTCGCAGGTCTCCATCTCGCGCGAGAAGCGGTAGCTCGCCGAGGCGATCTCGCGCTGCGGGAACCCCTGCTCGATGGCCTCGACCATGCCTCCGAGCTCGTCGATCTTGCGGATGTAGCCGAGCGCCTGGCGCTCGAGCTCGTTGGTCATCCACTCGACGTAGTAGCTGCCGCCGAGCGGATCGATCGTGTTCGGCGCGCCGCTCTCGGCGGCCACGATCTGCTGCGTGCGAAGCGCGATCATGACCGACGCCTCGGTCGGCAGCGCGTAGGTCTCGTCGAGCGAGTTCGTGTGGAGCGACTGCGTGCCGCCGAGCACCGCCGCGAGCGCCTGCAGCGCCACGCGCGCGACGTTGTTGTACGGCTGCTGCGCCGCGAGCGAAACGCCGGCCGTCTGCGCGTGCGTGCGCAGCTTGAGCGAGTCGGCTTTCTTCGCGCCGAAGCGCGCCTTGACCTCGCGCGCCCAGATGCGCCGCGCCGCGCGGAACTTGCAGATCTCCTCGAAGAAGTCGTTGTGCACGTCGAAGAAGAACGAGAGCCGCGGCGCGAACGAGTCGACGTCCATGCCGCGCCCGACGCACTCCTTCACGTACTCGAGCCCGTCGGCGAGCGTGAAGGCGAGCTCCTGCACCGCGGTGCTTCCGGCCTCGCGGATGTGATACCCGCTGATGCTCACCGGGTTCCAGCGCGGCACCTCGTCGGCGCAGAACTCGATCATGTCGGCGACGATGCGCATCGCCGGCCGCGGCGGCACCAGCCACGCGTGCTGCGCGATGAACTCCTTGAGGCAGTCGTTCTGGATGGTCCCGCCGATCTTGTCGCGCGGGATGCCGCGCTCGTCGGCGAGCGCGACGTAGAACGCGAGCAGCACGATCGCCGGACCGTTGATGGTCATCGACGTCGTGACCTTGTCGAGCGGGATCTGGTCGAAGAGGACCTTCATGTCCTCGAGCGTGTCGACCGCCACGCCGCACATGCCGACCTCTCCGAGCGCGCGCGGCGAGTCGCTGTCGTAGCCCATGAGGGTGGGGAAATCGAAGGCCGTCGAGAGCCCCGTCTGCCCCTCGGCGAGCAGGTAGCGGAAGCGCTCGTTGGTCTGCTTCGGCGTGCCGAAGCCAGCGAACTGGCGCATCGTCCAGAGGCGCCCGCGGTACATGTTCGGCTGCACGCCGCGCGTGAACGGGAACTCGCCCGGGAAGCCGAGGTCACGGAAGTAGTCGAGGTTCACGTCGGCCGGCGTGACGAGGTCGGGCACCTCCATGCCGCTCCACGTCGTGTACCGCGGCGCGCGCGGCTTCACCTTCGCTTCGGCGGCGCGCACGGGGCCGTCGCGCCACGTCTGCCCCGCGCGTCGGATCAGCTCGAGCTCGGCGCTCCCGAACGCGGGGCTCTCCCCCTCGGACGAGTACTCGCGCGTGGCGGTCGGGTCGGCGGAAACGGCGCTGTCGTCGGCCATGGCTACCTCGCTGCGCGTTCTACGACGGAACGCGCTCGCGCGGTAGCAGGCGCCTATTTCGACCCGCTCGGCGAGGGCGTCGGCTCGGCGGTCTTCGTCCGGTCGTCGACCTCTTTGTAGACGGTCTCGAGGAGCTTGCCCTCGCGCAGGCAGGGGTTGCAGTCGCGGTTGCGCAAGAACCCGCACCCCGAGGTCGACCGCAGCGGCGCGAGCAGCGGCAGCGCGCGCGCGTCGAAATCGGCGCGGTATTTCTCGATCACTACGCGCTTGGCCGCGCACCCCGACGCGCTGCGCAGCTCGAAGGCCGCGCGGATCGGCGTCGTGAGCTTCTTCTGCATCTCGGCGTCGGCGAGCGACTTCTGCGCGCGGTTCCGGAGCGTGTCGAGCCCGCGCTTGCCGTAGGCGATGTCGTAGAGGATCCGCGCCCCTTCGCCGCCCATCTCCTTCTCGAGGAGCGACCACGCCGCGTCGGCGGCGCCGGCGGGGGTCGTCGCGGCGAGGGCGTCGTCGATCACCGGATCGATTCCCGGATCGGCGGCGGCCGCCGCGGAGACCTTGAGCAGCTGCTTGAGCGTCGCGAGCGCCTCGAGGTGGCGCTTCTGCTTCGAGTACGTGACGGCGAGCGAGCGGAGCACGAACGGGTCGTCGGGGTAGCGCTTGGCGAGCGCCTCGAGGGCCTTGGTCCCCGCCTCGATCTCGCCGGACGCGATGCGCCCGAGGGCCATCTGCGTGTCCTGCTTCGCGTCGCCGCCGTTGACGACGCTCGCGATCGTCGGAGGCTCGCCGCCGTTGCCCCCGCTGGCCGTCGCGGTCGGCTTCGCGTGCGCCTTGCTCGTCTGGCCGCGCGCGTCGTCGTCGGCCGCCGAGGGCCTGCGCAGCGCGAGGACGAGCACGACCACGAGCAGCAGCGCCGCGCCGCCGGCGATGGCGAGCAGGCGCGGCGACGCGAGCAGCTTCGCCAGCGGCCCCGCGGCGGGCGGCGGCATCGTCGCGGCGATCTCGAAGGCGCGCGGCTCGCGCATCTGCGGCGGCTCGAGCGAGAACGGCGAGTGGACGTTGCCGCTCGCGTCGGCGGCAGGGTCGCCGATCGGCGCGGTCGGCTCGGTGCCGATGGCGAGCAGCGCGTCGGCCGCCGCCTGCGCGTCGGCGTAGCGATCCGACGGGCTCTTCGACAGCAGCCGCGTGACGATCGCCTCGACCTCGGCGGTGATCGCCTGCTCCGGCGCGCGCTCACGCACGCGCGGGATCGGCCCGGCGACGTGCTGGCCGAGCAGGGCGACCTTGTCTTTGTTGTCGTAGGGCCTTCGCCCCGTGAGCATCTCGAACAGCATCACGCCGACGGAGTACAGGTCGCTGCGCCCGTCGACCGGCTGCCCCAGCGCCTGCTCCGGCGCCATGTACTCCGGCGTGCCGTAGACCATCCCCGCGCGCGTGAGGCTCGGGCCGTTCTCGCCCCCGGTGCTGGTGCCGATGCTGCCGATCGGCACGCGCGCGATGCCGAAATCGAGCACCTTCACGAAGTCGGCGTCGCCGTCCTTCTCGACCAGCAGCACGTTCTCCGGCTTCAGGTCGCGGTGCACGATGCCGAGCTCGTGCGCTCGACGCAGCGCCGAGAGCATCTGCACCGTGACGTGGACGGCCCGCGAGGCGAGCAGCGGCCCACGGTCGATCCACGTGCGCAGGCTCGTCCCCTCGACGTACTCGAGGACGAGGTAGCAGGAGCCGTCCTCGAGCTTGCCGAAGTCGGTCGCGCCCGCGACGTTGGGGTGCTCGATGTGCGCGGCCGCGAGCGCCTCGCGCTCGAAGCGGGCCACGATCTCGGGCTGCCCGGTCATCTCCCGGTGGAGGACCTTGAGCGCGAGCCGCTTCTTCATGAGCGTGTGCTCGACGCGGTAGACGGCGCCCATGCCGCCCTCGCCGAGGCGCGCTTCGACGTGGTAGCGCCCGGCGACCGTCGACCCGATCATCGGATCGTCGCTCTTCGCGATGACCCTCGGAGGCGGGGTCTGGGTGTCCGTCAGGTCGACGCTCAAGGTCTCGTTCGGGGATTCGAGGTCGTCAGGGGGAGCCCCTGCCCTCTCGGCGCCCTCCGCGGCTCGGGGCTCGCCGGGACGCGGGGGTTTTACGGCCCCCTCGCGCGGAGAGCCGGCCGAATCTCGGGGGCCGGGCATCGCGCGAAAGCCTAGCAGGCCGGGTCGAAAGTCCCCAGCCTCCAAATCGGCGCGACCGCCCTGCGGAACGGGTGCTCCAAGGCCGCGTTGCCCGGCCTCGCGCGGCGCAAATGTCCTCGCGCAAGCCGCGGCGCGCCTCATGCTCGCCCCGACACCCCGGTGGGGGAACCGCGCTCGTGGTAACCAGGGTGCGTGTCCACCCCCCGCAACGTCGCCCTCGCCTTCGGCACGCCGCGCAAGCTCCCGCGCGCGCGCGACCTCTTCGGCAGGGTCGTCGTCCTCGACATCGCGTTCGCCTACGACGTCGAGGGGGAGGCCCCGAAAGCGCCGAAGGCGGGCCAGAAGGCGAGCAGCTCGAAGTTCGAGCAGATCACCGGCAAGCTCATCGACGGCCTCGGCCCCCGGCTCGCGGCCTGGGTCGACCACCACGACCACGCGCGCCACGCCGAATACGACGCCGATCCGCGGTTCGTGCTCTCGACCAAGGCCGAGCACCCGGCGTGTCCCGAGATGGTCACCCCCGAGCTCGTCGCGCGCATCGGCGAGGTCGACACCATCGTCTGCCACACCGATTTCGACGGCCTCTGCGCCGCCGCGAAGTGGCTGCGGGGCGGCGTCGAGCCCTACGCGGGCGCCGACGCGGACGCGCGCGCGATCGACACGCGGATCGGCAAGCCGGGGCCGATCGGCGAGCGCTTCGACCGAGCGCTGCGCGGCCGCCCCCAGGACGAAGGGCTGTTCGGGCTGGTGGTGCGCCACCTCTCGACCGGGCTCGCCGACGCCGGACTGTGGGCGCCGATCGACCAGGCGGCGTCGGAGTACGCGGCCCAGGAAGAGGAAGCGCGGCGCCTCGCGAAGGGGTTCGTCCGCCTGCGCGGCCGGCCGCACGGCGTCGCGTACGTCGACGTCACGCCGAGCGCGGCATCGCCACGGCGCAGCTACGACAAGACCCTGCTGCTGCTCATCGGTCAGGAGCGCGAGCCGATCGCGGTCGTCGTCGATCGCGACACCATCTCGCTCGCGGCCGCGTTCGACAGCGGCATCGACTTCCTCGCGCTGCTCGGGCTCTCGGGCGGCATGCCGACCCGCGTCTCGGTCCCCCTGCAGCGGATCGGCGACGTGTGGAAGGCGCTCGGCGTCGCCGAACCGCCTCGCTGAGCCGTGGTTCCGCGAGCCTGCAGGGCCGCCTCGCCGAGGCTGGTCGGGCGCAGCTGCGACCACCGTGCAACGCAGGGACGAGAGACGAGGGCGGCCGGCCAGCCGCCAGCTCGCCCGTAAGTACCTGAATCTCCGAGCAGATTGACCCCCGCATTCTTTTCGTGCAATGGATTTCAACTTTGCAACGCCGGTCGGTCGGGCCGGGGGGCGCTCTCGTCGCGGTCGGCTCGGCCGACCCAGCGCGGGCGTGGGTGGGGCGCTCGGTGACCGAGCGAGGGGAGGTTGGGCGACGATGGCTACGAAGCTCCGTGCGTCCGTGAGCGGCGCCGCGGTCAAGGGTGGGGAACCGACGTCCGAGGAGGTCTTCGTCCGCAACGACGTGGTCTCGCTCTGCCTGATGTTGAACCGGCGCGCGCGCACGATGCGCGTCATCGACTTCCGCGCTGGGGCGTCGCCGGCGAAGAAGCTGCTGGTGCAGACGATCGCGCGACGTGAGCGCATCGAGAAGGTCGTCGCGCTGGTGGAGCGCGACGAGTGCGCGACCTGGGGGCGCCTCGGCTTCGCGCGCGAGGGGAACATCCCCGGCTTCTACAAGCGGAGCGACGCGTTCATCATGGGCGCCCTGGTCGCGCCGGTGTCGGGCGCGCCTGGCGCGGGCGCGCCGAAGCGGGCGCACCACGAGTCCGGGGTGTTCAGCGTCGGTCGCCACGACCTGATCCCGAGCGCCGCGGACGACGACGGCGACGACGAGCTGCCGCCGCCGGCGTCGAGCGCGCTCGCCGAGAAGACGGTCGCCCACGCGCGCAAGCTCGCGAAGGAGCTCGAAGGCGCGCCCGCGCTGGCGCTGAAGCTCGCGCCGCTCTCGCTCGCCGACGTGCAGAAGCGCGTGGCGCAGGCGACCAAGGAGGGGCGCGCGCTCACCGGCTTCGAGCCCTTCGGGCGCGACATCACGCGCGACGACGTGCTCGCGAGCGGCAAGGGGCACGAGCTGCTCGTCGGCGCGGAGGTCCAGCGCTGCTACGGCAACGCGTTCCTGGAGGCGCTCACCCCGCCGCGCGACGACAAGGAGCGCGCGTTCCTGACCAGCGCGCTGCGGGCCTCCTGCGATCGGCTGCTCGCGAGCGGGATCTACACCGCGTTCGCGATGACCCCCGCCGACGACGTGCGAATGGCGACGGCGTACGTCGCGAACGGGTTCCGCCGCACGGGGCTCCTCCGCCAGCACCTGCGCAGGCGCCAGGGGCAGAGCGAGGCGCGCGTCGACGCGCTGCTCTGGTCGCGCAAGCTGGCGAACCCGAACACGGACGGGTGAGCCGCGCCCGCGCGCGCGTCACGCGTCCAGCCGCCGGATCCCCGCGAGGCCGAGCCGCTCGAGGATCTCGGCGTAGCGCACGCCGTGGGGATCGCGCGCGTCGGGGACGAGATCGACCAACGGCGCCAGCGCGAACGCGCGCTCGTGCAGCCGCGGGTGCGGCACGGTCGCGGCGGGGTCGTCGCTCGGGCGCTGGTCGGTCCAGAGCAGATCGAGATCGATGGTGCGCGGGCCGAAGCGCACGGCGCGCGTTCGGCCGAGCGAAGCCTCGATCGCCAGCAGCACCGCCACGAAGGGCGCGGGCGCGATGACGTACGGCAGCTCCAGCCGCGCGGCGGCGTTGAGGAACGGCGGCTGCTCGGGGCCGCCGACGGGCTCGGTCTCGTAGAGCGGCGAGACCTCCAGCCGCGCGACGCGCGGGATGGCGCGCAGGCGCGTCACGGCGGCCACGATCGTGGCGTGGCGATCGCCCAGGTTGGCCCCGAGGCCCACGACCGCGATCACTTGCCTCGCCCTCGCACCGCGACACCGTGCGCGAGCCGCCGCGCCCGCGTCAAGCGATGGCCCGCTCGGCGTCGGGAGTGATACGAGGCGGGCGTGCACGTCTCGCCGCTCGTGATCGCGCTGCTCGTGGTCGTCTCGTTCCTCGCGGGGACGGTCGACGCGATCGCCGGCGGCGGCGGGCTGCTCACCGTGCCGTCGCTCCTCGCGGCGGGGCTGCCGACGCACCTCGCGCTCGGCACCAACAAGGGCTGCTCGACGTTCGGCACCAGCATGGCCGCGTGGACGTTCATGCGCGCTGGGCAGCTGCCGCTCGGGCGCGCCGCGGTCGGCTTCGCGTGCGGCGCGGCGGGGGCGCTCGCGGGCGCGCGGCTGCAGCTCGCCTTCTCGCCGGCGGCGCTGCGCCCCATCGTGCTCGTGCTCTTGATCGTCGTGGCGATCGTGCTCGCGATCCCTCGCAAGAAGCCCGCGGGCTCGGCCGCCGCCGCGCACGCGCCGGGCGCGCTCGGGCCGGCGCTGCTCGCGCTGGTGCTCGGCGTCTACGACGGCTTCTTCGGCCCCGGCACCGGGACGTTCCTCATCGTCGGCGCGGTGGCGCTGTTCGGCGTGACGATGGCGCGCGCGACCGCCGACGCCAAGGCGGTCAACCTCGGCTCCAACGTCGCGTCGTTGATCACGTTCGCCCTCAAGGACACGGTCGTGTGGCGAATCGCGCTGCCGATGGCCGCGGCGAACATCGCCGGCGGCGCGCTCGGCGCGCGCCTCGCGCTCAAGGGGGGCGATCGCACGATCCGGCTGACCGTGATCGGCGTCTCGCTGGCGATCGTGGCGAAGCTCGGGTTCGATCTGCTCCGACGCTGACCGCGGGGCTCAGTCTCGCGCGAGCTTCGGCGAGCCGCCGCGCCGGACGAGCGTGTCGCGCGCGAAGGCCGGATCGGGGCTCGGGTTGTCGAGCGTGTAGTGCAGGCCGCGGCTCTCGTGGCGCGCCTGCGCGCAGGCGACGATCACGCCGGCGACCGTGCAGATGTTCCGCAGCTCGAGCAGATCGCGCGTCACCAGGTGCGCCCAGTAGTACTCGCGGATCTCCTCCTGCAGCACCTTGATGCGCGTGGCGGCGCGCTCGAGGCGCTTGTTGGTGCGCACGATGCCGACGTAGTTCCACATCGCGCGGCGCAGCTCGTCCCAGTTCTGCGTCACCACCACGGCCTCGTCGCTCGCGACCGCCGAGCCCGGGTCCCAGGCGCGGACCTCGGGGTGCGCCGAGAGCGATTTGCGGTCGGCGAAGTGCGCCCCTTCGAGGTGACGCGCGCAGCGGAAGCCCATCACGAGCCCTTCGAGCAGGCTGTTCGACGCGAGGCGATTGGCGCCGTGGAGCCCGGTGCACGCCGTCTCTCCGATGGCGAAGAGGCCGGGGATGCTCGTGCGTCCGTCGACCTTCGCCACGACGCCGCCGCACATGTAGTGCGCGGCCGGCACGACCGGGATCGGCTGCGCCGTGAGATCGAAGCCCCACCGCAGGCACTCCGCGTAGATGTTGGGGAAGCGCGCCTTCACGAACCCGGGCTTCTGATCGGTGATGTCGAGCAGCACGTGCTCGGAGCCGGTGCGCTTCATCTCGTGGTCGATCGAGCGCGCCACGATGTCGCGCGGGGCGAGGTCGGCGCGCTCGTCGAACTTCTTCATGAACGGCGTGCCGTCGGGGAGCTTGAGCACCGCCCCCTCGCCGCGAAGGGCCTCGCTGATGAGGAAGCTCTTGGCCTGCGGGTGGAAGAGCACCGTCGGGTGGAACTGGAAGAACTCCATGTTCGCGAGGCGAGCGCCCGCGCGGTAGGCCATGGCGACGCCGTCGCCGGTCGCGACGTCGGGGTTCGACGTGTAGAGGTAGACCTTGCCCGCGCCGCCGGTGGCGAGCACCGTCGCGTGCGCGGTGATCGTGAGGACCTTGGTTTCGCCCTCCGCGGTGGTGCAGTCGAGCACGTAGGCGCCGACGCAGCGCTCCTCGCCGGCGAAGCGCCACGGGACGATCAGCTCGATCCCCATGTGGTCTTCGAAGAAGCGGATGCGCGGGTGCGCGCGGCAGGCGTCGAGCAGCGCGGCCTCGACCGCGCGGCCGGTGATGTCGCCGGCGTGCACGACGCGGCGCTTCGAGTGCCCGCCTTCCTTGCCGAGATCGAGCTCGCGGCCGCCGCCGAACTCGCCAGGCTCGCCGAGCGCGATCGCGGAGCCGTGCTCGTCGTGGCGGTGGTCGAAAGGCACGCCGAGCGCCTGGAGCGCGCGGATCCGCTCGGGGCCGGCCTCGACGATCTCGCGCACCGCGTCCTCGCGGCAGAGCCCCGCGCCGGCGATCAGCGTGTCCTTCACGTGGAGGTCGAAGGCGTCGTCGGACGAGAGCACCGTCGCGATGCCGCCCTGCGCGTACTTGGTGTTCGCCTCGTCGGCTGCGCGCTTGCTCACGACGATGACGTCGGCGAAGCGCGCGGCCTCGAGCGCGAAGCTCAGCCCTGCGACGCCCGAGCCGATGACGAGCACGTCGCAACCGAGGCGATTCCCTGACATGGCGCGTACTGTCGCCGAGCGCGGCGGCGATGTCACGCCAGGAGGGGCACGCTCAGCGACTGCGCGCGAGCGGCGTGGGCACCAGCCGCAGCCCGGGGAGCTCCCCCTTGCTCGAGAAGATCACGTAGGCGCCGATGACCCGCGCGCCGGCGCGCCGGTAGAGCGCGCTCGCGGCCCCGTCGGAGGCGCCGCCGATGACGATCTGCGTCGCGGCGCACTCGTCGATGGCGCGCGCGGCGAGCGCCCGCAGCAGCGCGAGGCCGCGCCCCGCGCCGCGCGCCGAGG
>CAIXWQ010000835.1 GCA_903923175.1 uncultured delta proteobacterium | reverse complement strand
TCGCGCGCGGCGCGCCGCGCTGACGAACGCGCACGGGGCCGGGGCCTTCGACGACCCCGACCCCGGCTGCGTGCGCTCGGTCACCCGCTCGGTCGCACCGATCTCGTCGATCGCGCGCGCTTCAGATCTCCTTCGTCTCGCCGCTCGGGAGCTTCACGCTCTCGATCACGAGCGCCTTGCCGAGCTCGTACGAGCCCCCCTTGCCGGACACGCTGATGGTGTCCCCCTTCTTCACGAGGTCGCCGAGCTTCGCGTCGGTCTTCGAGTGCTTTGCGTAGGCCACCGTGCCGTCCGACAGCACCACCGCGCGGGTCTCGCCGTGACGTCCGGGGAGGAGCGCGACCACGGTGCCGGTGGCGCTGGCCGGCGCGAGGCTCGAGGTGTCCTCGTGGTGCCACTTCCCCTCGTGCCGCTCCTCGCCGTCACGCCCTTCGTGCATCGCGCGCCCCTGCCCCGGCACGAAGTCGGGGTGCTGCGCGCGCCACTCGGCCACCTTCTGCGGATCCAGGTCGTGCTTGCGCCACGTGCCCTTCGCGCCGGCGCCGAGCTCGCCCTGCGGCGGGCGCGGGGCGTCGACGATCGTCGTGTCGCCCTTCTTCACCGAGGCGAACGCGTAGACGGGCGAGCCCTGGTGCGAGAACCCCTCGACGTGCACGGCGTCGCCCGGCTGCAGCGTCGCCTTGGTCACGTCCTTCGCCGCGTGGTGCGGCACCATCGCCACCGAGCCGTCGTCGAGCAGCAGCCCGGTGACCTTCCCGCTCGGCGACACGAGCCACTGCGAGAACTTCGCGTCGACGCTGGCGAGCGCGCCCTTGCCGACGATGGGCGTCGCGGCCGCCACGACGGGCGCGAGCGACTGGGTATCCGTCCCGTCGGCGGTCTGCGCGGCGCAGCCAGCGAGGGGGAGCGAAACCGTCACGACCGCGAGAAGCGAACGAAGCCACGTGTTCATCTGGGCATTCTCCTGGCGCGGCGAAGGCCGGCGTTGCGGAGAGGTAGAGCACCGGCCGTGCCGTCGCCGATCGCCCGAGATTTCCCGCGGTTCTCGCTTCGTCACCGGCGTCACGAATCGTGACGGTCGACTGGATTCGCGACGCCGGCGAGGCCGACGGCGAAGCGCGCGAGCTCGCGCGCGCTCAAATCGAGGTGCCGCCGTTCGTGGTGCTGTCGACCGGTCGGTTCGGATCGCTCACGCGCGTCTGCGCCGCCTGCACGTGCTCCTCGGGCGTCTTGGACTCGAACGGCTCGTAGCTCGAAGAGGTGCGCTCGCCCCCCTCCGCCGTCGGCTCCGCGCCCCGCGCGTACGGGCCCGCCACCCCCGCGAGCATCGCCTTGTCGGAGCGGCGGCTCCCCTCGACCGAGTAGCGGAAGACGAACCAGTCGTCCTCCCCGAGCTTCACGACCTGGGCGAGCTCGATCTTGCGCGGCACGCAGCCGAGCCCCTCGTCCCACTGGAGGAAATCGACCAGCCTCGCGCGCGCGAGCGCCTCCTGGTTGGCGAAGGCGGCCGGGAAGTCGTTGCGGCGGCCGTGCTCGCCGAGCAGGTGGAAGAGCTTGCCGCGCACCTCGTCGCTCGCCGCGATCGGCTCGAACTCCTTGGCCTCGACCGGGTCGCCGCGGAAGATCAGCGAGCGCGCGGCGAAGTAGCGGAAGCGCGGATCGGTGAGGCCGAGCGCGCGACGGAGGCTCTTCAGCATCGTCGCGCCGGGGACGCTGCCGCCGACGTCGAGCAGCAGCTCCGTCTCCCAGCGCAGCATCACGTAGTCGCGCCGATCGGCCCACGAGCCGCACGTGATCGGCTCCGCGCGCTGCGCGGGCTCCACGCGATCGAGGTGCTCGTCGAGCGCGCGCTGGACCTCGGCCGCGTAGGGCGCGACCTCGTCGGCGGGGAACGGCCCGCGGTTGAGCAGCTCGGTGAGCTCCGCGTAGGCCTTGGTGCGGATGGCGTCGTCGTCGCTCGCGATGCGCGCCAGCGGGTGACGTCGATCGAAGCGGGCGTGCGCGTGCGCGACGCCGGACCCCTCGGGGCGCGCGCCGCACGACGCGGCAGAGAGGGCGAGGACGAGCGCCAGCACGCGTCGGATCATGCGCGCTTGGTGACATCGAGCGCCCGAGGCGGCAATGGGCTTTTCCGTGAAGGATCGTGAACGGTCGCGCACGATCCGCCCGCCCCGCCGCCGTCGGGCCTGGTGCCCGTGCTACGCGCTCAGCCCAGCGCCGCGAGCGCCGCGTCGTAGTTCGGCTCCTGCGCGATCTCGGGGACGAGCTCGACGTATTTCACCACGTCGTGCCCGTCGAGGACGACCACCGCGCGCGCGACCAGCCCCGCGAGCGGGCCCGAGGTCATCAGGACGCCCCAGTCCTTGGCGAAGGCGCGGCTGCGCATGACGGAGAGCGGCACGACGCCGTCGATCCCCTCGCTCGTGCAGAAGCGCTTGGCGGCGAAGGGGAGGTCGGAGCTGATCGACAGCACGACCGCGTCGCCGCGCGTCGCGGCCTTCTTGTTGAAGTTGCGCACGGTCGCCTGGCAGACGCCGGTGTCGAGGCTCGGGTTGATCGTGAGGATCTTCTTCTTCCCCGCGAACGCCTCGAGGCCGACGTCGGAGAGATCGGTCTTGGTCAGCTTGAACGCCGGCGCCTTGCTGCCGACGCTCGGGAGCGCGCCGTTGGTCTCGATCGGGTTGCCCTTGAAGGTGATGTTCGCCATGCGCGCGTTGTACCGCGGCGGCGGCCGGGCGGCGCGCGCCATCCCCTTAGGCGCCCCCGGGCGGGCGTCGCGCGGCGCGAGCGGCGAGGAGAAATCGGCGCGGCTCGGGAACTTTTCCGAGGTGCGCGTGTCGGTCCGACCATGCGCATCCTTCCCGTCGTGAGCGCAGCGCTCCTCGTCGTGGGCTTCGGCTTCGTGCACGCCCCGGTCGACGCTGCGGAGTCGACCGACTGCGTCGTCTACAGCGAGGTCTCGCACAACGACAGCCGCTCGCTCGACGTCAAGCTCGCCAGCACCTGCAAGAAGCCGATGGCGTGCGCCGTCGACTGGACGATCACCTGCGGCAAGACCTCGAACGTCACGCACAACGCCGCCGTGCTGGCCGAGTCGGCCGAGCACGCGTGGGTCGCGTCGGCCGCGACGTGCAAGGAAGACTGGTCGATCTCGACGACGTGGCGCTGCGACCCCAAGTGACGTGACGGCGTGACGGCGTGACGCGCGCGTGCGGGGGCGAGGCCGCGCGGATCAGGGCGAGGCGAGCAGCCCCTTCCCCTTCTCGATGGTGACGAAGCGGTTCACCCCGAGCTGCCCGGCGTCGAACGACTCGGTCGTTCCGTCGTTCCAGCGGACCTCCAGCACGTAGCCGCAGCCGGCGCGGCCGAGCCCGAAGTGGAGCGTGCGGGTGCCGCCGGAATTGTACGTGCCGCGCGTCGACGGCACCTCGCGGACGATGGTGCGCCCCTCGCCGCGCAGGGTCGCGCGCGCGCCGATGGCGTCGCGGTTGACCTTCACGCCGTCGCCGCGCAGGCGCACGGCGAGCCAGTTGTTCTGCGCGCCGACGCGGTTCTCGAACAGGAAGTTCGGGCGCCCGGCGCCGTGCGCGCGGCCGCCGACGAGCAGATCGAGATCGCCGTCGTGGTCGAAGTCGGCCCACGCGTGGTTCTGCGCGGCCTTCATCCGCTCGATGCCGCCGTCCTTCGAGCCCGGGTCGTTGATGCCGCTCGCCTCGCCGACGCTCTCGAAGGTGCCGTCCTCGCGCTGGTGCATCAGCCCGAACCACGATTTCTGGTCGTACGTGGTGTAGTTGCCTTCGTACTTGTTGTCGCGCGAGAGGGAGAGATCGACGAGGCCGTCGTTGTCGAAGTCGACCGCCGCGCCGTCGACGTCGCCCTCGTTGTAGGGGAGCTTGCGCGCGAGGAACTCGTTGCCGAACGCGTAGCCGCCGTCGGGGCCGCGATTGACCAGCAGCGTGGTCGGGTCGCCCCACCAGCGCGTCGAGTCGGGGTGGCTGATGGCGCTCGCGAAGACGTCCAGGTGGCCGTCGCCGCTCACGTCCTGGCAGTCGATGCCGAAGCCGTTCGAGCCGGTGTAGGGCGGCGACTTCGGCTCGATCGCGGTGCCGTAGCCGGTGTCGGCGATCCAGTAGTTGCCGGTCGCTTGCGCGTCGAAGCCGAGCTCCGCGGCGGCGTTGGTGAAGTTGCCGGCGCCGTCGTTGCGCCAGAGGATGTTCGCGCCGAGGCGCGTGCTGATCGAGTAGGTCGACACCAGGACGTCGAGATCGCCGTCGTCGTCGAAGTCGCAGGTGACGAGCCCGTTGGTCGGCTGCGCGGGGTTTCCGCCGATCAGGCTCGTCTTGGTGACCTCGCGGAAGGTGCCGTCGCCGTTGCCGAAGTAGAGCTGATCGGCCACCGCGGCCGAGGTCTGCCCGTTGCCGAGGAACAGGTCGAGCTTGCCGTCGCCGTCGAAGTCCGCGAAGAGCGCGTTGGCGGTGTACTTGCCGGCGCTGTTCGCCTCGACGCCGGAGCTCGCCTTGGGGGCGAACTTGCCGGTGCCGTCGTTGAGCAGGATCTGGTTGGTCGCGCCCGCGATCGGGGAGTCGATCCCCGCGAAGACGTCCGTGTCGCCGTCGTTGTCGACGTCGCCGAACGCGAACACGCCCGCCTGCACGTTGCGCAGGCCGCTCGCGTCGCTCGCGTCGCGGAACGTGCCGTCGTGGCGATTGAGGAACACGAGGTGCTCGAACGGCTTGGCCCCGCTCACCGGATCGGGGAAGAGGTTGCTCGCGACGACGTCGTCCCAGCCGTCGCCGTCGAGGTCGGCGAAGGCGAGCCGGCTGTGGTCGTTGCTGGCGAGCGCCACCGGCGGGGCGGGGTCGAAGTTCCCGGCCTGGATCCCCGCCTTGACCGAGACGTCCACGAAGAACCCCGCGCCGAGGGCGGCGGGCGCGCGGACGGCGCACCCGGCGGCAAGCGTCGGGCCGGCGTCGACCTCTGCCGCGGGGCCGGCGGAGCTGCTGCTGCAAGCTGGGAGCGCGAGGAGGGCGACGGGCGCGGCGAGCAGCATGAGGACGCGCAGGCGGCGAAGGCGCCGGAGGCCACGGAGGGGTCGCATGGCGCGATGATGGACCGGCGCTCCGCGGCGCGCACCCGGCAGGCCAGCCGCGCGATTTGCGAGCATTCCTCGCGCCGCGCGTGGTGAGATGCGCGCCGATGTCGACGGAGGGCGACGCGGGGACGGTGCCGGGCGCGGCGGCGCACGAGCAGGAGGCGGACATGGCCGCGGAGGTCGCGGCGACCCGCGAGGCCATCCACGCGCGCGATTTCCCCGCGGTGGTCCGGCGGCTCGGGGCGCTCGTCGCGCGCGCGCCGGCGTCGCCGGCCACGCGTGAGCTCGTCGCGCGGCTCGGCTTCGCGAGCGTCGACGTCGACGAGGTCGCGCCGGCGCACGAGCGGCCGTTCCACGGCGAGGCGATGGTGCGGGCGCTGCTGCTCGCGCGCGCGGAGCGGTTCACCGAGGCCGCCGCGCTGCTCGTCGAAGCCGACGCCGCCGCGCCCGATCGCGGCTACTTCGCGGCGTTCGCGTACCTCGGCGACGGCCGGCCGCTGGCCGAGGACGTCGACCCGGCGGAGATCGGGCGCGTCGCGCTCGCGCTGCTGCAGCGTCACGCGTGCAGCGGCGGCCTGTTCAAGTTCCTGCTCGCGGTGCGGGACCGCTGGCCCGGCGTCGAGCTCGCGAGCATGGCGGCCTCGCGCGCGATGCAGCTGCGCGGGTGAACGTCGCGCGTCGGCCGCGCGACGCTTCACGCACCGAACGCGCCGCGGCCGCCGCGCGCGCGCATGCTCGAACCCCGCCGGAGGGACGCGCGATCGCGCATACTCCGACGATGCGCGCCGCTTGCTTCGTGCTCGCCTCGCTCTTCGTCGCCTGCAGCAGCGCGGGGGGCGACGCCGCGGGCGGCGCGGACGCCGCGAACCCGGGCGACGCCGCGGACGCCAGCGCGGCGGACACGACCACGCCGGCTGGCGACGACGCGAGCGCCGCCGACGGCGCG
>CAIXWQ010000834.1 GCA_903923175.1 uncultured delta proteobacterium | reverse complement strand
GGCGGGGGCCGGAGCGCGGGCCGGGGCGGCCGCGGGGCGCGCGGCTGCGCGCGGCTTCACGGCGCCCGGGAGCCCCATGTCGAGGTCGCCGCGGATCTGCGCGCCGAGGGCGATCGCGATGCGCGGCGCCGTCAGGTTGCCGACGACGCGCGCCGTCTCACCGAGCGAGATCGACTCGGTGGCCGCGACGTCGCCGACGACGGCGCCGTGGATCACCACGCGCACGGCACGCAGGTTGGCCTGGATGGCCGCGGTGTCGGCGATCACGAGCTCGCCGCCGAGCTCGATCTCGCCTTCGACGCGACCGCGGATCTCGAGGTCCCCCTCGCCCGCCACCCGACCGCGGAGGCTCGTACTCTCGCTCAGCACGCTCATCGTGTCCGCCATCTCACCCTCGACCGAGCCCGCTGCGTCTGCACGCACGGGCGCTCGAACAAGCTTCTTCGGGGTCGCCGCGCCCTCGAACTCGAAGGCGGCGCGGCGTCGCAGTCGCTAGATGTCCATGTCGACGTGGCCCTTGAACTGGGCGCCGTCCTGGATCGTGAAGCGGGCCGCCTTGACGTCGCCGACCATGCGGGCGCCCGTCGCGATGACCACGCGATCGCTGGCCGTGACGTTGCCGGTGAGCTGACCGCCGACGGTCACCTCCGAGCCGGCGACGTCGGCCTCGACCGTCGCACCGTGCTCGATCGTCACGGCGTCCTTGGCGTCGACCTTGCCGCGCACGACGCCGTGGATCGCGACGTCTTCTTCCGTCGCGAGCTCCCCCTCGATCACGATCCCTGCGCCGATCACCGTGCTCGCCATCGCATCACCTTCATCTCGGGCCGCCCGGGCGGGCCCGTCTGGATTCGCAGGGCGCTCGCCGCGCCCGAAGTGCTGGAAGAGGGTCGCTCAGCGGCGGACCCGCGCGAGCTCGTCGGGGAGCTCCACGTTCATCTCGATGCGGCCGGAGTACTTCGCGCCGTCCTCGAGGGCGACGCGGTCCGCGTGGATCGCGCCGCGGAGCTGGCCGCCTGCGCGGAGCGTGACGGGGCCGCGCGAGCGCACGTCGCCGTCGATCGACCCCTCGATCGTGACCTCGTCGGCCTCGACGGGGGCGATGACCGACCCGCCCGCGGCGACGTGGAGGTGCCCCTTGAGGGAGAGCTCGCCTTCGACGCTCCCCTCGACGACGAGATCGCCGTCGCCGGTCAGGCGCCCCGTCACCTTCGCCGTCCGCCCGATGCTGCCGCTGGATCCCTTGCTCATAGGCGCGCGGAGCCTAGCAAAGAGGCCCCGCGATCGGAACCGTGAACTGCACGCCCGCGCAGGTCGAGACGCGGCGGGGCGCGGCGAGGCGAGCCGGCGCCGAACGCCCGATCGCTCACGACTGGTCGATGGCGCGCCCGAGCGACACCATCTCGATGGCGGTGCAGGCCGACTCCCACCCCTTGTTGCCCGACTTCGTGCCGGCGCGCTCGACCGCCTGCTCGATGCTGTCGGTGGTGAGCACGCCGAAGGCGACCGGCACGCCGCTGTCCATCGCGGCGTGGGCGAGCCCCTTGCTCACCTCGGCGGCGACGTAGTCGAAGTGCGGGGTCGAGCCGCGGATGACGGCGCCGAGCGCGATGATGGCGTCGTAGCCACCCTTCTTGAGCAGCCGGGACACCGCCAGCGGCATCTCCCAGGCGCCCGGGACGCGCACGACCGTCACGTTGGCGAGGTCGCCGCCGTGGCGACGGAGCGCGTCGATGGCCCCCTCGGTGAGCCGGTCGACGATGAAGTGGTTGAAGCGGGCGGCGACGATCGCGAAGCGCGCGCCCGCGGGGACGACGAGCTTGCCTTCGATCTCACGGGGCTCACGCACGGACTCGGCGGGGGTCGACATGGGCGCTCTCAGTCTCCCTTGGAAATGGCGACACAGGCGGCGACCTCGAGGCCGTAGCCGTGGAGGCCCGCGATCTTGCGGGGGTTGTTGGTGAGCAGGCGGATCTCGCGCAGCCCGAGATCGAGGAGGCACTGCGCGCCGAGCCCGAACTCGCGCAGCGGCGGATCGGGCGGCATCGAGCCGGTCTTGGGGGCGTGCGCGCGCTGGTACTCGTCGAGCTCGCGCACCACGTCGCCGCGCGGGGGCAGGTAGAGGATGACGCCGCGCCCCTCGCGCTCGATCATCGAGATCGAGGCGCGCAGGTTGCCGCCCCCTTCGAATGGCGTCGAGCCGAACACGTCGCCGAACGTGGAGCCGGCGTGCACGCGCGTGAGCACGGCCTCGCCCGGCGCGTGGAGGTCGCCGAAGTGCAGCGCGAGGAACTGCCGGCGCTCGACCGCGACCTCGTAGGCGACCGCGCGCCAGGGGCTGCCGCTCGGCGAGCCGTCGAGGTGCACGTCGAACTCGCGCACGCGCGTGACGAGCGACTCGGTCTGCAGGCGGTACTGGATGAGATCGGCGACGGCGACGATCAGCAGATCGTGCTTGGCGGCGAACTTCTCCAGGTCCGGCATGCGGGCCATGGTGCCGTCGTCGTTCATGATCTCGCAGATGACGCCGGCCGGGCAGAGCCCCGCGAGGCGCGCGAGATCGACCGAGCCCTCGGTCTGGCCGGTGCGCTGGAGCACGCCGCCCGGGCGGGCGCGAAGCGGGAACACGTGGCCCGGCGAGACGAGGTCGCTCGGCTTGGTGGCCGGATCGATCGCCACCTTGATGGTGCGCGCGCGGTCGGCGGCGCTGATGCCGGTGGTGACGCCCGCCTTCGCCTCGATGCTGACCGTGAACGCGGTGCCGAGCGGCGCGCTGTTCTTCTGCACCATCATCGGCAGCTGCAGCCGGTCGACGATCGGCTCCTCGAGCGCGACGCAGATCAGCCCGCGCGCGTGCACGGCCATGAAGTTGATCGCCTCGGGGGTGACCTTCTCGGCGGCGAGCACGAGATCGCCCTCGTTCTCGCGGTCCTCGTCGTCGACGAGGATGACCATCTTGCCCTGGCGGATGGCCTCGATCGATTTCGCGACCTTGGCGAGGCGGGCGGCGTCGGTGGCGGCGACGGTGCGGAGCATGCGTTCGGAGGGGAAATTGCGGGATTGGGTCACAGGTATCCGGCGCGGCCGAGGGCGGCGAGCAAGGAGGTGTCGGTGGCGTCGGCGGGGGCCCCGTTCGAGCGGTCCCGCGAGAGATCGAGCTGGCGGACGACGTAGCGCGCGAGCACGTCGGCCTCGAGGTTCACGACGTCGCCGGGCTGCAGGTCGACGAGCGTGGTGGCGCGCAGCGTGTGCGGGATGACGACGACGTCGAACGCGTCGGGCTCGACGCCGTTGACGGTGAGCGACACGCCGTCGATGGCGATCGAGCCCTTGGGCGCGACGTAGCGCGCGAGCGCGTCGGGGAGCGCGAAGCGCAGCTGGGTGGCCTCGCCGAGCGGGCGGCGCGCGAGCAGCCGGGCGGTGGCGTCGACGTGGCCGCCGACGAGGTGCCCGCCGAGGCGCGAGGTGGGGAGCAGCGCACGCTCGAGGTTCACGCGGGCGCCCGGGCGTGCGGCGGCGAGCGAGGAGCGCTCGAGGGTCTCGGCCGAGGCGTCGGCCTCGAAGCCGCCGCCCGCCGAGCCCGCGAGGATGGCGTCGACCGTGAGGCAGACCCCCGCGACGGAGATCGACTCGCCCATCACGAGCGGGCCGAAATTGCAGGCGATCGTGAGCCGAGCCCCCGGCCCGCGCGCTTGGCGAGCGCGGAGCGAGCCGACCTCCTCGACGATCCCCGTGAACATGGCGGACGGGACGTAGTGCGCGGGGCGGGCGGCGTCCACGGCGGGGGGGCTGGCGGCGCGGCGCCGGGCCCCGGGCCGCCTCGGACCGCGCGTTTCGGCAGAGCGGAGCGTGCGCGTGCGCGGCCCGGGCCGTAGACGGTCCACCGCTCAGGCGTATCCTGCAGCGGTCCGAGCCCGCGCGATCGTCGTCGTGGGTCGGCTGGAGGGGCGCGGACGGATGCCGGCAGCGAGCTCGAGGACGCGGTCGACGCCCAGCCTCCCTCGGGCGCGCAGCCGGACCGCCACGACGCGAGGCTCCTACCTCGCAGGCGTGCTGGCGCTGTCGCTGGCCTCGGCGCACGGCCCGGCGTGGGCCGCGGTGTCGGCAGGCGACGCCGACAGCGCGAAGCGGCTCTACGCCGACGGCGTGCGCCTCGAGGCCACCGACCTGCCGACCGCGCGCGATCGCTTCAAGGCAGCCTTCAAGCTCCGCCCTTCGCCCATCCTCGCGCTGAAGCTCGGCGACGTGCACGAGCGGCTCGGCGAGCTGCTGGAGGCGCGCGTGGTCTACCGCCGCGCGCAGACCGTGCGGGCCGACGACTTCCTCGACGTGGGCGTGAAGGAGGAGTCGCAGAACGCCAAGGACGCGCGCGGCGAGGCAGGTCGCCGGGCCGACGCGCTCGACCGCCGCATCCCGTCAATCACGATCCGCCTGGAGAACGCCCCGAGCGGCGCCAAGCCCAAGGTCTCGATCGACGACGTCGACGTCCCGATCGAGGCGCTCGCCGTGCCGCGTTCGCTCGATCCGGGCAAGCACGTGCTGCTGGTGCGGGTCGAGGGGCAACCGTCGAAGAAGAGCGCGTTCGAGCTCGCCGAGGGGCAGTCGCGCGTCGTCGCGCTCGACCTGACCCCCGACGCGGCGGTCGAGCCGCCGAAGCCGTCGACGCCCACCGTCGGCGCGACGGCCTCCCCGACGTCCACGAGCGCCGGCCACGGCGACGGCGGCCTCGCCGCAACGAGCCGGAGCACGATGACGTGGGTCGGCCTCGGCGTCGGCGGGGCGGGCCTGGTCTCGATCGGCGTCGGCGCGTTGGTCGGGTTCTCGGCCAAGGGGAAGTACGCCGACTCGGCCGCGCACTGCCCGAACGAGATGTGCGACGCCGACGGCGCGAAGCTCGCCAGCCGGGAACCTGACGACCGTCCCGCCGTCGTTCAATCGCGGCGTGAACGACGTCGTGATGAATGGGTGGTCAGTGCAATACGCGAGCGGCGCGAACGCGTTCTCCCTCATCTC
>CAIXWQ010000833.1 GCA_903923175.1 uncultured delta proteobacterium | reverse complement strand
GCGCTCGCGAAGAAGACGCCGCTCGCGATGGCCTTCAGCGGCGAGCAGAACCTGATCGCCTTCCGCAACGGCTACGCCCACGGCGCGACCCCCGACGACGCGACCTGCGTCGCCGATCTCGCCCGCGTTCGCCCGCGCCTCGACGCCCTCTGCGTCGACGCCTGGCCGCTCGCCGACGCGGAGCTGTTCGCGGTGCTCCCGGGCGGCCGCGCGCTGCGCCTGCGCGGCGCCGTTCCCGAGCCGTTCGACGCGCCCGCGGGGTGCGAGGCCGGGCACGTCTACGCACGCCGCGGCGGGGGGGGGCCGCTGGATCTCCACCCGCTCCTCGCCTGGCTTCCGAGCCCGCGCGGCGAGGGGGCGTTCTTCTACAACGACCTCCGCACCAAGGACGCCGGCGCGCTCCACTACGGCCTCTCGCTCCACACGCGCTCGCGCGACCTCGCCGAGGCGCTGCTGCGTCGCTACCCGCTTGACGCCTGGAAGGCCGTCGAGACTGAGGACGAGGCCGCCATTCGCGAGCGCATCGCAGCGCTGACCGAGAGCTTCAAGGGGCGCGTGGCCGACCTGAAGGCGATCGTCGATCACCTCGGCAAGCGCTCGCGAGGGTTCCTGGTCGTATGGGGCGCGCCCGGGGTGGGCAAAAGCGCGCTGCTCGCGCGGGCGCTGCAGTACCTCGAGTGGTCGGAGAAGTCGCAGCGCGCGGCGTACCCGGAGATCGAGCCGCCGCGCGTGCCGGCGGCGGGGATCGACGGCGAGCACGGCGAGGGCGACGCGATTTCGCAGAGGTCCGAGCCTGGGACGTCCCGCGACAACGCCGAAGCGGAGGTCGGCGCGGCGCCCGCGGCCGAGCCGCTCCGGCTGATCGTGGTGCGGACGTTCGTGCGGCGGGCCGACAACCTGGAGGTCCGCGACCTCTTCGAGTCGCTTGGGCGGCAGCTCGATCGGCGCTTCGGCCTTTCGGTGGGCGGCGCGACCAACGCGTCGGAGGCGGCGGCGCTGCTCAAGGAGCGCATCCGCATGGCGTCGCGGCGGCTCGCCGAGGATCAGCGCCTGGTGATCGTGATCGACGGCCTCGACGAGGCGGCGGAGCACGCGGAGTTCGTGCGCGGGCTACCACGCGAGGTGCCGGAGCGGGTGCACGTGATCTACGCGAGCCGGCCCCAGCCGATCCTGCGCTCGGAGGTCTACGAGCAGCTCGAGATCCGTATGCGCGCGGAGCGCGAGCTTGGAGGGCTCTCGCGCGAAGACACGCGCTCGCTGCTGTACGAGCATGTCGACAAGTACGCGATGGAGGCGCGCTGGGTGGAGCAGGTCTGCGCGCGGAGCGAGGGGAACGCCTTGTATTTGCGCCTGCTGTGCGACGCGCTCGATCGGCAGGAGGTGACGGTCAACGAGGAGGCGCGCCTCCCGAAGAACCTGGCCGAGCAGTACGACAACGTCCTGCGTCGCGTGTCGCGGACGTCAGGGGCGTCGGCGTTGCTGGAGCTGCTGGCGGCCGCGCATGCGTTCGTGCCGCTGTCGCTGGCGACGGAGCTCTTGGGGCTCGCGCTCCCCGCGTGGGACGACGATCGCTCGCGCGCGGCGGTGGAGGCGTGCGCCGAGGTGCTGTTCGACGATCCGGCGACGCCGGAGCAGGACTGGCAGCTCTTCCACGAGTCGCTGCGCGAGTACCTGAAGGATCGACGCGCCCCCGCGGTGTGCGCCTGGCAGGATCGCCTGGCGGAGTGGGGCCACGCGTGGCGGGCGTGCGCGGGGCGCCCCTCGGCGGAGCTGTACGCGCTCCGCTGGGGGGCGACGCACCTGGGCGAGCAGCTGGAGAACGCGCGCGGCGCGAAGGACAACGAGCGGACCGCGCGGCTGGAGGACCGGCTGGTGGCGATGGTGGAGGACGCGGACTGGCGCAAGCGCACGATGC
>CAIXWQ010000832.1 GCA_903923175.1 uncultured delta proteobacterium | reverse complement strand
GGCGCCGACCGCGTACGCGCCGCCTGCGCCCGTGCCCACCGCGTACGCGCCTCACTCGCCGCCCGCGCCGATCGCGTCGCCGGGCGCGTATCCCCCCGCGGGCGCCGAGAGCGCGGCGACCGCGTTCGCGCCGGGCGGCACGCCGTCGCCCGCCGGAGCCGGCGCGCAGAACTTCCAGAGGGGCGGGCACGCGACCCACACGCCGCCGACCCCCCAGACCGGTCGCCCTCCGCCCATGAAGGCGGCCACCTCGTTCCCGACGACCTGCCCGAACCCCTCGTGCCGCAAGTCGGTGCTCGTTCCGCCCGGCGGCACCGCGCAGTGCGCGTTCTGCGGGACCGAGGTCGACTCGGCGGGGAACGCCGTCTCGGCGGTCGCGCCGACCGGCGGATACGGTCTCACCGGGCACGTCCCCGAGGAGGCCGCGCGGCGCGCGATCGCTTCGGCCGCGCAAGCGGGGCTCATGGGGGCGACCGTGGCCTTGCAGGCGGGCGCGCCGGCGACGACGCACGCCGTCACGCTCTCGGGCGCGGAGGGGACGTTCCGCGTGCTGCCCGGGGTCGAGAGCCGCGTCGGGCGCGACGGGACGCTCTGCTCGATCGTGCTGCAGGAGGGGCGCGTCTCCGCTGCGCACGCCTCGCTCAAGCTCGAAGGGGGGGTGCTGTCGGTGCGTGACGACCGCTCTCACAATGGAACCTACGTGAACGGCAATCGGATCGCCCCGGGTGCTTGGACCCCCGTGCCGGGCGGCTCTCAGTTACGATTCGGCCCCGTCGAGTTCCTGGTGCGGCATGAGACCTGACCACTGCGATTGCAAACACGGCGCGCGCCTCGGCGCGCTCGGGAGGGCGCGCTGATGGCGTCGCCGTACAACGCCGCACCGCCGACGCTCGCCGCCGCGGCGCAGCTCGAGGTCGCGAGCTGCACCGACTCGGGGCGCGAGCCGAGCAAGCAGGTCAACGAGGACGCCGCGTTCGCGCGCGAGACGCAGTACGGCCACCTCGCGGTCGTGTGCGACGGCATGGGCGGCCACGTCGGCGGGCGCGAGGCGTCGCACCTCGCGGTCGAGACGATCTTCCGCGCGTTCGACGAGGCCCCGCCGGGGGCGTCGCCGCGCGACGTGCTGGCGCACGCGGTCAAGGCCGCCAACCACGCGGTCTACTCGCGGGGCCAGTCGACCCCCGAGCTCTCGAAGATGGGCTCGACGTGCGTCGCGGTGCTCACGCACGCCGGGGGCTCCGAGGTCGCGCACGTCGGCGACTCGCGCGTGTACCTGATCACGCTGGGGCAGGCGTACCAGGTCACCAAGGACCACTCGCTCGTCCAGCGCCTGGTCGACGCGAACATGCTCACGCCCGAAGAGGCGTCGAACCACCCGAACGCGAACCAGATCACCAACGCGCTCGGCATGCGCGCCGACGTCGACGTGGAGGTGCGCCCGCAGCCCTTCCCGCACACGCCCGGCGACACCTTCCTGCTCTGCTCCGACGGCCTCTCCGACGAGCTCGGCCCCGCCGACTTCCTCCAGATCCTCGCGCCGTACCCGCCGCTCGACCTCGCGGCGCGCCAGCTCGTCGACCTCGCCAACGCCCGCGGAGGGCACGACAACATCACCGTCGTGCTCGTGCGCGTGCCGGGCGGCGCCCCGTTCGCGCCGCCGACCTCCGCGCCCGGATCCGGTCGGGTGAACACGCCGGTCGCGACGCCGATGGCGTTCCCCGCGCCGGGCGGCGTCGCGGGGCCGGCCGCGCCCACCGCCACCATGGAGATGAGCGCGAGCGCCGCGGGGCCCACGCCGACCGCGCCGCTGGCCCCCGCCTTCGTGCCGCCCCCCGCCTACGCGAGCGCGCCGACGCCGGCCGAGCCGCAGCAGCGCAAGGGCAAGGGCGGGCTCGTCGTCGCGATCGTCGTGGTGTTGCTGCTCGTCGCGGGCGGCGTGGTCGCCGCGATCCACTTCCGCAGCATGTCGTCGAGCGAGCCGGGGCAGGGGTCGTCGTCGAGCGAGGCCGAGGCGAGCGAGTCTCCGTCGGCGACGTCGACGAAGAAGCCGACGAAGCCGAAGCCGTCGGTGACGGCGACGACGACCGGGGCCGACACCGAGGCGCCCGACGCTGCCGCGGACAAGAAGCCCAACGGCCCCGCGACCGGCGCGCCGCCGCCGCCGCCGCCCACGACGACCACCACCGAGCCGACCACGAAGGCCACCGAGCTCGCGCCCGAGCCGACCACGAAGACGCCTTGAGACGTCGAGCCCGCGCGCGCCCGCGCCCACGCGCGACCACGCACCCGTAGACGAACCTTCCGCCGCATCCGAAGACGACCCCCTCGACCGCGGAGCCCGCCCCCGTGGGCGCAGGCCTGGAGACGAAGCAGCATGATCCCCGGTATCGGCAAGCCCCAGCTCATCGTCGGCAGCGCCCCGACCTGCGACATCGTCATCCAGGGCCCCGGCGTCGCGCCGCAGCACCTGACCCTCTCGATGCAGGGGCAGCAGCTCGTGGTCACCGACCTCGTCGGCGCCACGACCCACGGCACCCCGCTCGCGCCCAACGTGCCGACGCCGGTGCAGCTGGCGCAGCCGATGTACGCCGGGCAGACGGCGGTGCCGCTCAATCACCCGATGATCGGCCTGCTCCTGCTGCAGCAAGGGAGCGCGCCGCCGCAGGCCGGCCGGATCTCGATCGGGCGCGATCCCGGCCGCGTGAACGTCGCCATCCCGCACCCGGCGGTCTCGGGGCTGCACGCGACCATCGACTTCGGCGCGCGCACGATCATCGACCACGACTCGAAGTCGGGGACGTACCTCGGCGGGCAGCGGATCCCGGCCAACCAGCCGATCCCGCTCGACGCGTCGGGGATCATCCAGCTCGGGCCGGTCACGCTCTCGACGGGGCATCTCCAGTCGCTCGCGCAGCCCGCGCCGCAGTTCGGTGCCGGCGCGATGCAGGCGCCCACCGCGTTCGCCCCGCCGCAGGCGCAGGCGCCGATGCACTCGCCGGTGCCGCAGGCCGCGCCGGCGATCGCCATGCCGCCGATGCAGCCCGCCGCCGCCGAGGCCCCGGCGCCGCGCCCGGGCGGCAAGGCTCGCACGATGATCGGCGAGGCGATCTTCGGCGGCGCCGTGTCGGTCATCAGCATCGGCCGAACGCCCGACAACCAGATCGTCGTCCCGCACCCGCAGGTCTCGTCGAAGCACGCGCTCATCACGAAGGAGGGCGATCGGCTCTTCATCACCGACAAGGGGAGCGCGAACGGCACCTACGTGAAGGGGCACCGCCTGCCGCCGGGGCAGCGCGCCGAGGTGCAGAACGGCGAGAAGATCTTCATCGGCCCGATGCCGCTGGTGATCCAGATCGCCGGCCAGCAGGTGCAGGCGGTCGTCGAGAACGACCAGAACGCCTGGGCCGGCAAGCCGACCTGCTCGATCGAGGCGTGGAGCCTCTTCCTCGAGGTCCCCGATCGCGACAACCCGGGGCAGCAGAAGGTCCTGCTCGACGCCGTCTCGTTCAAGGCGCTGCCGGGCGACCTCATCGCGCTGATGGGGCCCTCGGGCGCCGGCAAGACGACGCTGCTGATGACGCTCAACGGCTACCAGGCGCCGACGAGCGGCCAGGTGCGCATCAACGGCGAGGACCTCTACGAGATCTACGATCTGCTCCGCGGATCGATCGGCTACGTCCCGCAGGACGACATCGTGCACCCCGAGCTCACGGTCTACGAGGCCGTGAAGTACTCGGCGAAGTTCCGCCTCCCGCCGGACATGAGCGAGGAGGAGATCGATCAGCGCGTCGGCCAGACGCTCCGCGATCTCGGGCTCGAGCAGGTGAAGAACCTGCAGATCGGCAAGCCCGAGAAGAAGGTGCTCTCGGGCGGGCAGCGCAAGCGCGTGAACATCGCGCTCGAGCTGGTGACCGATCCGGTCATCATGTTCCTCGACGAGCCGACCTCGGGCCTCGCCGCCGACGACACCACCGCGCTGATCACGCTGCTGCACGACCTCGCGCAGAAGACCGGCAAGACGATCATCGTCACCATCCACCAGCCCGCGAAGGACGAGTACGAGAAGTTCAACCTCGCGCTCATCATGGGCTACGGCGGCGTGCCGATCTTCTTCGGGCCCACCGCGGGCGACTCGTACAAGTTCTTCGGCCGCTGGCTGGAGATGAACGGGAAGGTCAACGAGATCGACAACCCGCGCGACATGTTCGACATGCTCAAGCAGCGTGAAGAGCGGGTGGGCGCGGACCTCAAGGCGCGCGATCCGAACGTGAACCGCGGCGTGATCCGCCTCACCGCCGCCAAGCAGTGGCGCGACGAGTTCTTCGGCCAGAACAACCCGACGTTCGCGAAGATGTACGCGGGCGCGCGCGCCATCGGTCAGGCCGAGGGGCAGAAATCCGGCGGCGGCTTCCACCGCGCAGCGCCGCCGTTCTTCCGCCAGCTCGGGCTGCTGATCTCGCGCTACTACAAGGTGAAGGTCCGAGACCGCGCCGGCACGGCGATCATGCTGCTGCAGGCGCCGATCATCGGCGCGCTGCTCTGCCTCGTGTTCGGGCCACAGAAGGCGAGCCCGCCGCCGTGGTGCCTCGCGGCCTTGCAGAACCTCGGCAACCTCTCGGGGACCGCCACCGGCAGCAAGGCCGGCGAGGCCGCCGCGAAGAAGCTGCTGCAGGGGCACGACGTGAAGGACATCAGCGGCTCGCTGTTCTTCATGGTCGTCTCCGCGCTGTGGTTCGGCACCTCGAATGCCGCGCGCGAGATCGTCGCCGAGCGCGCGATCTACCTCCGCGAGCGCATGGTGAACCTGCGCCTCGTGAACTACGTGCTCAGCAAGTACATCCTGCTGAGCGTGGTGTGCGTCATCCAGTGCACGCTGCTGCTCGGCATCGTGTCACCGGCCCTCGGCTACAACGGCCTCACCAACGGCCACCCCGAGGTGTTCTTCCAGCAGCTCGGCATGCTGGTCATCACCGCGATGGACGCCGTCGCCATCGGCCTCCTGCTCTCGACGGTGGTCGCCTCGAGCGAGGCGGCGATGGCGCTCACGCCGATCGCGCTCATCCCGCAGATCGTCCTCGGCGGCACGCTGGTCCCCGTGACCACCAATTCGCTGCTCGAGATCCCGATGCTGGCGATGCCGGCCCGCTGGGGCTTCGAAGGCGCGATCGCCCCCGAGCGCGTGCTCAACGCGGACACCAAGGAGTGGCTCTTCACGCTGCCGAAGCCGACCGGCGACAACGCGCTCCCGGCCGACGTGATGGACAAGCTCTTCTTGAAGTCCACCGGCAGCGACACGATGCAATTCATCTGCGCGAAGGCGCAGATCGGCGCGAAGGCCGACTACAACAGCGTCGGCTCGACCTTCCCGTTCGACGGCGCGTGGGGCTTCACCGAGTGGACCCAGCAGTGGCTGCCGTTCGCGGTGCTCGGCGGCATGACGATCGTGATGATCGCCATCATGATGTTCGTGCTGCGGCAGAAGGATCCGGTCTGAGCGCGCACCGGTAGGCGCCGGTGAGCGGCGGGGTGGAGCGGCGCCGGGCCGTCCACCCCGTTCGCATTTTTGCGGGCGGTCAGACGAGCTCGTGCCGCGCGAGCTCTTCGCACCGCTCGGTGAGGACCTGCTGCGCCCGCTCGTCGCAGGCCTCCCCCTCGGCCTGGATGGTGACCAGGACCTCGCCGTCCTTGAGGTGCTTCGCGATCGCCTTCAGGTGGCGATCGGGGGTGGTCGCGCCGACGATCGTCGAGAGCACGCCGCCGTAGACGCAGCCCGCCGCGCCGGTCGCGGCCGCGGCGATCGCGGGCGCTGCGATGGGGATCCCGATGGCCGGAAAGAGCACGCCGCCCATCAGCGCGCCGACCGCGCCGCCGAGGATCAGCCCCTCGGTCCCCCACTTGCGCGAGGCGGTGTCGGTGAGCCCGAGCTCGTCGCTCGTGAGCGGCGCGTGGTGCGTCGTCGCGGTGTAGCGACCGCGGGTCTCCTCGAGCCCGTCGAGCTCGTGGAGCGCGGCCACGGCGTCTTCTTCGCGCGAAAAACGCGCATACAGGACGTGCTTCACGGGGGCCTCCTCGCCGGTCGCCTCGCGAGCCGGCATGTTCGAGCGAGCAAGCGGGATACCGCGCGAGCACGTCACGTTCGC
>CAIXWQ010000831.1 GCA_903923175.1 uncultured delta proteobacterium | reverse complement strand
TCCAGCGGATCCTTCTGCTCCCCCACGAGGAACCGCTTGAACCGATCGTGGAACAGCGCGTACCGCTCGCGCTCGTCGTAGACGAGCAGCTTGCCCGCGTGCACGCGCATCGTCGCCACGTCGGACGTCGTCACGCGCGCCAGCGCCGGTCGCTCGCGCGTCAGCAGCTCGGCCATCAACGGATCGGTTGCTGGCTCGCGCAGGATGGCGAGGTAGAGCAGCAAGCGGTGCACGACGAAATCGCCGTCCGTCGGGAGCGACAGCCAGAGCTCCTCGAACGTGTCGTCGAGCGACTGCGGCACGCTCTCGGCGCGGTCGAGGTCGATCGTGCCCGCCTCGGCACCCTGGGCTACGAACCGCAGGTAGAACGGATCGGCGTCACCCTCTTTCGTGAGGCTCGCGCGGTAGACCGCCTCGAGCACCGGCTCGGACGGCGTGAACTCGGTGAGCGGCGCGTCGGAGTCGGCGTGTTCGCGACGCACCTGCGCGAGGAACTCGCGGACGTTGTCGCGAGTGAGGCCGCGAAGCGGATCCGCCCCGGGGACCTCGCGGCGCATCTCGGAGGAAATGTGTCGCAGCTCCTCTTCGACGCGTGCATTGCGACCGGTCTCGTCGACACGGTAACTGAGGAGCGCGACGACATTGGCGGGCAGTACCGCCGGCAGGGCGGCTGCGATGGGCCCCTCACCACCGAAGCCCTCGTCGAGCGCATCCACGACGATCACGAGTCTGTCCCCGTCACCGAGTTGCTTGCCCGCCTCGGCAAGGAGGGCTGGGAAGAGGCCGTCGCGAAGCTCCTTCAGGTCGGTGCTGCTCGCGTATCGGCCGCGCTGCGCGTCGCTCATTCCGACAGCGTCGGCGACCTGCGCGATCAGGGAACGAAGCATGACCACAGGGCTGTTGCGGCCGTCGGTGTTGCTGCAGAAGTGGTAGCACCACCGATCGCCCGCTTGAGGTTGCCCCGCGATGGGCGGCGGGTGCAGCGCGTGAAGGTGCGACAGCAGGCTGGTCTTGCCCATGCCGGGAAGCGCGCGAAGCAGGCAGAACGCCGCCTCACGCTCGCGCACCATTTGCCGAATCGTTTCGACGACCCCCTCTCGGCCCACGAAGAAGCGCGTGCTCTCAGCGACGAGCGCGCCGAAGTCCAGGCGCGGGTTGGCCGGGATCGGCGGCGTGGGGATCTTCTTCATCAACTCGCGGAACGACTCGTAGCTGCCGAGCGCGCGACCATCGAGCGTGTCCGGCGAGCGGAACGCGATGTAGTTGAGTCGGTCGAGCGAGCCCGCGTTGAGGAAGAAGAGCTCGTCGAACGTCACGTCGTCGGTGCCCGGACGGAAGCGAAGGAGCGGCGAGAGCGAAACGGGCTCGGCCGACCCGTCGCGCGACACAAGACACGGTTCAGCCTCGGGGAGTGCCGAGTCGAGCGTCGCGAGGGGGACTGGCCGATCGCCCTCCAAGGCGTACCCACCGTCGCCCGTACGCACGACGAGGCGGAATCGTGTGAGCGCAGAGAAGCGGCGCAACAAGTCTGCAAGCACGTCGACCGCCGCCTCCACGTATCGCGGCGCGACGCGGTGGCCGTGCGCGACCGCGTTGCGCAGGGCGATGAGGTACCAGAGGTCCTTGTTGTTCCCCCCCTCGTCCTTGACGCTCGGCGCTCGCCGTTCCGCCGGGACGTCTACCCCCTCGAGTGCCGCGGCGAAGCCCTCGGTGACGGTGGGCGGCGCGCCTCCGAGGGCCTTCACCAGCGCGCGCGCGAGGTCGCGCCAGCTTGCGTCGGTCGGATCGCCCGTGAGTGTCTCGACGATCTTGCGATTGACCTTCGCGTCGCTGCCGCCCGCCCGAACGTACGCATGCACCAGCACCACGGATACGAAGCGAAGCAGCGCGCTCGTGAGCGAGACGACGTCGAAGACGAGCTGTGGTGCGCTCTGACCTTCCTCGAGAAGTTGCTTGTCGCGCAAGAGCGAAGCGAGCTTCCAGCCAAGCGGGTAGGGGAGCAGCCGCGCGAGCTCCGACAGTGACATGGGCGAGTTGCCGGCGGGCGCTGTTTGCGCGGGCTTGGCCACGACGAAGCGCCGGAAGAGCTGATCGAGAGCCTCTCTGCCGGCGCCAACGCGGCGCTCCGCTCGTTCCAGTATCGCGCGGATGGTCTTGTTCGCGAGGCTCGCATTCTCACTCTTCTGCGCGTCGAGCAGCTCCGCGCGCTCGGAGTCGTCGAGCGCGGCAAACAGGTCGTCAGCGTTCACGATGCGCCCCCTTCCGCCGAGAACGCGGCTGCGATGGCCGCGTGAGCGATGCGATACATCCGGTCTGCGCCGGCCTGCGTTCGGGTGGCCACCAGCACCGGGCGCAGATCTGCGAGCGCGCGCTCGACGGCAGGCTCGAAGACCGGTTGTTCCTGCGCCTCGTCGAGCGCGTCGCAGATCTCGAAGAGCGTTTTGGGGCTCCCCTGCGCCACGAGGTGCGCCAGCACCCGGCGGTGGAGCGGGCGATCGCCAAACGCGCCACGCAGCCACATGGCGATGCGATCGACGCGCGGCTCGGGCGGGATCGCCAGCTCGACGCGGCGGTCGTAGGCCAGCGGTGACGCCATTGCGCCCGAGTGAGCGGTCATCACGAAGTGCACGTTCGAACCGGCCAGCGCGCGCACGACCGAGGCGACGCTCGGTTCTCCGGGCCCTTGCGGAACGGTTCCGAGGTGAGCGTCCTCGACGCCGATGAGCACCTGCTTTCCCGACTTCGCGAGCTGTGCGGCGGCGAGGCTGGCGGCGCTGAGCGGCGAGGCATTGCTCCCCTTGCGGAGCGCGCTCCAGCGCGGCGGCTGTCCAAGCGCTCGCTCGACCGCTCGCGCCACGAACCCAGCAAACGTAGCCGCGGAGTGTGACGGCTCGCCGCGCTCGATCACGATGCACGAGACATCTGCGAAGCGCCCGGCATCGATCGCCTGCCCGTCGAGCAACGCGGCCATCGCCGCTGCCTTGCCGCACCCGGGACGCGCCTCGACCAGGACGAGCTGCTCCGCAGCAATGGCGCTTCGAAGCTCGGCGAGCTCAGCGGCGACGAGCGGACGCCACGCCCGCGCTGTCACGGCCGCTCGGTGATCCAGGAACCCTTCGCGCTCGCGCTGCCAGCGTTCCGCGTACTGGCGCAGGGACTCTCGTGCGAAGAACGTCTCCACGTTCTGCGCCGTCGCCTTCCCGTCGGGCGCGACGAGCGTCCACTCACCGTCCACGCGGCCGACCTGCCACATGGGGAAGAGGTCGAGCCGTCCCCGGCCGTCCGCCGCAGCCACGAACGGGTGCAGCGCGGCGGCGGGCGTGACCGGCGCGATCGTCAGACGTTCGACTTCGCCGCGCAACGCCAGCAGGTCGCCCGATTCGGTCACCACCATCACGGGCTGCTTCCAGAGCCCGGGGATCGACACGAGGATCTGCTCGATGAGCGCGCGGTGCTCACGGATGGCGCTCACGGCGGCGGTGAAGCTACCGTGAGCGAACGCGTTGCGGAACGTGATGAGGCGAGCGATTGGATGGTGCGCGTCGGTGCCGTCGCCGAAGTCGACGGTGGTGAGCCCTTCGACGACGGTAGTCAGGCCACGGTCCAGGAAGACGCTGCGTAGTCGTTGTGCCAGCGCCACCTTCAGCCCCAGCGTTGGGCGCTCGGACAGCGTGCCGAACAGCGCGCGATTCGCGGTCGCATCGGGCGCATCGACATTCGCATACTCCATGACCCAGAGCCGGAAGAGGTGATCGAGGGTCGCCTCGATCAAGTGGGCCAGCTCGTCGGGCGTGGTCTCCTCGCCGTTCGTCTCATGCTCGTGCGCGAGCGTCCGCGCGCGGCGCGCGATGGGCGCCGGCAAGCGGTCGCGCTGGTGCGGATCGAAGAGGGGAGAAGCCGGGAGCGAGGACACGAGGGGAAAACCTCCGGTGGAACGATGTTCTAAGAACGACGCGCGCTCACGACTGCGCGTGCTTCAGACGAGGCGCAGTGGGCGAACGATGAGGGGCGGCGGCTGGCCGTCGTGGTCACTTGCTCGGGTTTCTCGCGGCGTTCGTCCAACTCGTCACGATGTCGGCCACGGGGGACGCGGTCGCCCTGGAGGGGCACCGTGGACCGCCGGGGTAGGGTACGCCTTCTTCGCATCGACCGTAGGAACGTTGCGTGACGGCGCGGTCTGACGCTCGCACGGTCGCCATGCGAGCGTGCGAGTGGAGGCGTCTCGCTCGCGCGTGCGAGGCGGCGAGCTCGGGCTCTCTTTCCGACCTCCGCGCGCTCTCGTACAAGGTCTCTGGAGGTCGCGCGTGTCCGACTGGCTGCTCCATCTCGACGCGTTGGGTGATTTTCTCCGACCAGTGCTCGACGCCGAGGAAACCGGTGCCGGGATTGCCGCGACGCGAGGGGTACTTCGGTGAGCGGTAGCTTTCGACTGCTCAGTGAGCTCGCCTGTGCTCCGGGAGCTGCAGCGGGCGAGAAGAAGGCTTGGGCCGAGGCCTACGCGCTTTGGTGTCGTCATGTGGCGATGGTCGCCACCGGGACTGTTCGCGCGACGCAGGCGAAGGAATCGTTCTTCATCGGAGCGGAGCTTCGCGAGGTCGTCGTCGAGGAGGTGCAGACGCACCTGGCGATGCGTGCCCGCGACATCGTCACGCGGGTGGTCCCAGACGCGATCGCGAGCCCGTTGCCTCTCGGCGATCGCGCCGCGGTGCTCGCGGCTCCCTCGACGACCGAGTGGAAGCAGGCGCTCGAGACGGCCGACCGCGTAGTGGACGGCTACCTACGACGCAGCCTCGCCAACCGCGTGATTAGCGAGCTCCGACGAGGCTCGCGGCGTGCCGAGCAGGAGCTCCGCGATCACGCGGCACTCGCCGGTGCGGGCGAACGCGGAGTCACCGAAGTCGTCGAGGGCTCCGTCGGCGGCGAAGCTGAGGACGCCTACACGCGCGCCGTCGTGGCGCTCGAGGCGGCCGTCGAGAGGGTCGTGGCGGAGGCTCCCGCGCGCACCCAGGAGAAGTACGCGCAACAATGCGCGGATCTCCAGGCGCTCGCCGAGGCCCGAACCTCGATGGAGGCGGTCGTGCTCCGCGAGATGGCAAGCGAGAGCGCCACGATTGCAGAGCTTCTCGAGGTGACGCGAGCGACCATGGGTGAGGTCCTCGACGCGCTCGCGCCGTCCGAAGACGTGGAAATGCTTCGCGAGCGGGTAGCTGATCCGCTCAAGCTCCAAGAGCGGCTGCGACGCGAGCGCGTGACCCTCGAGCGACTTGAACGGGACGCGGGACGAGACCTCGGCGCGATCGACGCCGTCGAGGCCCGCGTGTCCGATTTCGTCGCGCAGGCGTCCAACCTCCACAGCTCTAAGGAGGGCCGACGTGTGCGCGATCGTGTTTACAAGTCGCACCAGCGGATGCGGGAGCAACTGTCGCTAGCGCTGACGGCGCTCGAGCGAGAGGGGAAGCTCCCGAGGGCCGAGGTCGAGTTCGCGCACCGGCTCGTCACTGAGCTCCTCCAGCGCCGACGTCATATGCCAATGCGACCTGCGTCTTCGGGGCGGAAAGAGGGTCCGTGATGTCGTCGCTACTGAACGAATTGCTTCTGGCTCTGGGGCTCGCTCCCGCGGACGTCGAGCCCCTGGCGAGCGCCGCCCCCCCGTCCGACCAGACCGGCTACGGCCTCGCGCCTGGGGCCGCGGCGGCGGTGGGAATCGACGAGATCGCGCGCTCGGCTTGGTTCAGCCCCGCCAACCTCGAGCTGGCCG
>CAIXWQ010000830.1 GCA_903923175.1 uncultured delta proteobacterium | reverse complement strand
GCTGCTGGACGCGCTGGGCGCGCTCGAGCCTACGGGCGCGGCGCTGCTCGAGGGCGCGGTCGCCGACGTGGCGTCGTCGGGGCCCGCCTCGGCCGGCTCCTTGGTCGCGGGCGGCGTCGCCGCCGCCACCTCGACGGGCTTCGCCTGCGCGGGCTCAGTGCGCTCGATGCGCGAAGGCGACGGCAGCACGATCCCCGGCTTCCCCGCGAGCAGCGCGAACTGGTAGTCGAGCCCGTCGTCGTCGTCGCTCGCGATCGCCGTGAGCAGGCGCCCGTACAGCCTCCCCACGCCGCCCAGCTCGCTCTCGCGCGGATGATCTCGCCGGATCCAGGCGCCGAGCTGGAACGCCCGCACGGTGAGCTCGTCGGCGTGGACGCAGTACTTCGGGACCGGCTTCCCCTGCGCGTCCTCGCGCTCGCCGCAGGTCGAGACGTTCTCGCCGTACATCTGCGCGTCGCCCGGCCAGAGCGACTTCGGATCGCGCTTGCCCACCAGCGCGAGCGTGCTCGACGACACGCCGATCAACCGGCGCTCCGACCAGACCGGGTTCTCGAGGCCGCGGAGCAGCTCGGGCTTCTCGGTGAACGCGCCGGCGTCGAGCGAGACCGCGACGCTCTTGGCGAGCACGATCCCGCTCCCGGCCGCGCCTGCGATCGAGAGCGGGGCGCTCGCCCGCGCGATCAGCCGGAGCTTGGTGCTCGGGCGCTCGGCGGCCGCCGCGGCCGATCCGCTCGTCGACGAGGAGGTCGATGCGCTCGGCGCCGGGCTCGAGGTCACCCCCCCCGAGTCACCCTTGCAGCCTCCCTTGCACGAGGCACTGGCGATGAAGAGGGCGAGCAGGGTGGTCCGCGCCAGCGGCCGTGAGGCCGCCGCGAGGGAGGTTCGCGCCAGGGGTCGCATGTGCCGCCGATCAGACGACGCTCGGCGCGGCTCCGCAACGCTGCTCGATGCGCGCAGGGCCGCTCGTCGGTCGGCGACGTGGAGCCGTCCGCGCGCCCCGCGCGTCCGCTCGCCGTCGCCGCCGAGCGACTCACTTGATGGTGCCGCACTTGCCGGGCGCGTTGAGCCCGCAGATCCCCCCGGCGGCGCAGTTGCCGCACGCGATCTGCGCGCCGCAGCCGTCGCCCGCAGCGCCGCACTCGATCCCCTGCGTGGCGCAGGAGACCGGCGTGCAGGTCGGCGTGCCGCACTTGCCGGGCTGCTTGAGCCCGCAGATCTGCCCCGCCGGGCAATCGGCGCAGGCGATCACGTTGCCGCAGCCGTCGCCCGCCTGGCCGCACTCGATCCCCTGCGCCGCGCACGTCAGCGGCGTGCAGGCGCCACCGTCGGCCGGCGCGCCGCACTTGCCCGGACCGCCGGCGCCGCACGTCTGCCCCGTCGGGCAGCTGCCGCATGTGAGCAGCGCGCCGCAGCCGTCGCCCGCGTACCCGCACTGGACCCCCTGCGCCGCGCAGGTGCTCGCGGTGCACGCCGGCACGCCGCACTTGCCCGGGCTCGCGCCCCCGCAGATCTTCCCCGCCGCGCACGCGCCGCAGCTCAGCGCGCCGCCGCAGCCGTCGCTCGCGAAGCCGCAGTCGACCCCTTGCGCGGCGCACGTCCGAGGCGTGCACGCGGGCGTATAGGGCTGCACGCAGGAGCCGAGGTCGAAGAGCATGTACTCCAGGACCTTCTCCTGCGGCGTCATCGGCGCGTACGTCGCGCCCGAGCCGTCGGTGGAGCAGTTCTCCGGGAAGTACGGCGAGAGGACCTTGTTGTTCGAGACGTGGAAGTCGCTGAACACGACGCGGCCGCACTGGCTCGCGGACGCCGCGCCCACCGGCGTGTTGAACGCGTAGTGCAGCGGGGTGGACGTCCCCGAGAGCGTGAGCCACTGCTGGCTCGGCGCGACGACCGTCGAGAGGTCCTTGTGGGCCTCGAGCACGCTCATCGTGGGCGGCGTCGACGACGAGAGCGCGCCCACGTTGCCGAGCCACGCCGCGAACGCGGCCCCGCGCGGGTTGTGGCTCGGATCGGTGTCGACCAGCGCGGTCGCCGGGCTCACCTTCGTGTCGACGCCCGACCACGTCGCGGTGCCGTAGAACGGGTTCGCGGCGCCCCCTTGCTTCAGGTAGACGTACCCGTAGTGCGTCGTGAAGACGCGCCCGCCCGCGTTCGCGTACGCGACGAGGCTCGCGTAGTTGGTGAGCAGCGGATCGTTCGTGATCGACGCGGTGCCCGGGCACGCGACGACGGCCAGATCGTAGTCGGTCAGGTGTCCGTAGAGCGCGCTCGAATCGGGCGTGCTGAAGTCGAGGTACGCGCCGCCGAGCGGGACGCTCATGCTGCCGCCGTTGCCGCCGCCCGTGTACATCTCCACCCGACCGCCCTTGCCGGGATTGGTGAACTCGGCGACGTCGACCCCCATCTTGTAGAGGACGCACTCGAGCGCGTCGCCGAGGCCGGTCACCATCGCGATCTTCGGGATGTTCCCCTGCGCCTTGTTCTTCGGCATGGTGAGCACGCCGCCGGAGATCGTGGTGCCGCCGGTGCCGCTGCCGGTCGCGACGTTCGCGCCGCACGCGTTCGCGACGTCGACCTTGAACAGGCGTCGCCAGCGCCCGAGCTGGATGACCACCGTGAGGCCGCTGCCGACCGGGACCCCGGTGAGCGTGAAGCTGCCGTCCGCGCCGGTGAACGTCGAGACGAGCGGGTTTCCCGCCGTCGCGGCGCCGCACTGGTCGCAGCTCAGCGTCGTGGGGAACGCCTTCAACGCCGGGTCGGTCGCGTCGTTGGGCACGTAGACGAGCACGTTCGCGAGCGGCGTGTTGCCGGCCGGATCCTTCACCACGCCGGTGAGCGTCGTCGTCGTCCCGGCGGCGCAGCTCGGGAGCAGCGCGCACGCGCCGGTGCAGCCGCAAGTCCCGGGCTTCGCCGGATCGCCCCCGCAGGCCTTGGGCGCGCTGCAGACGCCGCACGAGAGCACGCCGCCGCACCCGTCGCCGGCGGCGCCGCAGGTCACGCCCTGGTCCGCGCAGGTGCGCGGCGTGCACGTCGGGTGGCCGCACTTGCCCGGCTTCCCGCCGCCTCCACAGCTGTCGGGCGACGCGCAGGCGCCGCACGCGAGCGTGCCGCCGCACCCGTCGCCCGCGCCGCCGCACTCGATCGCCTGCGCCGCGCACGTGAGCGGCGTGCAGCCGCCGCCGTCGACGACTCCGCCGCACTTGTACGCGACGCCGCCGCCGCCGCAGCTGCCGGCCTCGCAGCCGCCACAGTCGATGATCTTCCCGCAGCCGTCGGCGATCGCCCCACACTCGGCCCCGAGCGCGGTGCACGTCTTGGGCGTGCAGGTGCCGCCGTCCGCGCTGCCGGTGCCGCACACGTTCGCCTTGCCGTCGGCGCCGCACGCCGAGCCGGCGGCGCAGCTGCCGCACTGGATCACGCCGCCGCACACGGGGTCGGTGACCGCGCCGCAGTTGGCGCCGAGCGAGGCGCAGGTCGG
>CAIXWQ010000829.1 GCA_903923175.1 uncultured delta proteobacterium | reverse complement strand
GGTCGGGGAGACGCGACGGCGACTGCGAGGCGTCAGGCGACGGGCGTGGCCTCACACCTCACACGAGGCCGATCGCGTCCGCGGTTCTTGACTGGTAGGCGGTTGACAAGCGCACGTAGCCGGCGAGGAAGCTCTCTTGCCAGGTGATCTCGTCGAGGCGCGCCCAGAGCTCGAGGGTGCGCGCGGCATTGCCCAGCGGGAAGCCGTTCGTCGGCCCGGCGAAGCTGCTCGCGCGGGCGAAGACGAAGGCCTGTCCGACCACGCCGGGGCCGTAGTGCGCGCCGTCGGTGAGCGCGCCGTGATGGTCGCCCGCGGCGTCGCGCGCGTCCCCCTCGCCGCGCCACCAAGCGATCAGCCCCGCCGGGCGCGGCGCGCAGCCGCAGATCGCGCCGTCGTCGCCCACGGCCGCCCCGCTGTCGACGCTCACGTCCGCAGGGTCGTCGACGGCAGCGACCGCCACCGCGCCGGCGCCGGCCCCGCTCGTGTCGACGACGCGGCCGGCGCACCCCGCGACCAGCCACGCGAACCCCGCGACGAGCACCCCGACCCCGCGACGCTGCCCTCGTCGGCTCATGGGGACCTCCCTGGGTGAGAACCAGACAAACTGTAGCCATCGGTCGAGGGCGCCACATCCTGCGCGCGGGGACGGCTCGATCGGAGCGCGCCTGCGCTGCGGCGCGGGATCAGCGCGGCGATGCGCGCGAGCAGCTCGACCGGCACGAGGATGCGGTGGGTCACCCTCTTGCGCGGGCTCTTGATGGCGTACGCGATGCGCCCGTCGGGGAGCACGCAGAGCCCCTCGAGCGCGGCCGACTTGCGGTGCGTGCCCGCCGAGGGCTCGTCTCCTCATCGCGACTCGGGCTGCGACCGAGCTCGGCGAAGCGCCCGCGCTGCACGGCGAGCTGGAGCGCCCCGCCCGTCAGCAGGGCCCGTTCTTGCGCACGCCCTGGCCTGCGCGCCCCGCGGCGCACGGGCTCTCGTAGGCCTTGCCGTCGCACCCGCAGTCGATGCGGTCGCTCGGGATGTGCGCGGGTGCGTCGAGAACAGGTTGGCACCCGGCGAAGGCGCGGCCGTCTACCCGCCGACCGGCTCCAGTTTCCCCAGGCCGCTGAGGAACCAGCCCGAGTCGCCGGCGTATCGCACGCGCGTGACCGCGCCGGGCGCGACCGTCACTTCGGCGTTCGCGAAGAGCGTCGCGTGACCCTCGAGCATCCATTCCGGCCGCAGCCCGGAGCGACTGCGCACGCGCGCCTCGACGCGATGGGACCCCGAGGCGCAAGGGAAGAAGTGCGTCGCCTCGCCTCCCGCCACGTGCTTGGCGCCGTCGATCTCGACGATTATCTCGAAGTTGCGGAAGAAGTTGTGCGTGCTCGTCGGGCCCTGCAGCGAATCGAGGGGCACGTGCACGTCGAACGCGATCTCGATTCCGGTCTCGCTCATCATCCGATGCGAAGGGATCGCGTCCGGCGAGTCAACGTCTGGGGTTGTCCGCTCAGGCGAACTTCGCCGTGATCCAACTCTGCACCCCAGGCGCGCGGGCCCGCGGCTCGGGTGGCGGTGCCTGCTCGGTCGCCGCGTCGGCCGCGTCCGCCGCGAACGCCAGCCCCCGCCGTCGGCCGTGACGTCCCCCCGCGCGGCGAGCCCCTCGTCGGGCATCCGTTTCTGCAACGCGACGCGCGTCGTCGGGCAGAGATCGAGCGCCTCGCGGTGGGTGGTTGAGCACGAGCGCGCCGGCGCGCCGTGCGCCCGCTCGTCGCGGCCCCGCCCGCCCGTCACGCGCCGACGTCGACCTCCGCCGTCCGCCGGGGTCGAGACCCCGGTTTCAACCTCATCATCCGCCACGATCTCGCCGTCCCCACGATCGTTTTCCGTGAACAAAGAATCGGACAGGCGTGGGCTTTCGCCGAGCGGTGCAGCCGGTCGATGGTCGGCGGGATGCGAGGCGAGATCGAGGC
>CAIXWQ010000828.1 GCA_903923175.1 uncultured delta proteobacterium | reverse complement strand
TACAGGGCTCGCGTCAGCCTGCGAAACTGACGCCGGATCGTCTCCCCCGCGGTGTTCCGCTCGCCCAGCGGGGCGTCGGCGGCGACCTCGCCGAGCACGACCGCGAGGTAGGCCCAATCGAGCTGACCCCGCAGGTCGCGCGCCTTCTCGATCGCGGCGGAGTGGTCGCGGATCTGCCGCACGGCCTGGCGATACGCCTGCTCTTCGTGGTCCTGCAGCTCGCGGAGCAGCTCCGGACGGAGGCTGTGCAGCGCCCGCGCGACGCGCGGCTTGCGTCCGCTCACTTCGGTGACGACCCGGCTCGGCGTGATGCCGCGGGCGTCGAGCGCCTCGTGGATCGCCTCGAGGCGCTGGCCGATTCGGTAGCGCTCGTCCTCGCACGTCTCGCGACGGCGAGTGAGCGCGTCCTCGCTCCGGTCACGGGCTTCGACCCAGGCCCGGTAGTCGGCGCGGACCCGCTCGCGGTGCACCCCGCGCTCTTCCGCGAGCTCGCCTACGTCCTCCTCGCGGAACCGTTGCAGGACCGCGCGCAGGATCCTGCGATTGCGCGGCGCCATAGTCGCGATGGTGGCGTCGATCAGCGCCGCGCGCCGGCAGAGGTCGGCGTCGCTCTTCGCGTCGACCAGTTCGAAGACCCCCTCCTCGATCGCCTCAATGACGAAGGGCACCTTGCGGGCCTTGCCACGCACGAAGTTCGGGACGACGCCGAGGCAGAAGTAGTCGAGCGGCAGCTGCGCCCCTACAAGCCTCCTGCAGAGCCTTTGCGCCTGCTCCGGCACGCACAGGCGCTCGGCGTAGAAGCGCTCGGTGAGATGGGTGCGGCAGTCGGCGCCGAGGAGCGCCACGACGTGCGGGGCGTGGCGGCACGTCCTGTCGACGCTGAGGTCGAGCGGCCGGACGATCAGCGCGACGACCGCGCCCAGGGTCAGCCTGTTGGGGTTCTCGAGGTACGCCTTCGCGGCGGCGCGGAGGGCTTCGTCGGGAGTGAGGATGGGGGGCATTGGGGCGCGCTGGAGGGGGCGAGGGGAGGGCCGGAGAACCTAGGGGGGCAGCGCGACGGATCGTGTCGCACGACCGATTTGCCCAATGTTCTCGCGCGCTCAGCGCCGGTTCGGCGCACTCGGCGGGCCCGATGGCGAGACCGCGCGCCGCGCCTACGCGCCGCCGCCGCTCCGGCGCGTGACCGTCCGAGGTCGTACGCGCCGATTCGTCTCGCCCGCCGGCGCGACGAGCGTTCTAATCGAGGCAGCGACGGAGCACCTCGAAGCCGCGAAGTACCCTGACTCTACAGAGGCTACTGCTCGATCGACCGCACAAGTAGTTCGTGCACCCACAGAACGCGGGAACCAGGGCCAACCTGATCGACACGCTCGCCAAGTACTTCAACGCGTTCAACGAGATCCGGAGCGAACTCACCGAGGTAATGCGCGACTGGGACACGCCGGTGATCTGGCGTTCGGCTGGCGGAACGGCGCCCGTTGTCTCGTGGCCACGTCACCGCGACACAGAGGGAGATCGATGCCTTCGACTGAAATCAACAACGCCAATGAGATGACTCGTGAGCTCGGGCGGCTGCCGGCGTTCGCAGACGTCCGCTACGCCACGTTTTGCCAGGTCGTCAACGAACAACTCGCCAGCCTCAACAAGGCGCGAGAGACTGCCGAGCGCCCTCTCGAGGTGTCGGTGGCCGTCCTCGGCATGATGAAGAGCGGCAAGTCGACCCTTCTGAACGCCCTTCTCGGGACGCGACTCCTTCCTGCTCAAGTCGCGGCTACGACCGCCATCATCACCGAGATCTCCCACCGAGACGACGGCTACTCGATGGAGGTCAACTACCTGACGAGAGAAGCTTTCGAGGAGCAGGCGAAGACGCTCCACAAGGCCCTGGAGAAGGTGGGTGACGAGACGCTCGGAGAGCGTTCGACGGATCGCGCGCTCGCGACGATCCGGGAGTCGCCAGAGCACGCGAGGGTCGTGCGCGTGCTGGGAATGTATGGAGCGGTTGAGCAGCACGGTGGGATAAATC
>CAIXWQ010000827.1 GCA_903923175.1 uncultured delta proteobacterium | reverse complement strand
GAGCGTCTTGGGCCGGGGCTCACGCGCCAGCGCCCGCGCGAGGGCGTCTCGGCGGGCGCGCAGGGCGGCGACGAGATCGCGCGCGCGCTCGCCGCGGCCGGTGCGCGCGCCGATCCCCTCGAGCATCGCGAGGATCTCGTCGAAGCTCTCGGTCTTGGGGAAGTACGTCGCGATGCCGCGCTCCTCGAGCGCGCGCAGGAACCCCTGACCGAGCGGCCCACGCGCGCCGACCACGAGATCGGGCGCGAGGGCGAGCGTCGTCTCCAGGTTCGGATCGACGAAGCCGCCGACCGCGGGCAGCCGGGTCGCCTCGGGCGGGTAGTCGCAGAACTTCGAGCGGCCCACGACCAGCGCCCCGGCCCCGAGCGCGAAGAGCGCCTCGGTGGTCGACGCCGAGATCGAGACGACGCGCGTCGCGACGCGGATTTCCGAGGGGCCCTCGGCGCGCTTGCGACAAGCCCCCGCAACCCCCGCGAGGGCTGCGAGGGCCAGCGTAGCGAGCGCCTCTCTGCGTCGCAGCGTCACTTCGGCTTGGCGAGTGCCGCGGGCGCGAGCGGCGGCTTCGCGTCCTTGGCGGGCGCGACCGCGACCGGGAGCTTGATCGCTCCGGGCGCCGGCTGGACCCGCACGACCGAGAGCAGTCCGTCGTCGACGAGCCGCGCGTTGGCCGTGAAGGCCTCGAACTCCGAGGGCTGCACGACCGCCGTCGGCATGTTGAACGTCACGTCGTCGATCACCGTCGTGGCGTCGACCTTCACGCTGCGCGTCGCGTGGAGGTTGGTGGTCTTGTCGGTGACGTCGAGCGAGGGGAGGGGGGTCACGATCGACGTCCCCGCGGGGAGGTGCACGACGCGGTGCACGGTGTAGAGCGTCGCCGCCGAGATGCGCAGCGCGGTCGTGCGCTTCGCCTGCGCGGCGTAGGTCGCGCCGAGCGTCGCGGCGCGGCCCCAGTGCAGCGGCGCCTCACCCGCTATCGCGAGGCGGCTGCCGTCGGGCACGAGGAAGTTCGGGATCTCGATCTTGGCGTTCAGCACGACCTGCCAGGTCTCGGCCGAGGCCTTCACCTCGAGCACGTCGGCCTCGGGGATCCACGAGAGGACCTGCGAGCGCAGCGCCTCGTCGCGGTTGTCGCCCGCCGACTCCTCCAGCGTGTACGCGATCTCCTGCGCGTCGCGCCCGCGCAGCAGCAGCGCGAACGTCCCCTTCGCCTTCCCCGTCTCGTCGACGGTCACCTCGATCGTCGCGACGTCGGGATCGTCGACCGCGTTCGTGGGGACGGCGATGATCTTCCCCGAGGTGCCCATCGCCATGCGGCCACGCAGCTCCGGCGAGGTGCGGTTCGGCGGCGGCGGCATCCCTTCGACGTCGAGATCGAGCCAGATCGGCTTCGCTTCGCCGCCCGGCTTGTCGGGGACCTGCGCGACCAGCAGCGCCTTCGAGAAGCGCCACGAGCGCGCGACCATCTTCGGATCGGCGGAGTAGGGCGTGGTCTCCGCCCACACGACCTCGTTGGGGATGCCGAGCTCGTCGAGCGCGCGATGCACCAGCGAGACGCGCGAGCCCTGCGCGTCGAGCAGCGCCGTGCGCGCGGTGAACCACTGGAACCCGCCCACGTAGCCCGTGCCGAGCGGCAGGAAGCCGACGCGCGGGATGGCTCGCTTCGCCGCCTTCGAGAGCCGCGCGAGCAGCTCGACGCTCGGCGCACGATCGGCGCCGACCGCGCCGTTCACCCACCCGACGACCTCGGGCTCGTGGTCGACGTCGGCGAGCATCGACTCGCGCGCGTTGCGTGCCAGGTGGTCCCAGCCCCACGCGCCCATGCGCAGGCAAACCGACGCGTCGAGCGAGGGCTGCCCCTTCTCGCTGCGCCGGACGCCGTGGTCCTTGAGCGACCAGGTGTAGCGATTGGCGCCGTAGCCCGCCGAGACGACGGGCTGCCCGAGCTCGGCGTGCGTCCAGACGTCGAGCTTGATGCTGTCCGGGTACGACAGCTCGAGCGTCGCGCTCTCGACCGCCGTGCGGTTCGGCAGGAGGTCGGGCGTGTCGAGGTCGAAGCTGCCGTCGGGGCGCGGCCCCATCCAGCCCTCCGCGACCATCTCGACGTAGTCGCCGATCTCGATCTGCGAGAGCTCGGCCCCGGCCTGGTTGGCGGCGATGCGATCGGGCTCCACCACGCGCCCGTCCTTCTTGTAGATGCGGTGGATGGTCTTCCAGAGCGCGCCGTGGCCGCTGCTGGTGAAGCCGTAGCGCGCGCTCGCGTTCGACTCGACGTCGGTCGTGCCGTCGAGGCGGCGCAGATCCCAGGCGACGCCGTGCAGGAAGCCGTCGGCCTCGATCTCGTACTTCTCCTCGCGGCCGAGGATCAGCGTGCCGACGTTGGCGCGGGCCGGCTGCTTGCGATCGGCCTCGACCAGCGCCTTGGTGCGCGTCTCGTACTCGCCGGCGACGTCGCGGGTGAACGCCGGATCGCCCGCGAGCTTGCGGGCGATGCGCAGCTCGCCGATGGCCGAGGGATCGCCCTCGATCGGGCGCAGCTCCTTGCGGAGCCAGGTCTCGCCCTCCTTGCCGGCCGGCGCGACCATCTTGGCGGTGTAGGCGCTCCGGTCGGCGACGTCGCTCGCCTCGTAGAGCGCGCGCGCGGCGGCCGCCCCCTTGGTGCGGAAGGTGATGTCGTTCTCGTAGTAGCGGCCGACCTTCGGCGCGCCGTAGAGCGTGCGCAGGCGGGTCACCTCTGCGAGCACGGCGGCGTCGTCGCCGAGCCGAGCGCGCGCGCCCGCGCAGCCGAGGCCCGAGACGTCGGGGCGGGCCGGATCGCACTCGATCTTCGCGGTCTGATCGTCGGTCTCCGAGGCGGTCGCGCGGTCGAGCGAGTGCTCGAGCCACGTCCCCTTGATCTTCGGCTTCACGCGCGCCAGCGACTCCTCGCGCACGCCGTAGACGTCCTCGCCGAGCAGCGCGAGGTAGACGTCGACGAGCGGATCGACGTACGCGGCCGGATCCTTGCGCGAGGGCTCCGTCGAGCCCGGGAGCGGGGTCGCGTCGCGCCGGGCCTTCGCCGTCTGGATGCCGGCGATCTCGCCGGCGCCGCCGCGGCGCTGCTCCGAGACGATCTGCGCGTTGGCGGCGATCGCCTCCCAGGACGTCGGCCACCCTTCGAGCGTGTTCTCGTACGCGGCGCGCGAGCGCTCGAGCTTGCGGTAGCTCGGGATGTCGCGGGCGAATTCGAGCGCGCGCGCGTAGACGAGCGTCGCGGCCGGGTTCGGCTTGGGCTGCCCGGCGCCGGCGGGGCGCGCGACCTCGGCGATGATCGGCTCGGCGAGCCTCACGTCACCGAGCGCGATCAGGCCGAGCGCGCGCGTGATGCGCCCCTCGACCGTGCCGGTGACCCCCTCGAGCCGCGCGGACGGCATCGGACCGAGCTTTCCGATCGAGGGGGCGGCGGGCGCGCCGTTGGCCGCGGCGTGGAACGCGAGCGGGGTGCCGTCGTCCTCGAAGCCGTGGACGAGGACCGGGTCGGTGTTGAAGCCTGCGAGCTTCACGACCACGCGCACGGTGCCCGGCGCGGTGACCTCCACGTCGCCGAAGCGCATCGTGCGCGCGCCGAGCTCGGCATACGGGAGGGTCAGGGCCGGCTTGCCGCCGACGAGAATCTGCGTCGGCACGCCCGCGACGACGCCGAGGTGGATGGTCTCGGCGCGCGGCACGTTCACGTCGAGCACGAGGTAGCGGAGCCCAGGCGCCCTGGCGCTCCCCGTCACGTCGAGCCCGCAGCCGCGCCCCCAGGTCTTGGTGGGGGCGGTCCCGAGCGCGAGGGCGGGGTTCGCGGCGCTCGCCGGCGGCGGGTACGTCGCGGCGATCGTGCCGCCGTCGACGGGGCCGGGCGCTTCGAACGCGGTCAGCGCGTGGCCCACGAACGGGCCGACGACCGTCGCCTCGGTGGCGCAGCCGGCCTGCTTCTGCGCCTTGGCGTACGCCGCGGCGTCGCCCTTCGCGGCCGCGAGGGTCATGCGCGTCGAGGCGGTCGCGGCGCGGAGGTACGGATCCTTCGCTCCGTCGGAGGCGAGCGTGGCGTCGAGGACGGCGATGACCTTCTCGGCGCCGCCCGGGACGCGGTGCATGACGCCGAAATCGCCGAGCCGCGAGAAGCCGTAGGGCGTGCGGCCGGTCATCGCGTCGATCGCGGCGATCGCGGCCTCGCGCGCGAGCGGGGTGGTGCGCAGCTCGCGCGCCGTCTCGAGCACCTTGATCCAGGCGTCGAGCGCCTCGGCCGGCGGACGCGTCTGCTCGACCTCGAGCGCGTGTGCGGTGGCCTTGAGCAGCGGCGTCGGATCCTGGGGCTCGGGCGAGCGCGCCTCCTGCGACGGGCCGCAGGCACCGGCCGCGCACACGGCGAGCGCGAGGAACGAGCTTGCGAGCGGCGCGCGCAGCGCGCGAAGCGTGACCGGCGTGCGGAGCGCGGGGCGTGAGGGGAGCGAGGTCGTCATGGTGCGCTTGTTCTCGGTGTTCATGTCGGACCCCATCACGCCTTCACCAGCCGGATTTCGCGTCGCAGCAGCGCGTCGACCTTGAGCAGGAAGTTGCGCCACGAGTCGTACTCGGCGACGGGGATGACCGACTGATCGAGGACGATCGTGCGCTTGACGACCACCGTCCCCTCCTTCTTCCCCTTCTCGATCGTCAGCGACGCGCGGCCGTAGGCGCCGCCGTCGACCGTCCCTCCCGCCGTCAGTTCGCCGAGCTTGTAGCCGGCCGGCAGGATGACCACGCCGGTGACAGTGTCCGAGCTCGGCGCCGCGTTCGGCGGGATCGAGACCGGCGTCACGCGCTTGACCAGCGGCGCGAGCGCCGGGACGAGCGGCGCGCCCCAGCGGACGCCGAGCACGAGATCGCTCCCTTCGCGACGGCCGAGCGCCGCGCTGTGCGCCTTGAACTTGAGCGTCGCCCTGCCGAGCGGGCCCTCGCCCTTGAAGTCGACGTTCTTCTCGACCTCGATCAACGGGAGCGTCGCGATGTCGTGGTTGCGCTCGAGCCAGCTCGGCGCGGCGTCCATCTGCTTCAGCGCCGTGCGCAGGAAGAACGCGGAGTCGCCGACGTGCGTCTCGTCGACCGAGATGTCGGCCGAGCCGTCGCCCTTGAGCGTGAAGGTCCAGGTCCCTTCCTGGCCGTGCTCCGCCGGATCGGTCGAGGGGAGCATGACCAGCGGCACCGAGCCCTTCTCGGGCACGCGGATGGCGACGGCGCGCGCGTCCATCGAGGGGAGCGGCCCGATGCGCGACTCCGGGCTCGTCGCGTCGAGGTAGCGGTCGGGCTCCTTCCCCTTGCCGGGGAGGAACGCGATCCCGTGATCGAACCAGGGGACGACCGCGCCCTTGGCGGTGATGAGGCTCGGCCGGCCGGTCCAGCGCGTTTGCACCAGGACCTCCTGCGCGTCGTCGATGCCGATCGCCTTGAGCAGCGTGATCAGCAGCATCGCCTTGTCGTCGCAGTCGCCCTCGAGGCGATCGAGCACGTTCTGCGGGCGGTTCGGCAGCCAGGCCTCGCCGCTCTGGTAGTTCACGTACTTGATGCGATCGGCGACCCAGTTGAAGATCGCGTGGAGCTTCTCCTCGCGCGTCTTGGCCTTGGCCTCTTTGACGATCTCGTCGGCCTGGCGCTGGATGCGCGGATCGACCTTGGAGAAGAGATCGACGCCGGATTTGTACCAGGCGATGAAGTCGTCCCAGTTCTTGAACTGCGAGCCGATGATCGCCGGGAAGATCTCGGTGTTGGGCGGCGCGAGGGGCTCCTCGGGGAGCGTGATCGGGTTCGTCCAGACGTAGCGATCGACGTTGCGACCGAGCTTGTCGACGGTGTTGGTGCGGACGTCGGGCTTGCCGAGCTCGTCGTGCACGACCGTCGAGTAGAGCGGGTGCTTCTTCGGGCTGCGGACGACGACCTCGTTGTACATGAGCGGGTGCGTGTTGGTGCCGCCCGCGAAGTCCATGAACGAGAAGGGCGGGGCGCTGCGCTCGCCGATCGGCATCTCGGTGTAGCTGCGCGTCGCGACCTCGACGACGTCGCCCGGCTTCAGGTCGCTCCAGCGGATGGCCGCGCCGCCGCCCTCGTTGATCTCCTGCGGCACGGCGATCGTGCCGTCGGTGCGGTGCACGCGCGCGCGCACGACCTCGACGATGTCGCCCTCGTTCGGCACCTGCGTCTCGTCGAGATCGCTCTGGTCCTTCGGCGCCTTCACGATCTCGCGCGAGTAGTGGATCAGCTGCGAGACGCGCCCGGCGTCGTCGATGGTGACCACGCGCACCCAGTCGAGCTGGCGATCGTAGACCTCGAGGAGCGGCTCCGGTGCGCCCGCCGTCGCCTTCGCGACCCCCTTGCGCCGCGCGAGGAACGCCTCGGACTTGGGGAGGAACTGCTCGTCGTCGGGGTGCTCCTCGCCGTACACGAGCGTCTGCTCGGAGCGCAGGAACGGCGAGCCCGGATCGAGCTCGCGCGCGCGCTCGAGGGCGCGCTTGGCGAGCTCCTTGTCGGCCGCCTCGGGCGAGGCCGCGAGCGCCTGGGTGAGCTCGAGCCAGATGCCCTTGCGGTTCGGCGCCCAGTCGGTGCTCATCAGGAGGAAGCGGCGGTACTCGCCCTCGAGCCCGGCCCCCTTGAGCATGGCGGCCAGCTCCTCGAGCTCGTCGGCCGAGGAGAGCAGGCGGAACGAGTCGATGGTCGCCTGCTTGAGGGCGGCCTGCCCGGCCATGCGCTTGCTGCCGACGTACGAGAGCGCCGACTCGCGCGGCCAGATCGTGAGCGACTGCGCGCGCGCCTTGGTGGACTCGAGGGGGCGCCCGAAGCCGGCGTCGGCGAGGCGCCGGAGCACCGCGGTCGGCGTGCTCGCGCCGTTCGCGTCCCAGATGGTCTTGTACGCCTGGTAGGCCAGCTCGCTCTGGCCGAGGCGCTCGAGCAGCTCCGCGCGGAGCTCCTGCGCGTCGAGATCGGTCGCGGTCTTGAGCTCCGAGCTCGCCACGGTGGTCGAGGCCCAGTCGGTGTACCCGGCCGCGAGGCGCGTGCGCGCGAGCGCGCGGCGCGCGAACAGCGCGACCTGCGCGTAGGCCGGGTCGAGCTTGCTGCGGTCGAGCGCGAGGCCGAGCCAGGCGGTCTCGTGCGCGCGGTTGGGCGCGAGCCAGCCGGCCATCGCGAGGACGTCCGGGCGAGGGTTCGCGTGGACGACCATGTCGAGGAAGCCCTGCACGCGCGGCGAGCGCGTGTCGTCGGCGCCGCCGAGCTTGCGCGCGAGCGCGGCCGAGAGGGCGTCGTCGAGCGAGGCGGTCTTCTCGTCGACGTTGAGGGCGTGCGCGAGCGGCGTCTCGAGATGCGTGACCTTCGGCGGCGTCACGGTCAGGCCGACGCCGCCGAGGTTGTCGCTGAAGGCGACGTCCGGGCTCGCTTCGCCGTCGGGCATCGTGACGCGCGCGCGGACGCGGCCGGTGTCGGACTGCGGCCCCGAGCAGACCTTGAGCGTGAACAGGTGATCGCCCTTCGCGACCTCCACGCGGGCCGCGAGGCGATCGGCCAGCGCGTTCGGGTGGTACTCGTCGCTGCTGCCGAGCACGGCGCCGTCGAGCGTCGCGCGCACCGAGCCGGCGGCGGCGACGTGGAAGACGAGGGGCTGATCCTTGGCGACCTTGACGTCGGTCGACAGGTAGGCGCACGTCTCGCGACGCGGGAAGAGCATCACCTCGAGCGGCGTGCCGCGCGCGCTGATCAGCTCGGCCGGGACGGCCCGCCACGCCACTTCGTACGCGCCGTCGTCCCAGCGCTTGGCGAGGTCGCGGAAGCCCTCGAGCGACACGGTCTTCGGCTTGGGCGGCTCCGCCTTCGCCTTCGGATCGGCCTTCTTCGCGGCCGCCGCGACGGGAGCCGCGGGGGCCACGGCCTTGGCGACGGGCTTGCCGTCCTTGCCGAGCGCGGGCGCGGGCTCCGCGGCGGCCGCGCCGAGATCGACGCCGCCGACCTCCGGACCTTCGGCCGTCTTGAGCCCCTTGCCGCTCATGTCCTTGAACGGCCCGACGAGGCGCCAGGCGGTCACCAGACCGAGCTTGGCCTCCTCCAGCTTCGCCGCCTTCGAGCCCGCGTCGGGCGAGATCGCGCGCGCCAGCGTGGCGGCCTCGCCCGCGAGCTCGCGCGCCTCGGGCTTCGACTTGTCGGCCCCGAGCGCCTTCGCGATGCGCTCGAGCGCGGCGCGCGCGGCGCCCGCCTTCGCGGCGTCGGCGATCTGCGGGATGGCCATGATCGCGCCGATGGCCTCCTTGCCGCCCTTGAGGCCCTCGCGGATCGCCCGCTTCTCGAGCAGCGCGATCATCTCGTCGGTGTTCGACGCGACCCACATCTCCTCGGGCTTCGGCGCCGGCCCGGCCTTCGAGGCGGGCGGAACGTAGTCCTTGTCGACGACGCTCCCGGAGGACGCTGCGGTCGCCGCGCTCGGCTTCGGCGGCGGCCCCTTGGCCTTCGGCGTCTGCGCGCCGGCCTGATCGGCGACGAGCCCGGCCGCCGGCGCGAGCGCCGCGAGCAGGAGCAAGAACGAGCCACGGAGACCGGTGGTACGCGGGCGGAGGAAGGCCATTCGCGTCCACCTCTACCGCAACCAAACGCGGGCGCGTAGGGCATCTCCCGTGATCGTGGGGCTCGACGCGAGGCCGTGAGGCGCTGGGAATCGAGGCGTGAAGTGGCGCGTTGGGCGCCCGTACCGCGGCCCCGACGACGCCCCGCCGCCCGCGACCGCGCGCGGGCGCCGGGAGCAGCGTCGAAAGCCGCGAGGAGCCCGGCGAGCGCGCGAACGCGGGCACGTGAATGGCTCACGTGCCCGCGACGGTGCGAAGCGAAGGCGACGGGCCCGCCCGTGCGGGGCGGCCGCCCGCTACTTGCCTTCGATTTCCTTCGTGACCTGGTTGCCGGCCTGATCGAACGCGCGCAGCGCGACGACGTGGCTCCCGTTGAGCCCCAGCGCGACGTCGACCTTCTCGATCGCCTCGTCGAGGATGCCGTCCGCCGACGCGACCGGGCGCCACGGCCCCTTGCCGTCGATCTGGATCTCCAGGCGCACGATCGGGCCGACGCCGTCGGTCACCGTCGCCTGCAGCCGACCCTGGTTCAGCGCGAGCGGCGCGATCACGGGCGGCGTGTTGTCGACCACGAACGGGGCGCTGTCGAGCGCGTGCTTGAGCGCCTGTCCGTACGGGTTCGAGATCTCGTCGCTCGCCTCGAGGCGCACGCGGTACCAGCCCTCGGCCAGCGCCTCGGTCTGCCACGAGAAGTCCGTGGTCGAGATCGGCTCGTCGTCCTTGGTGATCGGGCGCCACGTCGGCGACTCCTCGCGCCGGTACCAGAGGCGGTAGCGGAGCGAGTCCCCATCGGGGTTGTCGGTCTTCCACGTGAGCTTGATCGTGCTGTTCTTGCTCGGGACGTCGGTGCCCGAGGCAGGCACGGCGCCCGGCGCGGCCGAGGGGGGCGGCGACGACCCCTTCGAGGTCGAGACGTCGGTCACGACCGCGCGCAGGTTGTCGGTCACGAAAGAGAGGCCGATGCCGCGGACGCTCGCCGCGCCGTCGCCCTTCCAGCGGGCGCGGATCTGCACGAAGCGTCCGGCGGGGCTGGTGAGCTTGCCCGGCGCCGCCAGGGCGGCGGACCAGGGGCTCCACGAGTCGTCGGGGGTCGCGGTGTTGCCCGTGCGCGTCTGCAGCTCCACGGCGCCGGTCATGCGCCAGGTGAGCTTGCCCCAGCGCGCCTTCAGCGAGGCGTCGAGGACCTTCGAGGTCCAGGTCGCTTCGGGGCCGCCCACGCCGGTGACCTGGTGGAACGCGGCGGAGTCGCCGGCGGCGAACCACGAGCCCTTGCCTTCGCCGGCGGCGAGCCCGATCGCGCCGATGGTGCGCGACTCGGCCTTCGCCACGACGTTCACGGCGTGGACCTCGTCGATCGCGAGGACTTTCCCCTCGTGCGCGGTGCCGACGTACACGATCGGTCCGCCGGCCTTCGGCGCCGCGGGGACGGCCATCGAGAAGAACGTGGTGCCGTCGTCGCGGAAGAGGCGCTCGGGCTTGCCCTGCGTGCCGTCGGCCGCGAGACCGGAGATCTTCCAGACCTCGCCCTTGCCCTTCGACGCGTACGACGGGCCGTAGCCGGTCGAGGGCGGCTTGGTCGGCACGCCCCACTTCTTCATCGGCTCGGGCGCGTTCGGGTACTCGTTCACGATGCAGACGAGCGTGTCGCCGCTCGACGCCTCGGGCTTCGCGGCGGCGGCGGGCGCGACGGCCCTGCCGCCCTTCTCCGGCGCCGGCGCGGGGGCGGCCGACTGGAAGCCGATCGCCTTGACCTCCTGGCCGTTGAAGTCCTGCACGACCTCGGCGCGCCCGGCGGCGGAGATCGCGAGCAGCAGCCCCTTGCCGGAGGTGCCCGCGTAGAGCGTGCCGCTCGGCGCGATCGCCAGGCTCACGATCTGCGTGTCCTCCGCCGTGTAGAAGACCTGCGATTTGCCGGCCGCGTCGACGCGGTAGACCTTGCCGTCGGGGCCCGTGCCCGCGAACAGCTCGTTGCGCTTCTTGTCGAAGACGAGCGCCCAGATGTGATCGCTCGCGAGCTTCGTCCAGGCCTTCGGCTTCTCGGCCGCCGGCGCGCTCGGGTTCGTGCCGACCGCCTTGCTCGGGTCGATCACGAAGATCTCCCCCTCGGGCATGGTCGCCGCGTAGATCTTGCCGCCGGGCCCCTCGACGATCGCCGTCACGGCGAGCGTGCCCGTCTCCGCGACGACGCTCTCGTGCCCTTGCGCATCGACCTTCAGCACGCGGCCGTCGGGGCCGGTGCCGAGGAGCACGCTGCCGTCGGGGCGCGCGAGCGCGGACCAGATCGACGTCCCCTTCTGGAGCGAGCTACGGGTGCTGACCCAGCCCGCCTCGACGTCGCCCGCCGAGGTGACCGAGGTCCCCTTCAGCTCGCCCGCCGAGAGCTTCTCGTAGCTGTCGATCTCGAAGGTCCGCGTCCCCACGGCCTCCGCGCGCCCGACGTCGGAGGCGACGAGCAGGGCGCCCAGGGCGCCGCCGAGACCGAGACCGATCGAACCCACGAACAGGCACCGACGGAGCGTGCGCATGCTGTTTCCTCGCGAAGACATTCGAAACTCGGAAGGGGAACGCGAACTACTTGGACGGCTGCTTCACGGTGACGCGCAGTCGTGTCGAGCCCTCGGCGTACGCGCCGACGTCGACCTGCTTGCGGATCATCGGCTGGAACGTCTCGGGCGCCGACGTCGAGGCGGTCGGGCGCAGCGCGTCCATCGCGAAGCCCGGCAGACGCGCGGCGACGTTGCCGTTGTAGGCGACGCCGGCCTCGAGGTGCTTGTACTGGACGACGTACGAGCGCGGCGACATCGCAGGCAGCGTGATGTTGTGGAGCATCTGCGAGAGGTTCTCGGGCGCCGCCGCGTCGGCCACCACCGACCAGCCGGGGACGATCTCGAGATCGACCTCGCGGCCCGCGTACGCCTTGTCGATCGGCACCGAGACGATCGTCGTCTGCTCGGCGCCCATGTACGGCTTGAGCGTCAGCTTGATGCGCGCCGACTGGCCCGCCTCGACGCTCTGGTCGAGCAGCTCCGCGCTCCGCAGTCGGATGATGTCGCGCTTCCACTCGACGACGAGCTTCGTGTCGATGCGCTCGATCGTGACGTCTTCCCACGGGTTGTTCATCAGCTCGCCGACCGCACCGCCGGCGCGTGACATCCAGAACGCGCCGCCGCCCGGCACGCCCGAGGGGCTCACGCCGAAGTCGTCGAACTTGAGCGTGCCGTGCCCCTTCACCGCGATGGTCGTCTCCATCGTCCAGGAGGCGTCGCGCTTGTCGGAGATGGTCGTCTCGACGGCGTCACCGAACGCGAACGCGGACCAGAGCGGGGTGAAGAAGCGGTCGTGGACGATCTCGAGGTTCCACTTCTTCTTCGGCGCGGTCGCGTCGCCCTGGATGTCGACGCTGATCGGCAGCCACTGCTGCGGCTGGTTCTCGTCGATGATGATGGTGCTGCCGCGGTCCTGCACCATGGTGCCGAGCGAGCGCACCGGCTCCATGATCTTGAACGAGCGCTGGTTGCTCGAGAGGATCCAGAGCACGCGCCCGATGGCGCTCGGGATGTTGGTCGCGCCCATCTCCATCATCGGGTGGCCGAAGGCGAGGACCTTGTTGCCGATGACGTGGGTGACCGTCCCCTGGCCCTGCGCCGCCGAGTCGCCGCGCATCAGCTGGATGGAGATGCCGCCGCCGTCGACGTAGTGGAGCGGGGCGTCCTTGGAGGGCGCAGCGCCGCCGCCGCCGCCCGCCTGCAGCGGCACGAGGCCGAGCGGCGAGAGCGTCGAGGTGAGCTCCCGGAT
>CAIXWQ010000826.1 GCA_903923175.1 uncultured delta proteobacterium | reverse complement strand
GGCGGGGGCGCGGGCGGCGGTCGAGCGCGAGGCGGCGGAGCGCAACGCCTGATCGCCGCATCGAAGGGCTCGTGCCCCTCGAGCTCCGAATCCTCGCGTCGATCACCGAGGTCCCCGAGGCCGCGTGGGACGCGCTGCTGCGCGACGACAGCTCCCCGTTCGTCGAGTGGGCGTACCTCGAGGCGCTCGAGCACACCGGGTGCGTCGATCCGCGCCGCGGCTGGGCGCCCAAGCACGTCACGCTGTGGCGTGGCGCCACGCTCGTCGCCGCGGCGCCGGCGTACCTGAAGGGGAACAGCGAGGGCGAGTTCGTCTTCGATCAGGGCTGGGCCGCCGGCGCGCAGCGGCTCGGTCTGCGCTACTACCCGAAGCTCGTCTCCTCGATCCCGTTCACGCCGCAGGTCGGCGATCGCGTGCTCGTCGCGCCCGGCGAGGACCGCGACGCGCTCACCGCGCTGCTGGCCGACGCGCTGCGCACGATCGCGTTCGAGTCGGGGCTCTCGTCGGCGCACGTGCTCTTCCTCGAGCCGTCGCAGGCGCGCGCGTTCGAGGCGCGCGGCTGGGCCCTGCGCTCGAGCGTGCAGTTCCATTTCGAGAACCGCGGCTACGCGAGCTTCGACGACTTCCTCGCGCGCGCGCCCGGCTTCGACAGCAAGCGCCGCAACCAGATCCGGCGCGAGCGGCGGCGCGTCGCGGAGGGCGGCCTCTCGGTCGAGACCCGGCGCGGCGCCGAGGTCGACGACCGCACGCTCGCGCATGCCTATCGAGTCTATGCATCCACCGTCGACAAGTTCTCCTGGGGTCGGCGCTACCTCAACGAGCGCTTCTTCGAGCGTGTGCGCGACGCGTGGGCCGGGCGCGAGGCCGATCCGCGCAGGCCGCGCCGCGGGCAGCTCGAGGTGGTGATCGCGCGCGAGGGCGAGCAGCTCGTGGCCGGCGCGATCAACTACGCCAAGGGGGCGCGGCTCTACGGCCGCCACTGGGGCACGCTCGAGGAGCGGCCGTTCCTGCACTTCGAGGTCTGCTACTACCACTCGATCGACGAGTGCATCGCGCGCGGCTTCGCGACGTTCGAGCCCGGCGTGCAGGGCGAGGAGACCAAGGGCCCGCGAGGCTTCCTGCCGGTGATCGCCGAGAGCGCCCACGTGCTGCACGATCCGCGGCTCGACGCGGCCGTGCGCGACTACCTTTCGCGCGAGCGCGAGGCCGTCGCCGCCGCCTACGCCGCGCAGCGGCTCGAGGGTGACGCGGCTGGCGCGAGCGGCGCGCCCGCGCTCACCGCGCTTCGCGGGCGAACCTGATCTCGAACCGCCCGCCGCCGCGCGCGCCGCGGCCGAGCGCGATGGTGCCGCCGTTGGCCTCGATGGTCCTGCGCACCACCGCGAGCCCGATCCCGGTGCCGCTCGGGCGCGTGGTGAAGAACGGCTCGAACATGCGCCGCACGAGCTCCTCGGAGAAGCCGGGCCCCTCGTCCTCCACCGCCACGATCGCCTCTACGGCCTCGCTCGCGCCGTCCGCACCGTCCGCGCCGAGCGCGCCTTCCGCCGGAGCTCCGGTCACCGCGACGTCGATCACCACGGTGCCGCCCGAGGGCGTCACCTGCGCCGCGTTCTGCAGGACGTTGAGCAGCGCGAGCTGGAGCAGATCGGGATCGACGTGCGCGAAGACCTCGCCCTCGGCGCGCACCGCGACCTCGACGCCGGCGAACTCGTGGCGGTCGCGCAGGGTGCGCACGCAGTCGGTCGCGAGCTCCAGCAGATCGACCGACTGGCGCCGCGGCGTCAGCGGCCGGCCGAGATCCAGCAGGTGGCGCACCACGCGCTCGAGGCGCGCGGCCTCCTCGCCGATCACGCGCAGCATGTCGGCCCCCTCGCTCGACGGCGCGGGTTGCCGACGCAGCACCGCCAGCGCGTTGGAGATCGCCGCGATCGGGTTGCGGACCTCGTGCGCCATGACCGCCGCGGCCTCGCCGAGCGCCCCGAGGCGCTCTCGCTCGAGCAGCTCGGTCTGCAGCCGCTGCAGCTCCTCGAGCCGCTGCTGCGCGCGCTGCCGGCTGCGCACGCTCTCGAGCGCGCGGGCGACGAGCTCGGCGAACATCTCGATCGTGGCCGCGCGCGCCGGCGTGAGCGTCGGGCCGTAGACGACCAGCGCGCCGTGCGCCACCCCCTCGACGAACAGCGGCGCCTGCACGAGGTGCGAGCCCGCGAGCGAGCGCTCGAGCGCCTCGTGCGCGGCCTCGGGGTACCCGCTGCGCACCGTCGACGCGGCGTCGTGCACGAACGCGGCGCGCCGCTCGTGGAAGCCCGGGTTCACGCGCTCGAGGACGTCGCGCTCCGGGCGGAACGCGGCGAGCGCGGCCATTCCAGCCGAGCGCAGCTCGGGGACCATGTGCGCGCGGCGCGGACCGTACCTGAGCTCGGTCGCCTCGCCGTCGAGCAGCAGGATGGTGATCGAGAAGCCTTGCGCGAAGAGCGCGTCGGCGGCTCGCTCGAGCACGTCGCTCTCGTCGTGCGCGTGCACCAGCTCGCCCCCGGCCCGCGCGAGCGACTCGGCGATCGCCTTCGACATCGACTCCTGCGCCGCGTCGAGCAGGAAGATCAGGAAGCGCTGCCGCTCGTCCGGCTGCGTCCACTGCACGCGCAGCGGCCGGATGCGCCCGAGCTTGTCGGTCACGCGGCACCACATCTGCCCGTCGCTGGGCTCGCCCGACTCGATCGCCGCGATCTGCGTCTCCATGAACGCGGTGTCGCCGCGCACCGCCACGAAGTCGACCAGCTCGTCGATCGTCTTGCCGACGACGTCCGCGGGCTCGAAGCCCATCAACGCCTCGTACGCCGCGTTCACGGCGATGCACCGCATCCCCTCGATGCACAGCACGGGCGTCGCGATCGCCCCGAGCCGCACCATCACTTCTTCGCCCCGCGTCGGCATGCCGCCGTGAGGATAGTGGCAGACGGGCCTGCGCAAAGGACGCGCACCCCAGCGCACCTGCGCTCCCGACGCGCTCGACACGGCCCGTGAAAGGTCGCGGCGATAAGCCGTCCGCTCGTGCACGGTACCGGTTACGCTCGCGAACCCGCATGGATCCGCACCTGCGCTCGCTCTACAACCAGGCCTACTCGCCCGCGCTCTACCGGCGCTACATGGATCGGCTCGAGACCTATCTCGGCGTCAAGATCCCGTTCCCCGTCGCCGAGACGCCGCTCTTCATCCCGCACCGGCTGCGCGACCGCCTCGCGAAGGCGGCCAACGAGATCGTCGAGCAGATCTCCGCGCCGGCGTTGGTCGAGAAGATGAAGCAGGCCATCCCGAAGCACCTCGACGTGCCGCGGATGGATCACCTCCCCGGCTGCGTGCAGGTCGATTTCGCCATCTGCCGTGACGAGGCGGGCGAGCTCGACTGCAAGGTCGTGGAGCTGCAGGCCTTCCCGTCGCTGTACGCGATGATGGTCGTGCAGACCGACGCGATGGCCGCCGAGCTGCAGGCCTTCCCCGGGCTCGATCGCAAGTGGTCGATGTTCTACTCGGGGCTCGATCGCGAGAGCTTCCTCGCGCGCTTCAAGCACGCGCTGCTCGCCGGCCACGCGCCCGAGGAGGTCGTGCTGCTCGACCTCGACCCCGAGCAGCAGAAGACCTACCCCGACTTCATCGCCACCCGGCTCTTCACGGGCGTCGACGCCATCTCCCCGCTCGACCTGAAGTGCGAGGGGCTGCGCCTGTTCCGGACGGTGAACGGCAAGAAGGTGCAGGTGAAGCGCATCTTCAACCGCATCGTGTTCGACGAGCTCTTCAACAAGAAGGCGCACCTCCCGTTCGAGTGGACCGACGACCTCGACGTGAGCTGGGTCTGCCACCCGAACTGGTACTGGGTCTGGTCGAAGTACACGCTGCCGCACCTCGATCACCCCGCGGTGCCGAAGGCCACGCTGCTGACGGAGCTGCCGGAAATTCCGGCCGATCTGTCGCGCTACGTGCTCAAGCCGCTGTTCTCGTTCGCGGGCGCCGGCGTGAAGGTCGACCCGACGCACGCCGACGTCGCCGCCATCCCCGAGGCGGAGCGGAGCAACTGGCTGCTCATGGAGAAGATCGAGTACGCCCCGGCGCTCCCGACGCCGGAGGGGGCGGGCGTGAAGGCCGAGGTCCGCATGATGTTCCTGCGCGCGCCCGACGAGCCGAAGCCCACGCTCGTGCTCGATCTGGTCCGGCTGTCCCGCGGCAAGATGCTGGGCGTCGATCAGAACAAGGGCTTCAACTGGGTCGGCGGCTCGATCGGCATCTGGCCGGTCGACTGATCTCCGGCCCGAAAACGGCTCCGCCCGCGTATCCTGCCCGCGTGGCGAACAAGAAGATCCAGAAGGCGCGGGGCAAGGCGAAGCGGGCGGTCGGCAAGGCGAGCAAGGCCGGCACGGCGAAGAAGGCCGCGGCCAAGAAGGTCGCGGTGAAGAAGGCCGCCGCGAGAACGCCGGCTTCGAAGCGGCCGATCGCGAAGAAGGCCGCCGCGAAGAAGCCCGCGGCGAAGAAGGCCGCGGCGAAGAAGGCCGCCGCGAGGAAGCCCGTCGCGAAGAAGGCCGCCGCGAGGAAGCCCGTCGCGAAGAAGGCCGCCGCGAGGAAGCCGGCGGCGAAGAAGCCCGCGGCGAAGAAGGCCGCGGCGAAGATGCCCGTCGCGAAGAAGGCCGCCGCGAGGAAGCCCGTCGCGAAGAAGCCCCTCGCGAAGCCCGCGACGTCCGCGCGCTCCTCGGCCGATCGCGCGCGCGACGACTTCCGCGACCACGTGCGCCTGCTGCTCCGCGAGCACCCGCGCGTGGAGGCGGTGGCCGAGATCGACGGCGAGTACGCGCTCGGCGTGCGCCTCGACACCGGCGATCGCTCGATCCTCTACCTCTCGAGCCTGTTCGCCGAGACGCGCGAGCTCGGGCCCGACGCGCGCGACGCGTTCCTGCGCGACCGGCTCGGCGCGCTGCTCGCCGCCGACGACGAGGCCGACGACTGGGAGAGCGTCGCGGCCCGGCTCGTGCCGACGCTGCGCGCGGCGACCTTCGGGCTCGACGCCTCGCTGCAGGCCGAGATCGGCGGCCCCGATCTCGTGCGCCGCCCGTTCGTCCCGTACGTCGACGTGGTGCTCGCGATCGACGAGGAGCGCACCATCCGACAAGCGAGCCACGACCGCCTCAAGGCCTGGGGCGTCACCGAGGAGCAGGCCTTCGCCCGCGCGCTCGAGAACGCGCGCGAGCGGCTCGGGGCGCCGGCGCCGTACGACGAGGAGCTCGGGCCGATGTTCCACGTCGCGCTCGACGACGACTACCAGAGCTCGCGCCTGGCCATCCCGGGGCTGCTCGCCTCGTTCGGGGGGCGCGTCGAGGGGCGCCCGATCGCCATCGTGCCGGAGCGCGCGCAGCTCTACGTCGCGGGCGACGCGCGCGAGGCGATGGTCGAGCGGATGTGCGCGATGGCGGACCGCGAGTGGGAGGCCTCCGCGCGGGCGATCTCGCCGGCGCTCTACACGGTCGACGAGCAGGGGGCGGTGGTGCCGTACCGGCGCGCCGGCAACGACGCGCTCGCGCGCAAGGTGCAGCTCGGGCACGCCCGGCTCGCGTTGTTCGAGTACGCGGAGCAGAAGGCGATCCTCGACAAGATCCACGAGCGCGACGGCGTCGACGTCTTCGTCGCGACCCTCAACGGGATGCTCCGCGACGACGGGCGGCCGGTCACCTGGTGCCTGTGGGGCGAGGGGATCGAGTCGCTGCTCCCCGAGGCCGAGATCGTCTTCGTCGAAGGGATCGATGGCGGCGAGTCCGGCGAGGGCTGGTCGCTGAAGGTCCCGTGGGGCGTCGTCGCCGAGGTGATGGGCGAGGCGTGGGTCGAGGCGCCGTCGACGCACCCGCGCCGCATCCACCCGCGCACGTGGCCGAACGAGGAGCAGCTCGCGAAGCTCCGTGCCGCGGCCGTGGCGCTGGACGAGCTGGAGTGAGCGTCGCGCCCGCTCCGCGCGTCCGCGGGGCGGGAGCCGGCCGCGAGCGATACCCACGCGCGGTGTCGCTCGGGCCGCGAGCTTGCAGCGAGCCGCGCGCGGCGTTGCCATGTCCGGCGTGAGCCCCGCCGTCTCGTCGTCGTCGCTGGGGGGCGGCGACGCGTTCGACGAGATCTTCGAGCTCGCGCCGGTCGGCATGTCGATCGTGTCGACCGATCGGCGCTACCTGCGCGTGAACCGCCGCTACGCCGAGATCACCGGCTACTCGAGCGAGGAGCTGTGCGCGCTCTCGAGCGCCGAGGAGCTCACGCACCCCGACGATCGCGACATCGCGCCGCCCGAGCTCCGCAAGCTCGCGCGCGGTGAGTGCCGGAGCGTCGCCCTCTACAAGCGCTACGTGCGCCGCGACGGCGCGGTGATCTGGGCGCACCTGCGCCTGTCGCTGCGCCGCGACGCGCAGGGCGCGCCGCTCCACTTCATCGGCGTGCTCGAGGACGTGACCGCGCAGCTCGAGGCGCACGCGAAGCTCGCGGTCGTCTCCGCGCAGCCGTTCGTGGGGCTCGCCGTCGTGCAGGACGATCGCGTCGTCTACGCCAACGAGGCGGTCGCGCGGCTGAACGGTCACACCCTCGCGGAGACGAGCTCGTGGCGCGCCGCGGACGTGCTCGCGCGGATCCACCCGGACGACCGCGCGATGCTCGCCGAGAACGCCGCGCGTCGGCAGGCGGGCGAGGCCGGCGTGCGCGACGAGTACCGCGTCCGCTTCCGGCGCGGCGGCGAGGGCGAGCGCGGCGGCGAGTACCGCTGGCTCGACGTCCACCTGCGTCCGGTCATGCACCTCGGCCGGCCGGCGCTGCTCGTGGCGTTCGGCGACGTGACCGCCCAGGTCGAGGCCGAGCGGACGCTCGAGGAGCGGAACCTGCGCTACGAGCAGCTGCTCGAGAGCTCCCGGCTCGACGCCGCCCGCATCCGCGCGAGCGAGGAGCGCTACCGCGGCCTCGTCGAGAGCCTCGACGAGATCGTCTACACCGCCGACTTCGAACGTCGGCTCACCTTCGTCAATCACGCCGTCTCGCGGTTCGGCTACACGCCCGCGGAGCTGCTCGGGACCGATACCAGGCGCCTGATCTTCCGAGACGATCAGGCCGCGGTCGCCCAGGCGCGCGAGCGCGTGATCGCCGGCGCGACCGTGACGCTCGAGTACCGGATGCTCGACGCTCGAGGCCAGCTGCACGCGATGCGCGACGTCGCCAGACTGCTGCGCGACGACGCGGGGCGGCCGATCGGACTCTCCGGCGTCCTCGTCGACCTCACCGAGCAACGCTCGCTCGAGGAGCAGCTGCGCGTGGCGCAGAAGATGGAAGCGGTCGGGCGCCTCGCCGGCGGCGTCGCCCACGACTTCAACAACCTGCTGACCGTCATCGAGTCGTACGCGGAGCTCGCGTCCGAGGACATGGCCGCGGGCGATCCGCTCGCCGCGGATCTGCAGGAGATCCGCCGCGCCGCCGAGCGCGCCGCGGTGCTCACGCGCCAGCTCCTCGCCTTCAGCCGCAAGTCGATCCTCCGCCTGGAGGTGCTCGACGTCGGCGAGGTGGTCGTCGGCGTCGAGAAGATGCTGCGCCGGCTGATCGGCGAGGACGTCGAGCTGCGCGTGAGGGTCGCGCACTCCGCGGCGGTGAAGGCCGATCGCGGCCAGCTCGAGCAGATCCTGATGAACCTCGCGGTCAACGCGCGCGACGCGATGCCCGACGGCGGGCGCCTCGAGCTCGCGACCGCGGACGTGGAGTTCGACGAGGCGAGCGCGCGCCAGCACGTCGACGTCGCGCCCGGGCCCTACGTGCGCATCATGGTGACGGACACCGGCTGCGGCATGGACGTCGAGACCCTCTCGCGGATCTTCGAGCCGTTCTACACGACCAAGGCGCCCGGCAAGGGGACCGGCCTCGGCCTCGCGATGGTGTACGGCATCGTGAAGCAGAGCGAGGGGGCCATCCGCGTCCGCAGCGAGGTCGGCGTCGGCACCACGTTCGAGATCGATCTGCCCCGCGCCGCGCAGGTCCCTCCGTCCGAGAGCCCGCACCGCAGCAAGACGCCGCGCTCGGTCGGGCACGAGACCATCCTCGTCGTCGAGGACGAGGACAACGTGCGCGAACTGGTGAAGCGGCTGCTCGAAGGGGCCGGCTTCGAGGTGCTGACCGCCGCGAGCCCCAAGGACGCGGAGGCGCTGTTCGCCGTGCACGGAGCGTCGGTGGATCTGCTGCTCAGCGACGTGGTGATGCCCGGCCTGAACGGGCGCGCGCTGGCCGATCGGCTGCGCGCCGCGCGCCCGGGGCTGCGCGTGCTCTTCATGTCCGGCTACAACGAGAGCGTGCTCGGCCCGCACGGCGTGGTCGACGACGGCATCCAGCTGCTGCTCAAGCCCTTCGCCGTGCAGGAGCTGTCCAGCGCCGTGCGCCGCGCGCTCGATCGGCGCCCCTGATCGCACCGGCGATACCTGGGCGCCGTGTGTGCGCGTGCGCTGGCGCACGAACGACAGGCTTCTCGCGTCCTGGCTGAGCCGTCGAAGGCTCCACACGGGTCAAGGCGGATTGACTCGCGTGGGGGGGGGCCGCAGCCTCGCTGGCGCTGGCGTTTCGCGGAGGTGTTCGTGGTCGCCGAACAGGCAGCGGTCCCCGTCGAAGCGCTCGAGCAGAAGGTGCGCGCGCTCGAGCACGCGCTCGCCGAATCGCGCTCGACGGTCGTCTCGCAAGAGCAGCTCTTGCGCCTCGGCTACGTCGTGTCGCTCGTCTCCAAGGAGCTCGGGAGCCTGGAGGCGAGCGAGCTCGATGCCGGGATCGTGCGGGCGCTCGGCGCCCTTGCCGGCCAGACGGGCGTCGACGCCGGCATGGTCTGCCTCTTCTCGCGCGACCGCGCGTGCATGGAGGTGACGCATGCGTGGCCGCCCGCGCCCGTGTCCGCCCACGCGCCGCCGCCACCGCTGCCGCTCGAGCACTTCCGCTGGAGCGTCGACCAGATCGTCGCGCTCTCGACGGTGCACGTGCCGCGCGTGGCCGACCTCCCCGTCGAGGCCGCCGCCGAGCGGATGCTCTGCGCCCAGGGCGGGCTGCGATCGGTCGTCTTTCTGCCGCTCGTGCACCGCGGCGAGGCGATCGGCTTCCTCTCGTTCGCGTCCGTCGCCGTCGAGCGCGCGTGGTCGGAGGGCGAGATCGCGATCACCCGCATGGCGGCGGATCTCTTCGCCGGCGCGCTCGTGCGCGGGCGCTCGTCCGGCGACTGGGCCAAGGTGTTCGAGTGTCTGCGCTCGCTCGGCGCCGACGCAGGGGCGAACCTCGATCGCCTCACCGCGCTCGTCGGCGAGCTCCTCGGCGGCACCTGCGCGCAGTACCTCCGGCTGCTCGACGGGCAGCTGCGCAGCTGGGGGAGCTGGCGGGTCCCGGCCGGCGTCGCGCCGGTCCGCCCCGTCGATGGGTGCATCTGCGGCGACGTCATCCGTGGCGAGAGCGACGAGCTCGTGCTCGTCCGCGACTTCGCCGCGTCGCCGCACGCCGAGCGCGATCCCGACGTCCGCGCGCGCGGCCTGCGCACGTACTTCGGCCGGGTCGTGCGCGCGAACGGCGCGCGCGTCGGGGCGCTCTCCGTCGTGTTCCAGCGCGACTTCCAGCCGAGTCCCGAGCAGCGTCGCATGTTCGAGGCGATCGCGGACGCGGTGGCCGTCGAGGAGGTGCGCAAGGCCGCGCAGGAGCAGCTGCAGCAGGCGATCGGCGAGCTCGAGGCGACGCTCGAGTCGACCGCCGACGGGATCCTGGTGGCCGACAAGCAGGCGCGGCCGCTGCGGCAGAACCGCAAGTTCGCGGAGATCTGGCGCATCCCGCCGGAGCTCGGCGGCGGCGTCGAGGCGAGCCTGCGCCACCGCCTGCGGCTCGTGAAGGAGCCCGAGGCCTTCAGCGCCAAGGTCGCCGCGCTCTACGACGACGAGATCCACGACGACTTCGCGCGGATCGAGCTCGTCGACGGCCGGGTCCTCGAGCGCTACTCGATCCCGCTGCGCGTCGGCGGCGAGCACCGCGGCCGGGTGTGGAGCTATCGCGACGTGACCGAGCGCGCGCGACGCGACGCGGAGCTGCGCGACGCCAACGCGCTGCTCGAGGCAACGCTCGAGTCTACCGCCGACGGGATCATGGTGGCCGACCGCCAGTCGCGGCCGCTGCGCCAGAATCGGAAGTTCCTCGAGATGTGGCGCGTCCCCGAGGCGATCGTCGACGACCTCGAGGCGGTCGGGCGCCACCGGCTGCTGAGCGTGAAGGACCCCGTCGGCTTCCTGATGAAGGTCGCCGATCTCTTCGACGACGACACGACGCACGATCTCTCCACGATCGAGCTTGCCGACGGCCGGATCTTCGAGCGCTTCTCGATCCCGCTCCACGTCGCCGGCGATCACCGCGGACGCGTGTGGAGCGTGCGCGACGTGACCGAGCGCGCACGCCGCGAGGCGGAGCTCCTCCACACGATGGCGCTGCTCGAGGCGACGCTCGAGGCGACCGCCGACGGCATCCTCGTCGCCGATTCGAAGGGGCGTGAGCTGCGCGCGAACCGCCGGTTCAAGGCGATCTGGCGCACGGAGCCCGAGGGCCCGTGCGACCCCGACGAGCTCGCGCGACGCCGGCTCGGGCTCGTCAAGGATCCGCTCGGCTGCGTTCGCGGGCTCCTGGAGCTCTACGCCGACAACGACCGGCCCGACTTCGCCACGATCGAGTTTCGCGACGGGCGAATCCTCGAGCGCTACTCGCTGCCGCTGCGGGTCGGCGGCGAGGCGCGCGGGCGCGTGATCAGCTATCGCGACGTCACCGAGCGGGCGCGCGCCGAGGCGTCGCGCGCGCTGCTGGCGACCGCCGTCGAGCAGGCCGGCGAGGCGGTGGTGATCACCGATCGCGATGGCGTGATCGAGTACGTGAACCCGACCTTCGAACGCATGTCGGGCCACCGCCTGGAGGACGTGCGCGGCCGGACGCCCCGCGTGCTCAAGAGCGAGCGACACGACGTCGACACGTACCGCGCGCTCTGGGCGACGATCTCCGCGGGCGCGGCGTGGTCGGGTCGCTTGGTGAACCGGCGCGCCGATGGCACGCTCTTCGAGGTCGACGAGGTCATCGCGCCGGTGCTCACCGCCGACGGCGCGATCGGCAATTACGTCGCGATCCTCCGCGACGTCACGCGCGAGCGCCAGCTCGAGGACGACGTGCGCCAGGCGCAGAAGATGGAAGCGGTCGGGCGGCTCGCCGGCGGCATCGCGCACGACTTCAACAACCTGCTCACGGCGATCATCGGCTACGCGGAGATCATCGAGGGCGCGCTCGACGACGCGAGCCCGACCGTGGAGGACGTGCGCGAGATCCGCCGCGCGGCCGATCGCGCCGCGAACCTCACGCGGCAGCTGCTGGCGTTCAGCCGACGCCAGGTGCTGCAGCCGCGCGTGATCGACCTGAACGACGTGCTCGGCAACCTGGAGAAGATGCTCCGGCGCCTCATCCCCGAGAGCGTGCGCGTGCAGGCCGCGATGACCGGCGCGCTCTGGCCGATCAAGGCCGATCCGGGGCAGATCGAGCAGGTCGTGCTGAACCTCGCGCTCAACGCGCGCGACGCGATCGCCGACGCGGGCCACCTCGGGCTCGCCACCGACAACGTGCTGCTCGAGCGCACGACGCTGATCGGGCACGACGCGATGCCGCCCGGGCGCTACGTCCGGCTGTCGGTGACGGATGACGGCCACGGCATGGACGCCGCCACGCTGGCGCGCATCTTCGAGCCGTTCTTCACGACCAAGGGGGTCGGCAAGGGGACGGGGCTCGGCCTCGCGACCGTCTACGGCATCGTGCGCCAGAGCGGCGGCGCCATCCAGGTCGAGAGCCGGCCCCTCCTCGGCACCGCGTTCCAGCTCTTCTTCCCCGCGTGCTCCGCGCTCGAGGCGCAGCGTCCCTCCACCAGCGAGCCGGTCCCGCGCGCGGCGCGCGAGCGCACGCTGCTCCTGGTCGAGGACGAAGAGGGGGTGCGAAACGTGACCGCGAGGGTGCTGCGCGCGGCGGGGCACCGCGTGCTCGAGGCCGTCGACGGCGTGCACGCGCTCGAGCTCGCGCAGGCGTACGAGGCCTCGATCGACGCGCTGATCACGGACGTGGTGATGCCGCGCATGGGCGGCCCCGAGCTGGTGCGCCGCCTCTGCGCCGCGCGCCCGTCGCTGCTGGTGCTGTTCATGTCGGGGCACGTCGACGCGTCGGTCTCCGGGCGCGAGCTCCCCGCCGGCGCGGCGTTCCTGCCCAAGCCCTTCGAGCCCGAGGTCCTGCGGCGCGCGGTGCACGATCTGCTCTCGCCGCTGGGCGGGTGAGCGGCCTCGAGGCCGAAACGCTGGCGGGCCGACGCCGACGCGTTGCAATTCGCCAACTCGGACCCACGCTGGGGCCCATGAATCAGGTCGTCCAGCTGCTGCTCCGCTTCGTCCTCAGCGGCGTCAGCGTGCTGATCGTCGCCGCGCTCCTCCCCGGCTTCAGGGTCAAGAAGTTCAGCGACGCCCTCGTCTTCGCGATCGTCGTCGCGTTCTTCAATGCGCTCGCGTGGAAGGTGTTCGCCATCCTGAGCATCCCCTTCACGGTGCTCACGGCCGGCGTCGGCTATTTCATCATCAACGGGCTGGTGTTCCTGGCGGCGCAGAAGGTCGTGCGGGACGTCGAGATCTCCGGCTGCTTCATCGGCGCGATCGCGGCGCTGCTGGTCGCGTTGGTCAACAGCGCGCTCATGGGGCTGCTCCCCTGACGCGCCGGGCGCGCTCCTGCGCTCGCTCCTGATCTTAATCAGGTCGGCTTTTGCGCATCGGCCTCGGCGACCCCAATTGGTCTGCATGCTCGATCCGCAGCTGACCGTCGCCCGCATCGTCCTCGACCACTCCGAGACCGCCGTCGTCTTCCAGAAGAACCGCATCGACTACTGCTGCAAGGGCGGTGTCAGCCTGCTCGACGCCTGCGCCGAGCGCGGCCTCGCCATCGGCGCGCTCGTCGCCGAGCTCGAGCGCGCCATGGCGGAGCGCAGCGGCGCGGCCGAGGGCGATCCGCGCGAGCTCTCCACCGCGGGGCTGGTCGGCCACATCGTCGCCAAGCACCACGAGTACCTCCGCAAGGCGCTCCCGTTCGTCACCGGGCTCTCGGCCAAGGTGCGGCGCGTCCACGGCGAGCACGATCCGCGGCTGCTCGAGCTCGACGAGATCGTGAAGGGGCTCGTCGACGCGCTCGGCCCGCACCTCGACCAGGAGGAGCAGACGCTCTTCCCCGAGCTCATGCGCAAGACGCCCGATCGCGAGGTGATCGCGCGCGAGCTCGCCTCGATGATGACGGATCACCTCGCCGTCGGCGCGCTGCTCGGCCGCCTGCGCAGCACCACCGCCGACTTCGCCACGCCCGAGTGGGCCTGCAACAGCTACCGCACGCTGTTCGCGGAGCTCGAGCGCCTGGAGGGGGACGTGCTCCGCCACGTGCACCTCGAGAACCACGTGCTGATGCCCCGCTTCGCCGCGTCCTGAGGCGAGCGCCACGTCCCGAGGCGAGCGCCGCGTCGGTGCTCGAAACGCGGCGCGAGGCTGCTACCCTCGCGCCCCGATGACGTTCGATCCCAACGCCGCCGCCCCGGTCGACGCGGGCGTGTTCGGGCTGCCGCACACCCCCGAGCAAGCGGGCGTGGTGCTGATCCCGGTGCCGTTCGACGCGACCACCTCGTATCGCAAGGGGGCCGCCGACGGCCCTGCCGCGATCCTCGAGGCGAGTCAGCAGGTCGATCTGTTCGACCTGGAGACGGGGCGCCCCTACGAGCTCGGCATCGCGATGCTCGACGCGCACCTCGACGTCGCGCGCTGGAACGCCGAGGCGCGCGATCTCGGCCAGCGCGTCATCGACGTCGCCGGCGATCTCGGCGGCGATCCGGCGCTGGAGCACGCCCTCGCGCGCGTGAACGAGATCTCGCGGCACCTCGACGAGCTCGTCTACGCGGAGGCCAAGCGCTGGCTCGACGACGGCAAGATCGTCGGCCTCGTCGGCGGCGATCACGCCGTCCCCTTCGGCGCCATCCGCGCGCACGCGGAGCGCTGGCCCGGGCTCGGCGTGCTTCACTTCGACGCCCACGCCGACCTGCGCGTCGCCTACGAGGGGTTCGAGCGCTCGCACGCGTCGATCATGCACAACGTGCTGGCCGATCTCCCCGCGGTCGCGAAGCTCGTCCAGGTCGGCATCCGCGACCTCTGCGAGCAGGAGTACGCGGCGATCACCGGCTCCGGCGGCCGCGTGCAGACGTTCTTCGACGTCGACCTGGCGCGCGCGCGCCGCGACGGCGAGCCGTTCTCCTCCATCGCCGCGCGCATCGCCGAGGCCCTGCCGAAGCACGTCTACGTCTCGTTTGACATCGACGGCCTCGACCCCTCGCTGTGCCCCAACACGGGAACGCCGGTGCCGGGCGGGCTCGCCTTCCACGAGGCGTCGGCGGTGCTGGAGGCGGTCGTGCGCTCGGGGCGCACGCTCGTCGGCTTCGACCTGAACGAGGTCGCCCCGAGCGGCGGCGACGACGAGTGGGACGCGAACGTCGGCGCGCGCGTGCTCTACAAGCTGATCGGCTGGACGCTGGTGTCGCAGGGGAAGTCGACGCCGCCGCGCGGCTGATGGTCGGGTCCGGCCCCGCGCAAGTACGTCTCGACCGTACGGGTATCTCGTCGCACGCCATCACGTCAGGGGCCCTGGCGCAGTGATCGATGCGGGAGGATCCTTGGAATCCGCCCGTGACCGCGCCCGATTCCGCCCCTCGAGGTCCGCGCGTCGCGCGGCTCGTCGCGCTCGTCGCGATCGGTTGCAGCGTCGCGGGCGCGTTGTGGGGGCTGCATCGCATGGCGTCGCGCGAGATCGCCGCGCAGCGGAGCGAGGAGCTCTCGAGCCTCGCGTCGTCGCACGTCGAGCAGCTGCGCGCCTACCGTAGCGAGCGCGCCGCGGAGGCCGTGTTCCTGGCGCGGCTGCCGAGCGTGGAGGCGTCGATCCAGCGGCTGTCGGCCGGCGCCGATCCCGAGGCCGCCGCGGAGGTCGAGGCGACGATCGCCGCGCTGATGGCGAACCACGACTACCCGGCCGCGTGGCTGCTCGACGCGTCGGGGCGCGTGGTCGCGCGGCTCGGCGACGCGCGCGCGTCGATGGACGTGCCGGCCGCGACGCTCGAGCAGGCGCGGCGCGACGCGGCGCCCGTGCTGCGCGATCGCGTCGCCGGCGCACAGCGCGAGCTCGCGCTCGACCTCGTGATCGCCGCGCGATCGCGCCGTGACCCCGCGCGCGTCTCGGGGTTCATCGTGCTCCGGGCGTCGCTCGGGAAGTTCCTCGCCGAGTTCCTCGAGACCGAGCCGGCGACGGCGAGCAGGGGGACGACGCTGCTCGTCGGCCGCTTCCCCGAGGGCGAGGTCGTCGTCTCGGTCGGCGCATCCGGCGGCGCATCGGGCGGCGCCGCGCGCGCGCTGCGCGTCGACGTGCGCGGCGAAGGGGCGTTCTCGCCTTCGGGCGCGTTCGAGGGCGTCGATCCGCTCGGCTCGGCGGCGGTGGGCTACGCGCAGGCGCTCCCCGGCACGTCCTGGTCGATCGTCGCGCGGGTCGATCGCGCCGCCGCCGACGCCGACACGCGCGCGCGCGAGCTGCGGCTGGTCGGGGCGGGCGGCGTCGGGCTCGCGGTC
>CAIXWQ010000825.1 GCA_903923175.1 uncultured delta proteobacterium | reverse complement strand
CGCTCGCCGTCACGCCGGCCCGCGCGCCCGCCCATGCGGCCCCGCCTGCAGCCCCCGCGGCGCCTGGGCGCGCGCCCGCCCCGACACCCGCGCAGAGCTCGCTCGCGCCCGACGCGCTGCACGCGCGCTACGCGGAGTACGTCCAGCGCGGGCAGCTCGATCGCGCGTACTGCGTCGCCTCGCTGCTGGTCTACGCCGGCCACGCCTCCGCGACGGAGAAGGCCATCTACGCCGAGCGCCAGCACGCCTCGCCGCTGTTCCGGGCCGCGCTGACGCGCGACGAACGGGAGCAGCTCTTCCGCCACGAACGCCGCGACGGGCTCCTGTTCGCGCTGCTCTCGGCCCTCTCGGTGCCCGCCCAGCGGATGGCCATCGTGGGTCAGCGGCAGCGCGGCGAGCTCCCTGCCGTCCCGAAGAGCAGCGTCGGCTCGCTCGGCGGCCCCGCGAGCTCGTTCGGCCGGGTCGTGACCGGCGTGGGCAAGCTGCTCGCGATCCCCGCGCCCACCCTGGTCGTTCGCGACGATCTCCCCGGGCGCGTGCGCCTCTATCGGTGCGAGCCCCCGGTCTTGCTCGCGTGCCAAGGGGCGCTCACCGCGGGCTCGCGGCGCGAGATGGCGTTCCTCGCGGCGCGCGAGCTGATGAAGCTGCGCACCGCGCCCAGCGTCTTGACGCTCTTCGCGACGAGCGAGCTCACCGAGCTCGTCTACGCGACGCTCAGCCTCGCGGGGGGCACCGAGCTCCCGCGGGACGTCGACGCGTCGGCCGTCGAGCGCCGCCGCGCCGAGCTCGCGAGGGGGCTCGAGGAGGTCGAGCGCGCGCGGCTCGCGTCGGCGGCGCGGGCGTTCCGTGCGGGCGGCGGCTCGCTGGATCTGAGGCGCTGGGTCGGGGAGGTCGAGCAGGAGGGCGCGCGCGCGGCGCTGCTCGCGGCCGACGATCTGGTCGCCGCGACGCGCCTCGTGGGGACCGATCCGCACGCCGAGTCGCCCCTCGGTCAGGGCGAGAAGCTCGACGATCTGCTCGCGTTCGCGGCGAGCGAGCGGTACTTCGAGGCGCGCGAGCGCGTGGGCCTCGCGACGCGCTGAGCGCGGGCGAGAGCGCGGGCGAGAGTGCGGGCGAGAGTGAGAGCGCGACGGCGCCTACTCGACCTCTTCGTCGACCGGCCGCGTGGGCGGCCGCGTGGGCCGGGCTATGCCGCCGCACGTGTCTGCCGCCGCGCCGCAGCGGCTCACGCCGCCGGCCGCACCTGCAGCGACGGCCGGGCCCCTGCTCGGAGGCGCTCGCCCGCGCTCACGCTCGTGCGGCGGTTGCCGCGACCCCAACCGGGAACCAGGACACGCTTCGAGCGGTCGAACGGTCGAACAACGCGAGCGCTCGGCCTCGTTCCGAACGCTTTGCACGCATCGGAAACTCCTCAAGGCGGCATGAGGGGAATGCCTGACGCGTCGGCGCTCTGCCACGATGGCCGCGGCGTCACCCCCAATTCGGCGCCAGGGAGTCGTCGTCGATGCGTGCTTGGATTCTGCCGTGGGGTCTCTGCGTCGTGCTCACTGCGTGCGGCGATCGCGCGCCTAGGAGCTCCGGCGATGCCGATGCTAGCGCGCCATCGTCAGCTTCGCAGTTCGCGCAGCCATCGACGACGACCTTCGCCCGCAACGCCGCCGGTGCGTTCGTAGCGCGCCATTCGGCCCAACGAGTCACCACCACGATCGACCAGCGCGGCGCGACGCTCGCGAGCGCCGACCTCGCCTGGCAGGTCGGCCTCCACGTCGCCCGCGTGGGCCGCGAAGGCGACATGCGCGCCGTCACGAGCGCTGCACCGTCGCAGCGGGGAGCGCGCGTGGAGCTCGCTCGGGGCTCCGGGGTGACGGAGTGGTTCGCGCGCGATCCGCGCGGCGTCGAGCACGGCGTCGACGTCGCGACGAGGCCGACCGACGCCGGCCCGCTCGTCGTCGAGGTCGACGTCGAGGCGGCCACGCCGCACGTGCGTCCAAAGGGTCGGGTGACGCTGCGCGACGCCCGCGGAGTGGACGTGCTCTCGTACGAGGGGCTCGTGGTGATGGACGCCGAGGGCCGCTCGGTGCCAGCGTCGCTGAGCGTCCGCGACGGGACGCTCGCGATCCGCGTCACGGACGCCGGTGCGCGCTATCCGATCGCGATCGATCCCCTCGTGCTCGCAAAGCAACAGGCGGAGCTGCTCGCCTCCGACGGCACGTTCACCGACGGCTTCGGGTTCGGTGTCGCGATCAGCGGCACGACGGCCCTCGTCGGCGCGTTCGAGAAGAGGTTCGGCTCCGCCTCACTCCAAGGAGCAGCGTACGTCTTCGCGCCGAGCGGCGCCTCCTGGACCCAGCAGCAGAAGCTCGTCGCGGACGACGGCGCGGTGGACGACCAATTCGGCTGCAGCGTCGCGGTCTCCGGCACCACCGCGATCATCGGGGCCTACTCCGCCACGATCGGGTCGACCTACAGCCAGGGCGCCGCGTACATTTTCGCAGCGAGCGGCGCGGCGTGGACCCAACAGGCGAAGCTGGTCGCCGCGGACGGCACGACTCAAGACGACTTCGGCTACGCGGTCGCGATCAGCGGCGCGACGGCGGTGGTGGGCGCGCCGACGCGTGGGGCTGCGTACGTCTTCACGCGGACCGGATCGACCTGGACGCAGCAGGCGAAGCTCACCGCCTCCAATGGGGTGCCGGGCGACCTCTTCGGCGGCAGTGTCGGGCTCAGCGGCACGACGGCAATCGTCGGTGCGTCCGGCAACGATCCGCCGCGGGGCGCGGCCTACGTGTACGCGCAGAGCGGAGGCGTGTGGACCGAGCAGGCGAAGCTTCTCGACGGCGGCGCCGACGATCGCTTCGGCAGCAGTGTCGCGATCAGTGGTGACACGGCCGTCGTCGGCGCATACGGAGGCGAGGCGGCGTACGTCTACGCATTCAGCGGCGGGACCTGGGGCCGGCAAGCGAAGCTCGTGCCGTCCGGCGGTGCCTTCGGCGACGACTTCGGATGGAGCATCACCATGAGCGGCGACACGGTGATCGTCGGCGCGCCTCGCGCTGCGGTCGGGTCGATCAACGCGCAAGGCGCCGCGTACGTCTTCGGCAGAGACGCCGGCGGTTGGACTCAACAGGCGAAGCTCGCGGCTGCGGACGGCGCCGTGGCCGACGCCTTCGGCTCCAGCGTCGCACTGAGCGACACGACCGCCGTCGTTGGCGCGTGGACGAAGACGTTTGGAGGGAACACCCAGCAAGGGGCCGCGTACGTCTACGGCACGGCCCACACCAACGGCGATGCCTGCGGCACGGCCGGAGACTGCCTCTCGGGCATCTGCACCGACGGCGTCTGCTGCGACCGCGCCTGCACCAGCCTCTGTGAAGCCTGCGACGTCTCCGGCTCTAGCGGGACCTGCACCGCGGTCACCGGTCAGCCCCATAACTCCCGCCCCCCCTGCGGCGGCACCGGCCTCGGCACCATCTGCGGACAGGCTTGCAACGGCGTCGACACGACGAGGTGCACGTACGCCACGGCGACCACCGCGTGCAGCGCGGACACCTGCAGCGGCGGGACTGCCACGCACACGGGCTCGTGCAATTTCGCGGGGCGCTGCATCTTCGCGACGAGCACGTGCGGCGTCTACGCCTGCGACGCGACTGCGTGCAAGACGACCTGTGCCGCCATGAGCGACTGTGCGGCTGGCTTCCATTGCGCGGGGTCTACGTGCGTCCCGCTCGACGGGCTCGGCAAGGCGTGTGCCGACGGCTCTTCATGTGCGGCCGGCCTCTCCTGCACCGACGGCGTTTGCTGCGGCGTCTCCACCTGCGGCGTGGGGAGCTCGTGCGCACTACCGTCAGCCCCCGGCGTCTGCAGGAAGAGGCTCGGCACCGTATGCGCGACCGCCGGCGAGTGCGACTCGAACGTCTGCGTCGACGGCGTTTGTTGCAACAGCACATGCGCCGCCCAGTGCACGGCCTGCGATGCGAAGGGAGCGGAGGGGACCTGCACTCTGATTGTCGGCGCGCCGCACGGAGCGCGCGCGGCGTGCGCAACCGGCAGCCCCGCCGATCCTTGCCTCGCGGCGACATGCGACGGCGTCTCGGCGACGAGCTGCGGCGGACTCCCCTCGTCGGCCGTGTCTTGCCGCCAGGCGTCGTGCATCGCGGGGGTGCAGACGTTCGCGGCCAACTGCACGGGCAAGGGCAGCTGCGAGGAGCTGCAGACCAAGAAGTGCGAACCCTACGCGTGCGGCGCGACGCAGTGCAAGACGGTCTGCGGCACCGACGCCGATTGTGCGAAGGGGAACTCCTGCGACGTCGCATCCGGCAGATGCATCGACGGCTCGACTTGCGACGGCGACCACACCGTCACGAGCCCCACGGGGAATCAGACCGACTGCTCGCCGCTGAAGTGCGCGGGATCGGTGTGCCTGACCGGGTGCACCACGACCAACGACTGCGTCGCCGGCGCTACATGCGATAGCGCCAGCAAAGCATGCGTCGAGCAAGGCACGACGACCAGCGGCTCAGGCTGTGCGGCGAGCGCAAGCCGCAGCCTCGGAGCCCTGCCCACGTTCGCATTGGCCGCCCTGGCCGGTCTCGGGCAGTGGCGTCGTCGCAGGCACGGCCGGCGGAGGTAGGCCGCAGCACCGAAGCAACGCCGCCGCCTCGCGCGAGTTCTCCCACGGCCGCGGCGCTTCCGCGCCGTGGCCGGATCGCCAGGCGCTGGCCCGACGGCCACCAGCCGTGGAAGTCGCTGGTCACGCCTGCGCTCCACCGGGTGCATGCCACCCGCGCGTCTCGCGCTCGAAGCCGCCGCGTGGAGCTCGTCCATGCTCGGCGAACGGGGCAAGCCCGCGCCTGCCACGCAACGCGTGCGACCTGCCCGACGGCCGTGGAGCCTGCGCGGCCCCCTCGACGCCCCCCGCCCCCCGAACAATCCGCGATCGGAACTTGCAGCGGCAGGGACGACGCGCGCTCACCCGGGCGCCCAGCTCGCGACCTCGGCAGCACGCCGCGCGCGCCTCTCCCCTCGGGAGCCTCCCCATGATGAAGCCGCTCGTGACCTCGCTCCTCTGCCCGATGCTCTTGGCGGGCGCGCTCTCGTGCGGCCCCGGCGGCGGCACCTACTGCCAGTCGGGCGCGAAGATGGGGACCGAGTGCCACGCGCTCTCGGACGTCACCGATCCCCCGGGTCGCCGGCCGCCGCCGGTCGAGGCGCAGCAGAGCCCGGAGGCGTGGTGGACGAGCAAGCCCAGGCCGACGGCGGTGCCGGTGATGATCCCGATCACGCCTGGCTCGGCGAGCGCCGCCCCATCGAGCTCGGCGTCGCGTTGAACGACGCGCCGCGCGGCTGCGCGCATGGGCGTCAGCCCACGCGAGCCCCGCACTCGTTGCAGAAGGCGTTGCCCGCGAGGATCGGCGTGCCGCAGGCCGCGCAGCGAGGGACGCTCACCTCCACGATCTCGCCCCGCCGCAGGCGCTCCAGCTCCTGCGCGGGGAGCACGCCGTCGAACTGCGCGAGGGCGTCCTCCACGAGCTCCTCGGTCGCCTCGACGGTCACGAGCTCCGGGGCCTCCGCCTCGCGCGCGACTCCAGCCGCGAGCGTCGCGGGCGCCTTGGGCGCGAAGCCCCCGACCAGCACGACCGAGACGTTGTCCGTCCCGCCGGCCTCGTTCGCGAGGGCGACGAGCAGCTCGCAGGCCTCCGCGAGATCTTCGTTCAGCCCCGCCGCGTCGGCGATCGTGGCGTCGTCGAGCATGCCGTGCAGGCCGTCGGAGCAGAGCAACAGCAGGTCGCCCACCTCGAGCTCCAGCTGCTGCGCGTCGACCTTGACGCTCGCGCGGATGCCGAGCGCGCGCGTGATCACGTTCTTCGGCAGGCCCGCGAGCTCGGCGGGGGTGAGGTTCGGCTTGACCAGCAGCGCCTCGCCGAGGAGCGAGTGGTCGCGGGTCAGCTGCGCGATCGCGCCGTCGCGGATCCGATAGCACCGGCTGTCGCCCACGTGCGCGATGGTCACCGAGCGCCCCTCGACGTGCAGCGCGACGACGGTGGAGCCCATCCCGCGGTGCTCCGCGTGCTTCGACGCGATCTCGAAGATGTCGCGGTTGGCCTTGCGCACCGCGTGCACGAGCCGCAGCGCCGACGGCGAGAGGGGCGCGTCCTCGGGCGCGTCCGGGGCGAACCGCTCGCCCGCCGTCGCCTCGAAGAAGTTGCGCATCGAGGCCACCGCGGTCGCGCTCGCCACGTGCCCCGTCGCGTGACCGCCCATGCCGTCGGCGACCACGAACAGGCCGAGCTCGGGCGCGACCAGCACGCGATCTTCGTTGTGATCGCGCACGCGACCGCTGTCGGTCCGACCGGCGGCGACCACGCGGAGGTGGGCGGGCTCGGTCATGTCGACGATTCGCGGGGGCGCCTCCGAGACATCTCCGCACGAACGTACGGCGCAGGCAGATAGCGCGTCGAGCCGAACCTGCGGCGCGCGCCGCCGCTCCGGTCCGGCCGCGGGCCCGGTCGAGGACGCGATACGCTGCGGGCGCGCACGTCGGGAGCCAGATGACGCGGCGCGGCCCGCCGTGCCCTCGACTCCGGCATACTCGCCCGACATGCGCCGCGCCCGCCTCCGTCGCCGCCCGCTGCACGCGGCCCCCCTCGCGCTCATGCTCGCGCTCATGCTCACCGCGCGGCTCGCCGCCGCCCAGCAGGCCCCGCTCCCGGCCGGCCTCGTCGCGCTCGACGCTCCCGAAGGGCGCCGACTCCTCGTGTCGTCCGACGCCAACGTCGACTTCTTCCGCCTCGCCAACCAGTGGGTGTCGCAGCAGCACGGCGCCTTCTGCGGCGTCGCGAGCAGCGTCATCGTGCTCAACGCCATGCAGCTCGAAGCGCCGCGCGTCGCGGCGTGGGCGCCCTACAACGCCTTCACCCAGGACAACGTCTTCGACGGCCCGGCCTCGCAGGTCATCCAGGCCGACACCGTCTCGCACCGCGGCATGACCCTCGATCAGCTCGGGGCCTTCCTCGTCGCGCACGGCGTCGGCGCGCGCGTCGTGCACGCCGGCGACACGAGCCTCGACGCCTTTCGCCGCGAGGTCGAAGCCAACCTCCGCGAGCCCGGGAGCTACGTGCTCGCGAACTACGACCGCGCCGGCGTGGGGCAGGAGACGATGGGGCACATCTCGCCCCTCGGCGCCTTCAACGCCGCCGCCGACCGGTTCCTGATCATGGACGTCGCGCGCTACAAGTACCCGGCGCTCTGGGCGCCCGCCGCGGACCTCTTCCGCGCGATGGGCACGCAGGATCCGAGCACCGGTCGGACGCGCGGGTACGTGCTCGTCACCGCGACGGCCGGCGCGCAGCCGCGTGTCGGTCCCGCGCCGAAATCGCGCCTACCGAGCTTCGTGTGGGCGACGCTCGCGGGCACCTTCGCGGCGGGCGCGCTCCTCGGGGCGCTGCTGAGCGCGCTCGTGATGCGACGGCGCGCGCGCGCGGCCCTGGCGCGGCCCGCGGCAGGCTGAGCGCGCGGAGAGACTGTGAAACCGTCTCTCCGGTGGGGTGGGGCCCCGACGAATCGCATTCGGCGGGGCGGGGCGGTGCCGACCTCCCCGGTGGGCAGTGAAGAGCGCGGGACTCTTCCCGCGCTCTGACGCGCCGCGCGCGGCGGCGACACCCTCGCGGAGCGGCGCTTGCAACTTCGGCTCGCATGCTCTGGACGCTCACCATCCTCCTCCTGTTCCTCTGGGTGCTCGGCCTCGCGACCTCGTCGCAGCTCGGCGCTTGGATCCACATCCTGCTCGTGCTCGCGATCGTCTCGCTGGTGTTCAACCTCATGCGTGGTCGCTCGAAGGCCTGAGCACGTGAGCGCGTGGGCGGCGGCGCGGCCGTGCGGCCGGGGCAGCCGGCGCGCGCGCGCCCGCGCGCTACACTGCGCCGCATGGCGAACGCTGGGGTCCGGACGCGCGTCGACGACGCCTCGGCGATCGTCGATGCGCTGTTGGCGCACGCGCTCGTCGCCGTCTGCCTCGGCGTGGCGATCGCCGGGCTCGCGTTCCCCTCGCTCCGCCACGGCGTGTACGGCTCGCTGGCGATCACCGCGGTGGCGCTCGCGCGCCTCGCCTTGCATCCGCTCCGGCTCGCGCAGCTCCACCGCGTCTACCTCGACGACGCGGGCGGTGTGCACCTCGCGTCGGCGCTCGGCCGCGCGCGCCCGGTCGCGCCGCTCGCGATCGAGCACGCAGCGCACGCCGCGTGGCCGTGCGCGCTCGTGCTCGCCGACGGCTCGCGCGCGAGCTTCGTCGCGCGGCGCGACGACGGCGTGCCGGCGTTCTTCCTCCCCTCGCTCTCCGATCGCGCCCGCTACGAAGGGGAGCGCGAGGCGCGCGACTCGCTCGTCGATCTCCACCTCCGCGCGGGCTCGCGGCCGCCGTTCGGCTGAGCTGCGCGACGCAGGAACGCCGCGGACCGGCGCGCGGTGCGGCGATCCTGCGCCGCGCCGCGGCGCCGCGGCGAGCGGCACCGATCCGCACGGCTCGTGCGCGGCGTCGACCTGCGCGGGCGGCACGCTGACGATGCACGTCTGCAACGGCGCGGGCGGCTGCCTGCCGCAGACCAAGGAGTGCGCGAGCGGCTACTGCTTCGACGGCGTCTGCTGCGACAGCGCCTGCGGCGGCACCTGCGAGGCGTGCGCGGAGCCGGGGTCGATCGGCACCTGCCTTGCGGTGAAGGGCGCGCCGCGGACCGGGCGGGCCCCCTGCGTCGGCGCCGGCACCGCGTGCGGCGGTCAGTGCGACGGGACGGCCCCGTTCTCGTGCGCCTTCCCGAGCGCCGACGTCACCTGCGGCGCGGGCTGCGCCGGCGCGTCGGTGCAGAGGTGCGACGGCGCGGGCTCGAGCGCGTGCGTCGCCCCGGCGCCCGCGGGGACGAGCCACTCGGGCGGCTGCGCGCGCGGCGCGCCGGGCGGCGCGGACGCGAAGGACTGCGCAGCGACGCTCGCGCTCGCGGCCGCGAGGCTGCACCGACGACGACGAAATGCGTGAGGGAGCGTGAGGGAGCGTACAGGCGCCTGTCGACGCATCTCCGGGTTCGCGAAGGCGCGCGCTTCGAGGTCCGCGCGGCTTCGCGCTCGACGCGCGGAGGCGCCGCGCGCGACGCGCCTCAGCACCCGTCCCTGCGGCGGTAGTACACGGCCTTCCCCTGCGCGATCCGCTCGAAGCGATCGTCGAGCCCGGAGGTCGTCTCCGAGCCGCCGAGGAAGAGCACGCCGTCGCGCGCGAGCAGGTCGTGCACGCGGCCGAGGAGCGCGCGCTTCGTGGGGACGTCGAAGTAGATCAGCACGTTGCGCAGGAAGACCAGATCCGGCGTCGGCATCGCCCCCCAGTCGTCGATGAGGTTCGCCTGGCGGAACTCCACCATCGCGCGCAGCTCCGGCCGGATCCGCCAGTCGATCCCGTGCGGCTCGAAATGCGCTCGCAGGCGCTCCTCCGGCAGGCCGCGATTGATTTCGAACTGCCGGTAGATCCCGGCGCGCGCGCGCGCGAGCACCTCGGTCGAGAGGTCGGTCGCGACGATGCGGACGCTCCAGGCCGCGAGCGCGGGGAAATGCTCGCGGAGGATCATCGCGATCGTGTAGGCCTCCTGCCCCGTCGACGCCGCGGCGCACCAGACGAACAGCGAGCGCGTGGCCTCGCGCTGCGCCACGAGCGCCGGAATCACGTGCTCGCGGAGCGCCTCGAACGGGTGGAGATCGCGGAAGAACGACGTCTCGTTGGTGGTCATCGCCTCCACGACCCGCGCGTGGAGGTCGCCCGGCGGCTCCGACTGCAGCCGGTGCACGAGCTCGTCGAGCGTGTCGCACCCTTCGTCCAGCACCAGCCGCGCGAGCCGCGACTCGACCAGGTACTGCTTCGCGGGCTCGAGCACGATCGCGGAACGGCGAAAGACCAGGTCGCGGACGTAGTCTAGCTCCTCGGGTCCGATCGACATGGCGCTCCGAGTCTATTCCCTCGCGCGCCGCGCGCGCCGTTCAGGGGCGAACGGTCGCGAACGGCTTCTGCGCCGCGGCCGCAGACGCGTCGCTCACGTAGAAGTACGACGTCGCCGTGGCCGTGAGCCCCACGCTGCCGCCGGGGTTCGCGGTCGGCGCCTGGCCGTATACGTACCCCGTGCCCGCCACCGCGTAGACGAACATCGCGAAGCTCGCGGGCCGCCCGCCGATCGCCGACCAGGGGATCGAGAGCTCGCGCGTGGTGCCGCTGCTCGCGAAGCACCCCGCGGCGGAGACGGCGCTCGACCAGCCGCCGGCGCCGTCGGCCGTGCGGTACTCGCGATAGCCGCTCTTCGCGTAGACGACGAGGTCGGCGCGGAACGGCAGCGAGGCGTAGCGCGCGCCGTCGTAGAGCTGCCCCGCGAGATCGCCGTCGGCGTTGGTGCCGGAGGTGGCCGGCGTCAGCGGCGCCTTGTCGAGGTACAGCACGGCCGCCTCGGACACGTCGGCGTTGGTGAGCGCGAGGTAGAGGTTGGTGTCGTCCCAGGTCGCGAGCCAGGTCTGCGTGGAGCTGGTGAGCTGGTTCTTCCCCTCGGTGTGATCGCCGTACTCGCCGGTGGCGATGACCCCGTCGCACACCGGCGCGACGCCGAAGGTCGCGCCCGCGCCGTCTCTCGCGTCGGCGGCGTCGGCGGCGTCGGCGGCGTCGGCGGCGTCGGCAGCATCCGCGGCGTCGGCGGCGTCGGCAGCATCCGCAGCGTCGCTCGCGGCGTCTGCTCGCGCGTCGGCCGAGTCGGTGTCCGCGGTGTCCGCGGTGTCCGCGGTGTCGGCAGTGTCCGCGGTGTCGGCAGCGTCTGCCACAGCATCGACGACGCTCGTATCGGCCGACGCCGTGTCTGCGACGGCGCCGTCCAGCGCGACGTCGGCGGCCGCATCGGGCGCGCTCGCGGAGTCGCCCGCGTCGGTCGCGTCGGTCGCGACCTCGTCGGCGCCCGAGTCGGCTGCGCCGGAGTCGACGGTCGCGTCCGGGGTCGTGTCGCTGCCGCTCGCCGTGTCGCTGCCCGCGTCGAGGCTCGTCTCCTCCGCAGTGCCGGTGTCGAACGTCGAGAGCCCAGCGTCGTCGGCCGAGCACCCGCCGACGGAGACGACGGAGGCGACGGAGCCGACGAGCGAGACGAAGATCCCCAGGCGCGCAGCGTAACGCATACGTGCGTCACTAGCATGTTCGATCGAGGTCGGCGAGCGCGGGGCCGTCGCTCGCGCGGTCAATCCGCCAACCCCCTCGCAGTATTCGCTCCTTGCCAATCCGCGCGAACTGCCCGACGACAGGCGCGCGCTCCGCGCGTCGCGCGCGCCGCTCGTGAGTCGGCACGTCGTCGCGTTTCCCTCGGCCGCCACGCGCCGGCCTCGCCCCGAGAAGAAGAGGAGCCCCATGGACGAACGAGAGCCGACCGCTGCCGTTCTCGCGCCGCCCGCCTCACGGCGCTCCGTCGAGCACGTGGGCACGCCCTCCGGCCGCCCCGAGCGCAAGGTCACCGTCGCCTCGCAGCTCTTCCAGGTGCTGCGCGAGTACGGCGTCGAGACCGTCTTCGGCAATCCCGGCGGCGCGATCTCCAGCATGTACGGCGCGCTGCTCGATCTGCCGCAGATCCGCGTGGTCAACGCGAAGCACGAGACGGGCGCGGTGTTCATGGCGATGGGGCACGCCCTCGCGACCGGCAAGCCGGCCGTCGTCATCACCACCGCGGGGCCCGGCATCACCAACGCGCTCACCGGCCTCGCCTCGGCCTTCTACGAGAACGTGCCGGTGATCATGATCAGCGGCGAGGTCCCGACCTCCGCGTTCGGGCGCGGCGCGCTGCAAGAGGGGTCGTCCTTCGGGCTCGACGTGCTCGCGCAGGTCCGCCGAATCACCAAGTTCTCGGCGCAGATCACGCGCGCCGACATGGCGGCGACGACCATGCGCAAGGCGCTCGCCACCGCGCTCAGCGGCCGGCCCGGCCCGGCGTTCCTCTCGCTGCCGCTCAACGTCTCCTCGGCCGACATCGTGAGGTCTCCGCCGATCGGCGGCGGCGTCCACACGTCGTTCGAGCTCGACGACGAGGGGTGCCGGCGCGCGATGGATCTGCTGCTCTCGGCGGAGCGGCCGCTGATCGTCGCGGGAGCGGGCGCGCGCGGCCCGGTCAATCACGCCGCGCTGGCGGCGCTCGCCCACGCGACGCGGAGCCCGGTCGCCGTGAGCCCCAAGGCCAAAGGGGTCTTCCCGGAGGACGATCCGCTCTACCTCGGCATCTTCGGCTTCGGCGGCCACGAGAGCGTCGTGCGCTACCTGCAGCAGGGCGCCGACGTGATCCTGGTCTGCGGCTCCGGGCTCAACGACTTCGCGACCAACTCGTGGTCTCCCCTGCTCGCGGCCTCTCGGGCCTTCATCCAGATCGATCTCGACACCGCGCAGCTCGGCCGCAACTACCCGATCGACCTCGGGCTGCTCGGCCCGATGGAGCTCGTCATCGGTCGCATGATCGAGGGAAACGGCGCGGCGCCGAGGGCACGCCCCGACACCGGCGGACTGCACCTCACGCCGATCAAGGCGTCGCCGAGCGGGCTGCTGACGACCGCCGAGGCCATCACGGTGCTCAACGAGGTCTGCCCGCCCGACGCGGTGTTCACGGCCGACATGGGCGAGCACCTCTCGATCGCGCTGCACTACCTGCGCATCGGCGCCGCCGCCGACTTCGTCACGTGCCTCGGCTTCGGCTCGATGGGCTCCGGCATCGGCAGCGCCATCGGCTATCAGCTCGGGGCGCGCGAGCGTCGCGTCTACGGCATCTGCGGAGACGGGTGCTTCTTGATGTACGGCAACGAGCTCGCGACCGCCGTGCAGCACCAGGTGCCGGTCACGCTGCTCGTCGCCAACGACAGCCGGCTGAACATGTGCGAGCACGGCCTGCGCGATCTGTTCGGGAGCACGCCCGATCTCTCGACGCAGCTCATCGACTTCGCCGCGCTGGCGCGCAGCATGGGCGCACAGGGCGTCGTCGTGCGCACCCGCGCGGAGCTCGCCGCGGCGCTGCGGCTCCCCCTCGACGGTCCCCTCCTGATCGACGCGCGGATCGATCCGAGCGTCCGCCTCGAGGGGAGCCAGCGAACCTCCGCCCTGCGGCAATTCCAGGCCCAATGAGCGACATCGGACTGCTCGGCTTCGGTCGCGCCCTGCCGGCGCGGGTGCGCACCAACGACGACCCCGTCTTCGCGGAGCTCGAGGGCGACCGCTCGGCGGAGGCCGCGTTCTTCGCCGGCACCGACGAGCGCCGCGTGCTCGCGCCCGACGAGGCCATCGAGGACTTCATGATCGAGGCCGGGCGCGCCGCGCTCGACGACGCCGGCGTGCGCCCGGAGCAGATCGATCGCGTCTACGGCTACGCGTTCGTCTCGGAGTACTCGAGCCCCAACGGGCTCTACCTCGTGCACCACGGGCTCGGCCTCGATCCGCGCGCGATGGTCGTGCCGATCAACGCGGAGTTCTCCAACTTCATCACCTCGGTGACGCTCGCGTGGGAGGCCATCGCGGCCGGCCGCGCGCGTCACGTCCTCGTGGTGTGCGGCTCGTCGATGTCGCGCCACGTCGCGTACTCGAGCGGCCACTCCGTCTCCGTCGGCGACGGCGCCGGCGCCGTGGTCGTGGGGCCGAGCCCGCGCTTCCGGGTGCTCGATCACGAGTCGCGCACGCTGAGCGACGCCTTCGACGTGATGAACATGAAGCCGCGCCCCTTCGGCCGGCCCGGCGCGCGCAGGGTGGCCGTCGACGGCGAGGGGATGGCGCTGCCGACCTACGAGATGCGCGAGTCGGCCATGCAGGTGGTGATGAAGCAGGGGGCGGAGGTGCCGCCCGAGATGGTGGCGGCGCTCCTCGCGCGCAACGGCGTCGAGCCCGCGCAGGTCGCGCTCGTCACCCACCAGCCCGCGCGGGCGCTGATGGATCACTGGCAGCGTGCGATCGGCCCGGCCGAGTACTTCGACACCTACGACCGCTACGGCAACGTCGCGCTCGCGTCGGTGCCGATCACGCTGGCCGAGACGCACGGCCGCATGACCGCACCCTACCTGGTGCTCGCGTCGCCGGGGACGGGCACGCACTTCGCGGCGCTCCTGCTCCGACGCTGAGCCGGCCCCCGCCCCCTACGCGCCCGCGCCCGCGTCTGCGCTCGATCCGCCGCAGACCGGCCGCGCGTAGCACGCGTTCGCGACCAGCTGCCCGCACACGAACCCCGCGGGGCAGGCGCCGCAGTCGAGCTTGCCGCCGCAGCCGTCGTCGACGCCGGGCCCGCACTGCGCGCGGGCGTCCGCGCACGAGCGCGGCACGCAGCCTCCGTCGGGCGGCGCGCAGCGATTCAGCGTGCAGGGCGCCCCGCCGCCGCAGACGCCACAGTCGAGGAGCGCGCCGCAGCCGTCGCCCATCAGGCCGCAGTTCGCGCCGGCGCTCGCGCAGTTGCGCGGCGCGCAGTCGTAGCCGGCGCACGCGTTCGGCACGCCCCCACCGCCGCACGCCAGCCCTTTGGTGCAGTCACCGCAGTCGAGCGTCCGCCCGCAGCCATCGTCGAGGCAACCGCAGGTCGCGCGCGCGCCGGCGCAGGTCTTCGGGGTGCACGCGACGTCGCCGTCGCTCGCGCCGTCGCTCGCATCGAAGCTCGCATCGACGCGCGCATCGCCAGGCGCATCGAGCTGCGCGTCGCGGGGCGCCCCCTCCGGCAGCTCGGCAGGCGCGTCCGCCGCGTCCTCGGGCGCGAGGGTCGCGTCGGCGGCGTCGGCAGCGTCGGACGCCGAGGGCGACGGCGTGTCGGTGAGCTTGCCGCCGCAGGCGGCGGCGAGAGGCGCGAGGAGCGCGACGATGGCGAGGAGCGGGCGGAGCGGGCGGAGCGGGCGGAGTGGGAGGAGCGACGCGGACGGGAGGCGCCCGCGGGACACGGAGCGCGCCGCAGGAGACGTCTCGCTCGGCGCAGCGCGTGTTCGCAGGACCATCCGAAGAGCCTACCTCGCGCGGGCCTCGCCGGCCGCGCCGCTCAATCCTGATCGGCGATCCGCTTGAAGAGCGAGCGGCAGTCGGCGAGCGACATCGCCTTGCACCCGATGGTGACCTCGAGCCCCTCTTTCAGCATCACCATCGGCCCCTCGCTGCACTGGAGCACGACCGACTCGGGGAGTCGCTTCTTGGTCTCGCATCCGTAGCGCTGCGCCTTGGCCTCGAAGTAGTCGACGAGCGTCGGCGCCGGCGAGTCGAGCTCGGTCTTCCACCCGACCACGTCGTCGTCGTCTCCACTGCCACTGCCACTGCCACTGCCGCTGCCGGCGCCCTCGCCGCCGCTGGCCGGCGCCTGCGTGATCATGAAGTCCCGCGTCGCCTTGCGCGGGCGCGTCTCGGCGCGCGGCGCGCCCTGCGTCACCGCGCT
>CAIXWQ010000824.1 GCA_903923175.1 uncultured delta proteobacterium | reverse complement strand
TGCCGGCCCCGACCCCGCGCGGCGTCACGGAGGGCAGCGACGCCAAGTGGCTCGAGCTGCGCGGCGCGCGCGGGCACAACCTGCGCGGTGTCGACGTGCGCCTGCCGCTCGGGCGGCTCACGGTGGTCGCGGGCGTCTCGGGCAGCGGCAAGTCGACGCTGGTGCGCCAGGTGCTCTACCCGGCGCTCCGGCGCGCGTTGAAGCTCGAGCTGCTCGACGGGATCGCGCCGCTCCCGTTCGACGCGCTGGTCGGCCACAAGCACGTGGTGCGCGCGCTCGCGGTCGATCAGTCGCCGATCGGCCGCACGCCGCGCTCGGTCCCCGCGACGTTCCTCGGCATCTTCGACCCGATCCGCAAGCTCTTCGCGGCGGCCCCGGAGGCGCAGGTCCGTGGCTACGGGCCGACGCGCTTCAGCTTCAACAGCGCGCAGGGGGGCCGCTGCGTCGCGTGCGATGGGGGCGGCGTCGTCGTCAGCGAGATGAGCTTCCTCCCCGACGTCTCCTCGCCGTGCGAGGCCTGCAACGGCCTGCGCTACGAGCCCGGCACGCTGGAGGTGAAGTACCTCGGGCGCTCGATCGGCGAGGTGCTCGCCACCACGGCCCACGACGCGGCGGAGCTCTTCGCGGCGCACCCGAAGATCGCGCGCCCGCTGCGCATCCTCGACGATCTCGGCGTCGGCTACCTCGCGCTCGGTCAGGGGTCGAACACGCTCTCGGGGGGCGAGGCGCAGCGCCTCAAGCTCGCCGCGGAGCTGGGCGAGACGGCGCGCCACCAGCCGACGCTCTACGTCCTCGACGAGCCCACCACCGGCCTGCACCTCTCCGACGTGCGCAAGCTCCTCGGCGTGCTGCACCGGCTGGTCGAGCGCGGCGACACGCTGGTCGTGATCGAGCACCACCCCGAGCTGATCGCCGGCGCCGACTGGCTCGTCGAGCTCGGGCCCGAGGGGGGGAGCGCCGGCGGACGCGTGATCGCCGAGGGCTCGCCGCTCGCGGTGGCGAAGAAGAAGACGCCGACCGGCGCGGTGCTGCGCGAGACGCTCGCGCGCTGACGTAGGCGCGGGGCGCGCAGGAAGCACAAAACAAAGCAGCCCCCGCGCCGGAGCGCAGGGGCTGCGAGCGTCGAGCCCGCCGGGGCGGGCCCGCTCAGGCGCTCACGGGCACGCGCTGTTGGCGCCGTTCGCGAAGGCGAGGCAGGCCGAGCTGGCCTTGCACTTGGTCGCGAACGTCGTGTTGCACGCGTCGCTCGCCGCGAGGCCGTTGACGCAATTGATGCAGGCCGTGTGGTCGGTCGCGGCGCCGCCGCAGACGTCGGTCGCGCTGCAGGCGCTGTAGCAGGTCGCGCCGGTCGCGCAGGCGCACGCCGAGGTGAGCGCGGTGACGTAGGCCTGGTAGCCCGTCATGTCCGAGTTGATGTAGCACTCGAAGCAGGTGTTCGAGTCGCCACAGGAGTCGGTCGTGCAGTTCGTGCCGGCGTCGACGTCGCAGGTCGGGCCCGTCGCCGTGTCGGTCGTGCTGCCGCTGTCGTTGCCCGACGTGGTGTTCGTGTCGGTCTTCGAGTCGACACCCGTATCGTTCTTGATCGGGACGATCGTGCTGCCGCCGCTGGAGCTGGAGCAACCGATGACACCGAGCGCACCGGCGACGAGGGCGAGGGAGAGGAGGCGAGCGAACTGCATGGGATTCTCCTGCGGGGACTCGGCCGCGGATGGGTCGGGCCGGTGAGCTACGTAGGGCGCGAAGGTCGAGAAGTGCGCCGCGTGTGCGCGCTCAGCTACCAACCGGGCACATGCCGGTCAATCGGCGTTCGGCCTCGGCGGATTCATCCGTGCTGGGTGCGTGCGGGGCGCTCGGCCGTAGTTGGAGCGGCGAGCGCAGGCTGCCTGCAGCCCGGGTCGTCTTGCCCTCGCGGCGCGCGGATCGCGCTCCTACCGGGCGCGACGGGAAGGCTCGTCGGGGCTGGCCGCGGCGCTGCGGGCCACGCAGGGCACAAAAACAGAGAAGCTCTCACCACACTCGCTTTCCGCTACCGTTGCTGCCTTCCGGCCCTGGCGGGGTTCACGGTGCGCTGTCGGTGAGAGCACGAGCGTCTCTGCGACGGCCGCCTGCGCCTCTCGGCGTCGACGTGGGAGGGACCATAGGCGCTGACCCGTGACCACGCAAGCTCGACTTTGTCGGCCGCGCGGCGCGCGCTCGGTGCGCCAAGTGAAGCTCGCGCGCGCTTTCGCGTTGACAAGGGGGGGCGCCGAGTTGCACAACGCGCGGCGGAGAGATGACCGAGCGGTTGAAGGTACCTGATTCGAAATCAGGCGTACCCGGAAGGGTACCGGGGGTTCGAATCCCCCTCTCTCCGCCACCAGCAGCGTTGGACCACTGAGAGGCGGCCGTCATAGGCCGCTTCTGCGCCACCTTCGGCGCGCTCCCCCGGAGAGTCCGCTCGCCGGGGGGCGACCTTCGGGAGCGTTGTGGGGCGTTCGCCCCCTCGTTGGCCCGGCACCGCCGGGGAGAGGTGACCGAGTGGCCGAAGGTGCACGACTGGAAATCGTGTGTATCGAAAGGTACCGCGGGTTCGAATCCCGCCCTCTCCGCAACGACGACTGAGCAACGAGCCGCGAACCCGACCGGGAACGCGGCTCGCGGCGTTTTTGGGGGGCGAGGTGGCCCGCAGGCAAGCTCGGCTGGGCGGTCCGGCCGCCGCGCCGGGCAGGAACCTCGGCAGATCTCGGCGATTTCCCGAGTGACTCAGCGGAAGAGCGAGGGCGGACGGCGAGTTTCCGCCGCCTGCTACGCTCTGACGGGTGAACGCCAAGCGAGACGCGGACGCGATCGAGCCGAAGGCGGGCGAGCAGCCGACGAAGGAGCCAGCGAACGCGGGCGCGCCGACCGCGCGCGCGTGGCGCCCGTTCCTCGTGTGGCGCGACGAGTTCGAAGTCGGCGTGCAGATCATCGACGATCAGCACCGGACGCTGGTCGAACTGGTGAACGAGCTGGGCGACGATCTCGTGGCCGGGCGCGATCGCGACGAGGTGCTCGGGTCGCTCCGCGCCCTCATCCGGTTCACCGCCGAGCACTTCGCGACCGAGGAGCGGCTCATGTCCGAGCACGGCGGCGGCCCCGGCGAGGAGCACCACCGGGCCGAGCACCGGCGGCTGTTCGACGAGGTGCGCGCGCTCACGCTCGACGAGGAGAGCACCGAGGCCGACGCCGCCGCCGTGACGATGCGCTTCCTGCGCGACTGGCTCCTGCGGCACATCGAGGTCGAGGATCGCCCGCTCAGCGACTGGCTGCGGCGGCACGGCGTGGACTGACGCGCGGCGCGCCTCGCGCGCGCGTCACCGCGTCACCGCGTCACCGTCGGCGCTTGCGGAGCGCCGCGAGCGCGCGGCTCGCGATCTCGTCGGTCGGATCGATCTCGAGCGCCTGCTCCATCTCCGCGATGGCCTTCTCGGCGAGCCCGGCGTCGGCGTAGATGAGCCCGAGCGTGCGCCGGTACGCCGCGCGGCGCGGCGCCCGCGACACGGCGAGCTCGGCGAGGCGCGTGGCACGGAGCAGATCGTGCCCCTCCTGGCGGAGCGCGTTCGCGAGGCGCTCGCAGATGGCGGGATCGTCCGGGCGGCCGTCGAGCGCCTTCGCGTACGAGGCGGCGGCTTCTGACCAGCGCGACTCCTTCTCCTCGTAGCGAGCCTTCTGCAGGTGCGCGTCGGAGAGCCGCGCGCGCGCCTCGACGAGCCCCGACTGGGCGTAGCCGCGCGTCGCGGCGTCCTCGGCGTAGTGGAGGGCGAGCCGGTAGAGGTTCGCGGCGGCGGCGGCGTCGCCTTGCACGAGCGCCTTCTGCGCCCCCGAGAGGAGCGACGCAGACTTCGATTCCGCGGGCGGACGGCGCCCCTCCGACGGCGGCGCATCGGCGCCCGGCCTCGACCCCGCGGGCGCGGACGGAGCGGACGGAGCGGACGGAGCGGACGGAGCGGAAGGGGCGGACGGAGCATCCGCGGGTCGACCGATCGCGGGCGCGTCGCGCGAGCTCTGGGGCGCGAACGGCGACGGCGCGAACGGCGATGGTGCAGGCGCGAACGGCCCGGGCGCGAACGGCCCGGGCGCGAACGGCGCGGGCGCGAACGGCGCGGGCGCGAACGGCGCGGGCG
>CAIXWQ010000823.1 GCA_903923175.1 uncultured delta proteobacterium | reverse complement strand
TGGCGGTGTCGATGCGCGAGGCGACGTCGGTCTCGAGCGAGGCGATCTCGGCGAGCATCGTGCTCGTGCGGGCGTCGGTCCAGCCGCAGGCGTCGAGCTGCGCGGCGTACAGCTTCGCGTTCCCGGCGGAGACCTTCGCTTGCTGGAGCAGGCCGGCGAGCGGCTGGTTGCGACCCTTGCTGGCGAGGCGCATGTCGATGGAGCTGGTGGTCGAGGCGGTCGCGGTGGTCGTGGTCGTCGTGGTGGTCATTGTCGTGATTCCTTGTGTTGATGGATCGTGATTGAGTGAGAACGAGTCACGTGCGGAAACAGGTCGCGCGGCGCTGGATGAGCACTCGCGAGACGCCAGGGGATGGGTCGAGTCGAACGGGGGAGCACTCGCGGGGCGCTGGGGGAGCACTCGCGAGGCGCTGGGGGAGCACTCGCGGGGCGCTGGGGGAGCACTCGCGAGGCGCTGGGGGAGGCTTTGCCCTAAATGACGCCTCTGCCCCGAAAGACCGCGCGTTGCCCTAGAAGTCCCCGGGCGCGTCATCGACGAACCGACGCAGACTGTGGGTGATGTAGGCAGCAGTCGGCTCCCGATCGCACGGACGACTGCTCGACGGCGGACGGGTCCGTGTCACCCTAGAGGGGTAACGGTCGCGCCCAGCGTGACCCCCGGATCAAATCGGAGACCACCATGCCCATCGCACCCCGCCCCATCGTCGCGCGCAACCCCTCAGATCGCTGCCCGAGCTGCAACCAGAGCATCGAAGTCTGCTTCGGCCCCGTCTGTGCGAAGGCAACCGGCGGGACGACCGCCGAGAACATCGCGAAGGCCGCGTTCGCGTGCGTGCTTGCCTACGGCGTCTACCGGGCCGGTCAGCACTTCTTGGGCGCGTAGTCGTCCTCGGGCTCTTCTCCGACTTGATCGACGCGCACACGGGCTTCCAGAACGGCCCGGCCGTCGTCGTACGTCCACTCGGCCACCACGACGCCGCGTACGGGCTCCCCGTCGCCCTGGACGCCCACGAACGCCACGTGCCCCGGCCAGTCGCCGTACGCGAACCGGAGGTCACGCAGCTCGAACCCGTGGGCCCGGAGCACGGCGTCCAGCTCGGAGATGACGACGGCGCCGTCCCGAAGAGGAACGACGCCGCATCGCTGATCAACCCGCGTCACGAATGCTCAACGGCTACTGGCACCAGCAGACCGGCGTGGGTGAAGTCTTCCCGTTCGCGGACGTGCCGCAGATGCCAATGTAGGTCTGACTGTTGCGGGCGCAGATGTCGGTGCAGGAGAAGGTCTCCCCGCCCGAAGTAGTGCAAATCGTGACTTCCGACTGATCGGCACTGCACGTCGTGGCTGCACACGGAGGGAAGCAGGCGCTCTTGAGCGAAGCCGCAGCCGGAGAGGCCGTAACGTCGGCGCAAGTGGCACTCTGGAAGGCGGACAGGCAGCCCCCCGGCATGATCCAACCCTTGAAGTTCGCCTCGCAAGTTGCCTGCGTGTAGACGGCGCCCGTCGAATCCTTCTTGCCGCAGTAGACGAGCCGCTGGCACAGCGACGAGACATCTCCCGCCGGGCTGACGGAACTGCTTGAGCTGCTGCACCCGGTTGCAACGAATCCCCACGCGGTGAGCACGAGAACTGCTGCACCAACAACGCTCTTCATCGACATGTCGAACCTCCGCTGCGTCCGTCGAACTTGATTCAGAAGAGCGCCCCGACGGACAGCTCCCCGTAGATCTGGACCTTCGTGATCCCGTCAGTCGCGCTGTCCATCGCGTACTTGAAGCTCGTGCGATCCGCGTCGGTGAAGCTCCCCGTCGAGCTGACGGTCGAGTCGCCGAGGGTCGTGTCGGGCAGCACGGCGCCGAGGGTTGCCGTGAAGCGGAACCAACCGTCGGCACGGTAGCCGTAGCCCGCGCCGATGAACGTGAACGCGGGCGAGCCCTTGCGCGTATACGAGAGGCTGTCGCCGAACGTCCCGCTGGCCGTCGTCGAGAGGTTGTACGAGGAGATCCCCTCGCCGACCTCGATGATCGGGGCGTGGTTGCCGTGCATGAGCCAGAACCGCGCGCGGCCCATGAACGTAAGCTCCGACGCCCGCGCCGATGCGTTGATGATCCCCGAGGAAGTGTCGGTTGATCCGCTCGCGCTGGAGCTGCCGTAGCCGAGGGTGATGATTCCCTCGTACCACCACTTCCACTGGTAGCCGAAGGACACGCCGATGATCGTGAAGGGTGCGCCGATCCCCGCTTCGATGCCGATCTTCTCTTCGTTGGGGTCGGGGCCGCTCGTGCGACGACGCACCGGCTTGTTGTTGTCGTCGTCATCGTCGTCCGAGTAGCGCGACTTCGGTTTCGCCTTCGGCTCCTCGCGCGTCGGCTCCTTGGTCTTGGCCTTCGGTTTCGTCCTGGGCTTGTTGTCGTCGTCGGGTGCGACGCACTTGCCCTCGTCACTGCAAACACGATCCCCCTTGCAATCAGAGTCCTTCGAGCACCCCGCGCTCGCCGTGCCGCGCACAGCTACGAGCGCTAACGCGAGACCGGCTCCAAGGATCACGTTCGTCCGCATCAGCTCTACCTCCCACCGTCACCATCTTGAACGATCGCCATCTACGGTCGCGCCGCCGACTTCGGCCCGCAAGCTCGATCTCACTTCGGCGGGCAGCAGAAGACGCGGTTGACGTTCGAGTTGTAGCGAGGCGTGCAGTGCTTCAACGACGCCACCTCGTTCATGTCCTCGTACGTCCCGCCCTTGAACCGCAAGGCGTAGCCGGGGGCGCCCATCGCGGTGCAGGCGTCGTCCTCGTGCTCGCCCGCTTCCTCGAACCGGATCGTCGTCTTGGGCGCTGGGGCCGGAGGTGGGGGTGGGGGCGCAGCAGCGACGGTCGGCACTGGCTCGGGCTTCACGTCGGTCGTCTTCGCGGGTGCGCTGGAATGCTTCCGATGCGAAGGCTGTAGCTCGCCCTCGGCCGCGTCCTCCTTGCCCTTGCAACCGGCCGAGAGAACGGCCGTCACCACGAGCAGCACCACGATCAGCCGCAAGTTTCGCATCGTCACCTCCGTCCGCAGGGGTCGCATGTAACCCGGGGCGTATATCACCGCTTCCGGGGCGGGGCGGCAAGCCTGCGACTGCGACGGTGATCAAGCCGCTCGAAGAACACGTCGCCGCGTTCGCGCTTGCCATCGGCAAGAAGCTCCGTGCCGCACGGGAGGCACGCGGGCTCTCGCAGCTCGACCTCGAACTCCGAACGAAGATCGACCGCGCGAACATCCGCAAGTACGAGAAGGGCCAGCTCAACGTCACCATCGAGAAGTTGTTGGCGTTGGCCGCTGCCCTGGATGCGGATCTCAACTTCGATCTCGTGCTGCGAAACAAGGTCGAGCAGCCCCCCAAGTCGGAATGAGGTGTAGCGGTCCTATATGAGGGTCGTCACGATCAGGCTTGAAAGCAGCCAGATCGAAAAATCGACATGCCTTTGGCTGGAAGGGCCCGACGAGATCCTCAATCGAATCAATCGCCTGCATCTTGAGGGTCTTATGCAACCCTCAAGTAGCCGGAACCATTGGCGAAATGTGCTGGGCAGCATGACGGACGGGTGCTAACCCGAGTTGCCTCATGGGTCAGTCCACTACAGCCATGTCCAACACGAGTGGCTCGATGGTCGTTGAGGTCGCGGGCATCGCGATCACGACGGGCTCGATCACCACCGCCATCGAACTCGCGCTCGAAGCATCCCGTCGCGGCCTCGCGACACGTTCGAGCACCACCGAGGCATCCACCCCGATGCCTTCTCTCGCCTCCCCGGCGGTCCCGCAGACGCCGTGGGAGCAGTTCATCGCGTACCTCTCGCGGCCGGAGCAGGTCTACCAGCTCCGCCTGCTGCACGTGCTCCGTGAGCACGGTGGCGACATCGTGAGCCGTGACGAGCTGTGCGCCGCTCTCGGGCTCGAAGGGCGTGGTGCCAACCGTCTCGGGGGCATCTACGCGGGCCTCGTGAAGCGCGCGGTGAAGCTCTCGCTCAAGGTCACCGACGTGATCGGGAAGGGCGGCGACGGCTACCGCGCCGGTCCTACGGTCCTGTCGAGCGATCTGCCGGAGGCGCCGAAGAAGCAGAACTGAGCCAGGGATCCGCCTGCTGCTGGCGCCAAAAAGCAGTGAACCTCTCGGCTGGTAACCGGGAGGCCCACCACGTCACGCCCTTATCCAGGGAGTCGAGCACCTTCTCTTCAACGGGGGGCGCTCGACAATCCCTCTCTACACCGCCGGGAAACCGGCGCCACCGAAATCGACACGAAGGGAGTCGCGCCTTGAAAACCGCGCACTTCCGGCAGGCCCTCGTGTGCCCGCTCGTGGTCAGGCTCCGCGCCTGGTACGCCACGGATGGGCACGCAAACGCCTAGCTGGACCGGCCTTTCTGCGCCCGCCGGGGCTTCTTACCGGCGGGCGCCGGGGCCTCGTCCGGGTTGTCGCTCTTCGGCGGAACATCGAAGTAGGCCGACTTGCACTTCGGACAGATGCGCGGCGGGCTCTCAAGCTCGGGCGGCGCCCTACTGTCCGTGTGTTCATCGGCGCCGCGTGGCACCCACTCGTGACCACAACGGAGACACCGCACCTTCCAGATCGTTACGACCTGCTTGACCCACTTCATGGACGGAAATCTACGTCTCCGGGTGCCACCTGTCAATGCTTACCTTGACAGGTAAACTCGGCGACGTAAGTTGAGATCCATGGAAGCGATCACGATGGACCCGCGCCAGGCTCGTGGACTCCAGATTGCCAAGGGGAAGCGCGTGAAGTCGCTGCACGGGATCTGGATCGTCCCGTCGCAGTCGCATGACGGCACGTACGTCGTCGATGCGCGATCTGGAACGTGTACGTGCCCCGATCACGAGACGCGCGGCGTCGCCTGCAAGCACATCTGGGCGGTCGAGTACGCGAGGCATCGGGTTGCGATGCCGGACGGCGGCACCGTCGTGACGGAAACGATGAAGGTCACCTACAGTCAGAACTGGGTCGCGTACAACGCCGCGCAGTGCGGGGAGAAGGGTCGTTTCGAGACGCTTCTTCGGGCCCTGTGCGAACGGGTGCCGCAGCCGCAGCAGAAGACGGGACGCCCGCGTCTCGCCCTCTCCGACGTGATCTACTCGGCCGCGATGAAGGTCTACTCGACGGTCTCCGGCCGTCGCGCGACGACCGACATCGAACGATGCGAGGAGAAGGGGCTCATCGAGCACGCGCCGCACTACAACTCGATCTTCCGCTACATGGACGACGACTCGATCACGCCGATCCTCAAGTCGCTCGTCGAGCAGTCGGCGACGCCGCTTCGGGCCATCGAGAACGACTTCGCCATCGACGGCACGGGGTTCACCACGACCTCGTACGTCCGCTGGTACGACCACAAGTACGGCAAGGAGATGAAGGCCCACCGTTGGGTCAAGGCGCACGCCGTCGTCGGCGTGAAGACCGGCATCGTCACGAGCGCCGAGGTGACGGAGGGCGATCAGAACGACTGCCCGATGCTGCCCGACCTCGTGAAGAGCACGGCGAAGAACTTCAAGATGCGCGAGCTGAGCGCCGACAAGGGCTACTTGAGCTTCGAGAACTACAAGGCCGTCCAGGCGACGGGCGCGACGCCGTACATCATGTTCAAGGGGAACTCGGTCGGCGAGGAATCCGAAGGGCCCGACATCTGGAAGCAGATGTACCACCTGTTCTCGCTGAACCGCCCGACGTACCTGAACCACTACCACAAGCGGTCGAACGTCGAGTCCGTGTTCAGCGCGGTGAAGCGCAAGTTCGGGCCGAGCGTCCGCGCGAAGAGCCCCATCGCGCAGTACAACGAGGTCTGGCTCAAGCTGCTCGCGCACAACGTCGTGACGGTCGTTCACTCGATCCACGAGCTGGGGATCGACCCTTCGTTCTGGTCGCAGGCCACGGGGGTGGCGTCGTGATCAACTTCGATCTCACGGCCGACGAGCAGAAGAACGTGCGCGCCGCACTCGCGTTCCTTCGGCATCGGCTCGGCACGTGGAAGACGTTGGCGAAGGTCTTGAAGATGAAGGAACGGTCGCTCACCAACGTGGCGAACGGGCGCACGGCGACGCCGATGTTGACCTACAAGATCGCCAAGCTCGGGTCCGTGTCGTTCGAGGACGTGACCACGGGGCGGTTTCCGTCGCCGGGAACGTGTCCCCACTGCGGCCGTGGCCCCGATGGGGAACCGATCCGGCTCGCCGGAGATGAGTGATCGCGCAGGGGATTCAACGTCCGTCGTTGTCGTAGTACGAGCTGAACTCACCGGCTGCGCGTAGTTCGGCCATCCTGGTACGCACCGTCATGAGCCCTGCGATCATGCGGTCCACGACCCACTCGGTTGGCAGGTCCAACTCCGAGCCCGAGCTGGTGGCGTAGTGCAGGGTCTTGACCTGCATCCTGAATCTCGGCTTGTCGCGGCTGCTTCGGAACTCGTCGAACGAGATGTTCGTTCCACCATCGCTGCCGTCGATGGACACCGTGGCGAGGGATTCGAGCTGCCCCGGGTCAGGGTTCCTGATCGACGCGAAGCGGGTAGCAACCTTGCGGGCGAGCGGGTCCATCGATCACAGGGATCGATAAGGGAATCCTCTATCGGGGGCCCGTGATGCGGTAGCGGCTCTTGAAGCTGATCTCCAGGAAGCCCTCCGAAGTGACCTTCGCGTACAGCGTCCCGACACGACTTCCCGCCCGAATCAGCCCCGCAGAAGCCCCGGCGAGACGATCAAGCACGGGCCCGAGCGACGGCTGGCTCGCGAACAACGTCCGCAGCTCGGGCATCAGGAGGTCCACATCGACGAGCGTTGAGGCCATCTGGGACAGCGCCTTCTGTACAAGGAGCTGAACGCGCCCTTCCTCGCCGACGGCATCGGTAGCAGGCTCCGTGTCGTTGTCGGGGGCCGCGATCTTGTTGGCGTCGATGCCCTTGCGATTGAAGAAGTCCGAACCGCTCATCTCGACTGCCCCGTGGCGCACCCTGCCGCCACCGCGCGTCCAGCGAACGTCCCGTCGTCGTCTTCGAGCGCATTGCTGGTCGCGAACGATCTGCCCGTGTGCATCGTCACGAACGTCTCCAAATCCGTGACCTTGACACGTTTTACCCGGGCGTTGATCGAGATGATGGGCGAGACGGAAATGCAGGAACGATCAATCACGGTGGTTCTCCGCGCCGGGCCACCGGGCTGCGGCGTCCATGGCGGCGTCGAGCTGCTCGTCCGTGAGCTGCGTCGGCACCCTGATCCACAACAGGGCGGGCGCCTCGCCCTCGACGGCGAAGCTCACGTCGCCCTGGCACGAGTCGAGAGCGGCATCGAGCGCCGCGTGTAGGCGGGCGCGGAACCAGTCGGGAACGGGCTTCATGATCTCGTAGTACACCGACGCGACGGCAGCTCTCGCCCTCGCGTCGGTTTGCCCGGGCTTGAGACGACGACTACTCGTCGTCGGTGTGCGTCGGGAACGGCTTCACGCGTTCCAGCGTCGCAGCCAGGAACTTCGTCGCCTTCGGGGCGGTGCCCTCGAACCACGTGCACTCGGCCCACCCCCGGCCGTCGTTTCCGGTGATGACGGTCATGCGGGGGCCACCAGACTTGAGCTTCACCACATCGCCAGGATTGAGATCGGATTCGTTCGCCATTGGGAACCTCCGCGCCCGCCCGTACACCGGACGCAGGGTCGATCAACGTCCGCCGCGTCGCGTCGTTGGCCTGCCTTTTATCCCGCGCGGCTGCCCCGAAAGTCGGGCCCGAAGGCGTCTTTAGAGGCAAAGCCGCTGGGGGAGCACTCGCGGGGCGCTGGGGGAGCACTCGCGGGACGCTGGGGGAGCACTCGCGGGGCGGTGGGGGAGCACTCGATCGGCGAGGGGGAGCGCTCGCCGGATCGAATCAGGGGGCTGTCGCGATTTTCGTGGCGATCCGCTCCGCGTGCGCCGGCCGCGCTGCGTGGCAGACGGTGTTCGCCGAATCGAGCGTCAGGCCGACGTGGCCGTCGTGGAGCTGCAACGCGTCGTGGAGGCGAAACGAGGTGCCGTTCGCACGCGTGAACCGGTCGTCGCCGCTCGCGCCGCCGAGCGGATCGTCGAGCCAGTCGAGGATCGTGCCGTGGAAGCCGTCGGCGCGCGCCCGCAGGAAGTCGACGACGCGCCGAAAGAGCTTGGGCCAGACGAGCGGCGCGGCGGTCGTCCGCGCGATCTCCGCGAGCGGGAGGCCGTGTTCGCTCCGGTCGTGCGGCCAGAGACCGACGCCCGCGTGGCGCGCGCGCAGGGCGAGGGCGGCGAAGAGCGCGCGGTGCTCGGCGGGCTGCGTGTCGTAGAGGAGCGGGTAGGCCGCACCGCCGCGGAGCATCGCGGCGTTGAGGGAGTGGCGGAGGATCGAGGCGTCGCGCGCGTCGCCGTGGAGGTGCGCGGGGACGGCGTCGGCCTCGGCGCCGGTGAACAGGTACCCCGGCAGCACGTTCGGCGGCAGGTAGCCGCCGGCGTAGGCGACCGGGAAGTCGAAGCCACGCCGGTAGTAGAGCCCCAGGGCGACGCTGGGCCCGAAGCGCCGATCGACCCCGATCGACCCGCGCAGCGACGTGGTGCGGTAGTCGTTGGTCGGATCGGGGAGGATCGCGAAGGTCGTCGCCATGCTCCCCGTGGTGCGCGCCTCGAGGAAGCTCGGCTGCCGCAGCAGGGCGTCGGTCGAGATCCCGGGGCGCGCCGTCTTCATCGAGAGGAGCCCGGGCTTGAACATCAGCAGCGGACGCGCGGAGAGCGTGAAATCGCGCAGTCCGCCGAGGAGGTTGCGGTGCTCCCACGAGGCGACCAGGTGGACGTCGTCGCGGAGCGGATCGAGCAGGAAACCCGGCCCGATCTTCAGGCTACGCAGCTTCGACTCGCGGACCGTGATCAGCAGCGGGACGGAGGTCGCCGTCCGATCCACGAGATTGGGCTCCACCTGCACCGTGTCGAAGAGCCCGAGCTCGAACAGCGCGTCGCGGGCGCTGCGGATCTTGCTCGTCGAGTAAGGTTTGCCCGGCTCCAGCGCGAGCACGAGCCGCACCGCCCCCTCCGAGAGCTCGCGAAGGCCGACGACGGTGATGACGCCGAACGTGCAGATCGGCCCCGCGTCGAGCTCGGCGCGAACCGTCGCCCGGTGCGTGACCAGATCGACCTCGACGCCCATCTTCACCGACGCGTGCGCATAGCCCTCCTCGGCGAGCACCCGCTCGGCGGTCTGCCCGGCGCGCACGTACTCGTCCTCGTCGAACGGCGCCTCGAGGGCGAGCTTCCACTCGTCGAGGAGCCGCGCACGCAGCGCGTTCGGAAGGGCCTCCCATCCCTGCGTGAGGAGCGCGCCGATGCGCACGCGCGGCCCTTCTTCCACCACGATCTGCACCTTCACGCTGCGCGCGCCCGCGTGCACGACGCGGCCCGCGCGGACGCGGACCTCGAAGAAGCCGCGCGCGTGGTAGTAGCGCTCGATCCGCTGCAGATCCTTCTCGAGGATTGCGTGCTGGTAGAGGCCGTAGTCGACCCACCAGAGGCGAATGCCGAGCACCTTCGACGTCGGCTCGCTCGCGATCGCCCCCTTCAGGTCGTCGGAATCGATGGCCTCGTTCCCGTCCACGTCGACGGCGTCGAGGGCGAGCTGGCCGCGCGCCAAGCTCACCGGACAGCCGAGTAGGCTGGCAGCGAGCCCAGCGAGCCCAACGAGCGCCGCGCACGCAGCGACACGTCGGCCCCACGGAGGCCGCAGACGTGCGCGGGCGGCGTCGGACATGGGGGCGACCGCGAAGCTCGATCAGGCGCGCATACGCGCGCCGAAGTAGACGATCCAAGCCACTGCCCACACCGCCGTCGTCACGAACGACCGGGCGCGGATCCCGAAGAAGAGGGTGAGCGGCGGAACGAGCAGGGCGAGCAGCGATCGCCAGCGCGGAGCGTGCGCGGCGAGCTGCCAGACGATCGCCAGGTGCGCCGTCACGCCGACGGCGCAGCTGAGGACGATCAGGGCGAAGAGCTGCGTGTCGGACACCGGAGGACCGCCCATTTCCGCGGCCGGACTGGCGCCGCCGCGCTCAGTTCGACACGTGCTGCTTGGTCACGAGCGTGGTCGAGGGGGCCCCCGCCGCCGCGCCGGTCTCGACGGAGACCTCGAGATCGAAGGCGATCTCGGGGACGGTTGCACCGAGCCGGCCGCGACGCTCGGTCTCGTCGTAGGCGAGAGCGCCGATGCGCTGCCAAGGCATCGTCTCGTCCCGCCGATACCACGCCACGAACGTCGACCCACCGGCGGCCAGCCGATCCGGCGGCGCGAGGTTCGGGATGTCGATCGTCACGCGGGCCATGTGCGTCTCCTTCGAGACCTCGACCGTGATCCCCGGGTCCGCGCCCGGCGCGTTCTTGGTCGAGCTCGGCGCGTAGTGTTGCGGCCCACCGCACCCCGCCGCGAGGAAGAGTCCGAGCCCGCAACAGCCTGTGGCGAGGGATCGAAGGACGCGGGTGAATCGTCGATTGGACATGACGGACCTCGAAGCAACATGCGCACCGGGCTCTCGCCGAAGACATTCCGGCCGATTGCCGAGTCGGTGCCGACAGATGGGTTGGGCTCGCGCGACCGGCGCGGCCGGCGCGGCCCCGTCAGAACTTCAGGGCGTGCGCGGCGGCGAGCTCGTCGCGATCGTCGATCACGGTAGTCTCGATCGTCCGCGTCTCGACGACGTTCGCGTGGTCGTAGACCTGCGCCAGTCGACCGAGCGCCAGCGCGCCGACGAGCAGCCCGAGGTCGACGAGCGCGACGTCGAGGAATTCGAGGCCGACGACGAGGTTCACGACCACCGCCGCGAGCCAGCCCGCGACGACGTACGCGCCGATCCGCGGCCTGACCGCGACGAGGACGGCGACGGCGATCTCGAGCATGCCGATCATGACCATCGTCCCGCGGGCCGCGAACGGCGACAGGCGGAGGATCCCCGGCGCGAGGTAGTGATCCCAGTTCGTCAGCACGCGACTGAACTTGTCGACGCCACCGACGGCGAGAGCGACCACGAAGCCCCACCGGAGCAGCTCGTAGGCCTGTTTCGGCGGACTGTACGTCAAGGTCCCGTGGGTCGTGATGGTCTGCGACATGAGGTGAGCTCCAGTCCGCGCCGGTGGGTCCGCGCGCAGGCCGACCCGGAGGGCGGCGTTGGTCATCGAGTCCGGGCGCCGGGCGCCACGGGCGTTCAGCGAGAGCGGCGGAACGTGGGGATTCGTCGAAAGAGGCTCATGGCGATCAGGAGCACCATCGCGCCGAGGATCGCCCAGACGATCTCCACGTGATGCCCCTCGATCTGCACCGTCAGCGGAGAGGGCAAGTGGAGGCGAGGCGCCATCCAGTCGCCGATCACCGCGCCGGCCGAGCCGACCGCGGCCGACGCGACGAACCCTTCGGGGCTCCAGCCGACCAGGAACTCGGCGATCCCGCCGCAGATCGCGCCGACCAGAATGAACAACAGGAATCCGGTGACCGTCATGCTGCCTCGACTCGGGGGCCGCGCCGGGGAAGCGCCGCAGGCACCGTGCTGGGGAACGAGAGCGTGAATCGGGTCCCGAGGCCCGGCGCCGTCTCCAGGGCGACGCCCCCGCCATGGAGCGCCATGCACCGCCGCACGCTCGCGAGCCCGAGACCCGTGCCGCCCGCGCCCTTCGTGGTGAAGAACGGCTCGAACGCGCGCGCCGCGACGTCGCTGGGCATCCCAGGGCCGTCGTCCGCGATCGACACGAACGCGCCGTCGGCGGTGGCGCCGGTGCGAACCGTGACGACGCCCGCGGTCTGCATCGCGTCGATGGCGTTGAAGAGGAGATTCACGATCGCCCCGAGCACCTCGCCGGAGGAACCGGTGGGGCTCGCGTGCACGCCGAGCTGCGCGACGATCAGGCCTGGAACGCCGTGCGCGGCGATGCGAGGGCGAGCGATGTCGCAGGCCTCGCTCACCAGCGCATTCAGGTCCAGCGGTTGCGACGCTGCCGTGCCGACGGGGCGTGCGTAGTCGCGGAGTCGCTCCACGGTCAGGACGGAGCGCTTCACGAGCCGAGAGATGTCGGCGAGCGCGGTCTCGACCACCCCCACCGTCTCCGAGCCACAGCCTCGCTGCGCGAGCTGCACGTAGAGGTGAATGGGATTCAGGAGGTTGCGCAGGTCGTGGGCGACCCCCGCGGTCATCTCGCCGACGGCGCGCAACCGCTCCGACTGCTGCAGGAGCGCCTCGGACCGAGCGACGCGCGCGCGCCCCTTCGCCGCCGCGATCTCGCGGTCCAGCGCCGGCAGGAGCCGACCGAGGTGACCCACGAGCACGACGTCACGCACCCCGAGCCGCATGCAATTGACGGCGTCGGCCTCGCCGAGCGAGCCGGCCAGGACGAGCAGCGGCACGTCGCACCCTGCCTCGCCGACGATCTCGAGCGCCGTGCGTGCATCGAGGGCGCCGCCGGCGTCGCCGCAGAGGATCGCGTCCCACGGCTTCTCGAGCGTCTCGCGAAGCGCCTCGGCCGAGCCGACCCGCCGCGAGAACACCGGCCGCCCCGCGCGCCGAAGATGGCGCAGCACGCGAACGGCCTCGTCCTCGGGATGGTTGACGAGCAGCAGGCGCAGCGAATCGTCGCCGACCGAAAGCCGCAGGGGGCGCCGCAGCCCGAACGCGACCGCGCGTGGACGACGCGCGCTCAGCCGGGGCGAAGGCGCGTCTCGCCGCGGGTTGCCTTTGCACGTAGCGCCGTGGTCGCGAAGGGGGAGGCAGTCGTCGAACAGGGAGCTGGACGGGGCGTTCACGGCGAGGGTCTCAGCAAGCCGTGCGCCACGCTCGCCAGAGGCCTCGAAGCTTCGATCCGCCCGCGCCCGACCGAGCCCCGAGCCCCGCTTCGGAGCACGCGCGCGCCGAGGGGCGTCGAACGCTCCTCATCGATGGCGGCCGCGCGCTCTGCTGCTCGAAGGCGCGCGACGCCTTCTCTCCGCTTCCAGAGGCTCGTCGCGCCTCCGACGGCAATTCCGCCTCACCGCGGCGAAGCGCCTCGCCTGCGCTGCCCGGGGGCGACGAAATCGGCCCGACGCGCGCGGACGGTGGCTCGTTCCGGCGACACGGACGCCTTGGTCCGCTTGGTGCAGCGCAGTCCGCCCATGACCCCCAGAGCAGCGCCGGCGCCCGGTGTGTCGATGACCGTATTCGGCCTCAGCGACGTGGGAAGAGTGCGCCAGCAGAACGAGGACGCCTTCGTCGTCGCGGACCTGATGCAGTCCTCGCGAATCCACGAGATGTCCGCCCCCGCGAGCCTCGAGGTCGGGCGGCGCGGCATCCTGCTCGCCGTCTCCGACGGGATGGGTGGCGCCGAAGCGGGAGAGGTCGCGAGCGCGCTCACCCTCCACGCGCTGCGCGGTGGGCTGCGCGCCGTCGAGGGGAGCAGCGCGGAAGAGGCGCTCGTGGCGTGCGTCGAGGGGGCCAATCGCAGCGTCTGGAACGCGGCGAGCGCGCCGGAGCGCAAGGGCATGGGCGCGACGATCACCGCCGTGCTCGTCTTCGGCCATCGCGCCTACGTCGCCGAGGTGGGCGACTCGCGTGCGTACGTGCTGCGCGGCAACAAGCTGGTGCAGCTGACCCACGATCAGAGCTACGTCCAGCTCCTGCTCGACAAGGGCGCGCTCACCCGCGAACAGGCCGACAAGTTCGAGTACCGGAACGTCATCTTGCAGGCGATCGGCATCCAAGCCGACGTCGTCGTGGCCCTGAGCCGGTTCACGCTCCGGCAGGGCGACAAGCTCCTGCTCTGCTCGGACGGGCTCACCGGAAAGCTCGACCACGCGGAGATCTGCAGCGTCGTGGCGACCGCCGTCTCGCTCGAGGCCGCTTGTCGCGGACTGGTCGATCTGGCCAATTCGCGTGGAGGCGAGGACAACGTGACCGTCGTGCTCGCCGAGGTCGGCGGCGAAGGGCTCGCCGCGTCGACCCACGACGATCGCGTGTCGCTCGAGATCGTGAAGGCGTTCGACGGCGCGGCCGCCGATCGCGCGCTCGGCTGAGAACCTCGTCGTCCCTCGACGCCATTGGAATCCAACATGAAATCAGACCCTGCCGACCTCGGACACCCCGTTCACGATCTCTCGGAGGCCGAGCGCGTCGAGTACCTGCTCGCCGTGGCCTCGCTCGTCTCCGTCGACGGCGCGCTGAGCCACACCGCGCTCGCGGACCTTCGGATCCTGTGCGGCGAGGCGGGGCTCACGACGTCCGACGCCGATCACCTGCTCGCGTCGGCCGCCGCCCCCGACCTGAAACGCGTCGACGTCGAGCTCGCGCAGATCGCCAAGCGCCCCGAGCTCGCCACGAGCCTGTTGGCCGACGCGATCGCACTGGCGTTCTCGAGTGACCAGCTCGCCGCGGCGAAGGGCCCCGCGCTCGCGCGCATGAGCGAGCGGCTCGGGCTCGGCGTGGCGCAGGCCGAGCTGATCGCGCGCTACGTCGAGAGCGTGAGCATGGGCGGCGAGCACGCGGCCCACCCGCACCTCGCCAAGGACCTCGGGACGGCCCTCGTCGGAGCGCACGAGAAGACTCGCTCCGGCGTGCACTGGCTGTCGCGGATCCTGCGCGCCAAGCGCGAGCACTGACGGAGCCAGCATCGGCGTGGGGCCTCGCTCCGAGCGGGCCGACGCAGCGTGCGACCTACGCCGAGGAGGCGAGCGACGTGGCCAGACGGCAAGCGGCGCCGAGCCTCGCGCTCGGCTTTGAGGGGGGCTCGGGGGGCTCGTGGCGATCGTTGCTCGTGGGGCGGTGAAGGGGATCGCCGCTGCGCGCTTCACGCCGCGGTGATCGCGACCTCCCGCCCCGCGAGGCTCGCGCGCGCCTCGTCCGACAGCGCGCCGCGCGCGTCGCGGACCTGCTTCAACGCCGGGAGTGCGAGCAGCGGCGACGCGTCGTCGATCGCGGTCGGCAGCGCCACGACGGCGAGCGTCGGGTGCCCCGCGAGCGGCGCGAGATCGCGGACCCCGCCGGCGTACGTGTCGGGTGTGAGCTCGAGCGTCTCGAGCGCCGGGAGCGCCGCGATGCCCGCCAGAGAGCGGAGCGGCAGGACGTCCGACTCCCCCCCATTCTCATCGCCGATCGTCTTGTCGAACCAGCGGAAGAACGGCTCGTCCCACCCCCACGAGAGCACCTTCACCGCGCCGAAATCGAGGCCGGCCACCGGCAGCTCGTGCACCGCGCCCAGCACCGCCTGCTCGAGCGCATCGCAGTCCTCCCGATCGACCCCCTTCATCGCGGCCTTCGCGAGCTTGGTCAGCGCCGCCTCCTTCAGCTGACGCCCGCGCAGCAGCGCGCTGATCACGCCGTACGCGAGCGACGGATCCTCGAACCGATCGGCGAGCGTCGGCCCCCCCTTGGCCTCGACCCCGAGCACGCGATCGATCCTGCGCCGCCACGCGGGCGAAAACGCCGACTTCGCCCTTGCCCACAGATCGACCGGCGTCGCCTTCGCCTGGTTCTTGGCCGCGGTCGACTCGCCCCACGAAAGCAGCAGCTCGATCGCCCTAACTTGCTCCGCCGCGACCGCCGCCTCGTCCGACCCGGGCGCCAGCGCGGCGCAGCGGACGTGCAGCAGCGTCTGCCCCTTGCCCTTCCAGGTGTAGGTCTCGCCCGGCCTCGCGCCCGCGAGCTCGATCCAGTGCCGGAGCGCGTCTGCCGACCCGCCCCGCGCTGCCGCCAGCAACGCGTCCTTGCGCGTCCCGCCGGTCATCCCGGGTCGCTCCAGCGCCTCGAGCAACGCGAGGCGCGCCTCGCGATCCGGCTCGGCGGCCAAGCTCACGATCGGCTCCCCGCTGTCGACCACCACCCCGAGCTCCGCCGCGGTCGTCAGCACCGCCAGCCGCTCGGACGGCGCCTTCCCCGTCGACGCGTCGAGGAAGCGCTCGAGCACGCTCGTGGCGACCCCCGCGGGGGCGAGCGCGCGCAGGACCGCCGGCGAGAGCTCCCCGATCGCGGACAGGCCAGCGAGCGGCGTCTGACCGTAGTGGTCGACCGCCCGAGGGTCGGCCCCCGCCGCCACGAGCGCGCCGACGGCCGTCGACATCCACCCCTCGCACAAATGGAGCAGCGTGCTCGCGGCGCTTCCATCCCAGTCCTTCACCACCCACTGTGGTCCATACACCGCAGCGAGCTCCACGAACGCGCGCTCGTGGAACGGGCGAGCCTCGGCCGCGCCGCTCCCGAACGAGAACGGGCTCAGCCGCTCGACCGCCGGCGCCGCCCGCACGATCGCCTGGAAAATGGGGAAGATCCACGCCGCGTGCGCCGCGTCCCTCAGCCCGGCGAACGCAGCCTCGAACGCCGCCACCGTCGCCTGCCCCGGCTCGTCGGCGAGCAGCGCTGCCTCCTCGCGCCGCCGCTGGCGTACCAGCTCGGCGAGGAGGCTGTCGTCGGCGAGAGCCTCGCGCCGGGCGTACGCACGGTAGGCGGCGATGGCCTCGCCTTTGTCCGCGCGCGTGATGGGGGAAGTCGTGGGCCAGGAGACGCTCATGGGGGGGGGATGAGCGCACGGGCGGGGGAGGGGGCGCAACCGCCGGCGCGTGGGTGTAGCTCCGCGAAGAGTCCGCCGGCGGCGACCGCCGGCGATCGCCAGCCCGCCAGGCCGGCGCCTCACGAATTCGACTGGAATTCGTGAGAGTTCGCGCCGGCCCGCGCCCTGCGATGTGGCGCGCTCTTCACCTCGCGCGACGACCCCGGCCGAGCGCGGTGCGTGCTCTCTCTTCGCCTCGATCAGATCCGTCCCGCGTTCCAACCACGATCGCTGCCGCGACCCGGGAAGGGGGTCGCCGCTCGCCTTCGGGGTCAGTTCGAAGCACTCGACGGCTTCAACGGCATCGCGGTGCACGAACGAAGCGATCGCCTCTTTCAGCAAGCGCTTCGTAGCTAGCGGGATCTTCCAGGCGCGCCCGACCGCGCTCGCGGCCGCCGGCGCTCCCGTTCCGAGGTCCGCTCTCGCGGCGGCTGCTAGCCTGCCGACCCAACATGGACCGACGCTCGCTGGACCACACCTCGCCGCTGCTCCTCGCCCTCGTCGGGGGCCTCGCCGCAGCCGGATGCTCGACGCAGAGCCACGCTTCCGAGGTCCCCGATACGGGCGACGCGATCCCGCTCGACGCGGGCGACGCTGCCACCGGCGAGACGGACGGCGATGCAGGCCTAGGCGACGCACCCGCGGATGCACGCCTCGATGCGGGGCCAACCGCGTGCCTTCGCAACGACTGCCACGCGAACGAGGAGTGCGGCTCCTGCGCCGACGGTCACACGATCTGTGACCCCGCCGCGCATCGCTGCGTCGCGTGCGACACGAGCACGCCTTGCACGTCGGGGAGCGGGTGCACGAGCTTCGGCGAGTGCGCGCGCGCTGGGCTCACGTGCCCCAAGGACGCAAACGGGCTCCCGACGGTGACGTGCGCCACCGACCGGGACTGCGCGGCCTGCGACCCCCTCCATCTGGTTTGCGACGTCACGACCCGCAGCTGCGTCGCGTGCACCTCGAGCCTCGTCGGCGCTTGCCAGACGAACGAGCGCTGCGTCGCCGACGGCTGCGTGCCCGAGTGCCCTTCGAAGTGTGCAAAAGACGACGACTGCAGCGCCTGCGGTTCGACGGGCTCGCCGGCACACGCGTGCCACGCGGGGACGTGTGCGCAGTGCTCCACGACCTCGCCGTGCCCGGCGGGCAGCGCGTGCAACGCGAACGGCGTCTGCGTCGCGAGCTGCGGTCTCGATGCGGTCGGAGGCTGCACGACGGGTGGCGACTGCGCCCGCTGCGCGTCTTCGGCCCAGCAGTGCAACGCGCCGACGAGCGGAGCGGGAGTGTGCGGACCGAAGGCCGCAAGCTGCGCGGACGTCGCGGCGGGCGCGCCAGTCCTTCCCGCGCCGTGGGATCGATCGCCGAACGCCTGCTCGCACGACGGCGACTGCGCTGGCGTCGGCGTCCCGTTCAACGTCGGCGCGATGCTCCGCGAGCTCACTGGCCAGAGCGCGATCGGCGACGCGACGATCGCGTACCCGATCTCGGTCTGCGCTGCGGTCACCGTCGGCTCGGGCGCGAGCAACCAGGCCTGTGGCGTGTGCGTGCCTTGTCGGCAAGACGCCGATTGCCTACCCATCGGCGTCGACTCCCTCCCAGGGCTCCCATTCGGCCCCGCGGGCAGCCTTCAGGCCGCCGTCTTGTTGGACCAGATGTTCGGCGCGCGCGAGCACGCCATCCATATGTACTGTCGCAGCGTCAGTGCGGGTTACGGCGTCTGCGCGCCGTGTCCCGGCCTCGTGAACGTCTGTGGCGCGCCCTGACTTCGAGGGGGAAGAGCCTGCCCATCGCCTTCACCGACGACGGCGATTTCGAGGGCGATCGACGCGCGGCGAGGGCGCTGTTCGCGCGCTCTCTCGGGAGCGGCCGCGGGAGGGGCCGCGGAGGCGCCGACGGACGACGAGCTGGTCGCGCACGAGCAGAAGCAGCTCGTGGCGGACCTCTGGGCCGGCAAGCCGATGCGGTCACGCTGAAGCAGCGTCGGCGGTCGGCTAGCGGGGGGGCGCGCGGCGAACCTGGTTCGGCAGGTCGATCTTCCGGAGCGGCTCGGCGTTCGGGAACCTCGGCCCGTCGTGCGGAGGCCCGTCGTCGGGACCGAAGCGGCTCGTGTCCCGGCGCTCCACGCGCGCGCACCTCACCCCCCGAAGACCCGCGCCACGAACCACACGCCACCAGCGCACGCGATCGCCACGCTCACGGCCTGCGTCCCGCGCGCCTGCAGCCGCTCGCTGCGGCTCGCCGCGTAGACGAGCGGGAGCACGAGCGCGAGCGCGGCGAGCTGCCCGGCCTCGACGCCCAGGTTGAAGAGCGCGAGCGCGGCGGGCAGCTCGGCGCGCGGCAGCGACAGATCGCGCAGCGCGCTGGCGAACCCGAAGCCGTGGACGAGGCCGAACGGCAAGGTCAGGCGCCAGCGTCGGGTGGGCGGCGGGAGCCGGAGGTTCTCGACGCCCACGAACACGATCGAGAGCGCGATCGCGGGCTCGACGAGGCGCGCGCTCGGGGTCCACACGCCGAGCGTCGCGACGGCCAGCGAGATCGAGTGCCCCACCGTGAACGCGCTCACCACCAGCAGCAGCTCTCGCGGGCGGCTGCCGACGATCACCAGGCCGAGCAGGAACGCGAGGTGATCGTAGCCGGTCAGGATGTGCTCGACGCCCATCCAGAAGAGGCCGAACAGGCCGCGCGACGGCGCAGCCGGCGCGACCGCGGCCGCGGTGGGTCCGGCGGACGCGGGCGTCGACGGCGCGACGGAGAGGGCGAGGCTCGTCCGCGAGAGCACGGCGTCGAACGGGCCGGACGCGCCCGTGACGTGCGCGAGGTGCCGGTGGCCGAACGGCAGCGCTCCGAGGAAGGCGAGCGAGATCTGCAGCTCGCGCGGGGCGCCCGCGCACTGGGCGCGGACGGCCACGCGTAGACCGTCCTCCTCGACCAGCGCCGCGTCGACGAGCTGCGCCGCGCATGCGACGCCGTCGCCGCGCACTTCGAGGCGATCGACGATCGTCTTGCGCAGCGCCTCGTGCCCCGCGTCGAGCTCGATGGCCGTGATCGCGCCGTCGTGGTCGGCGTCGAGCTCGGGCGCGGCCCAGGCGACGTCGCGCCGCGCGAAGGTGAGGGTGGCCGTGACGATCGCGCCGGACGCGGTGATCTCGCTGCGAGAGAGCCCCGCGGCGTGCGCGTGCGCGTCGCGCGTGGCCGAGGCGACCGACGCGGCGACGACGAGCGCGACCGCGAGCCGGAGCCACGCGCGGGGCCAGCCGGCGCGGAGCCATGCACGCAGCGCGAGGCTCATGTCAGCGCGCGCCGCACGACGTCTTCATGACGTCGCCGAGGGTCTTGGAGGCGTACGAGCGCGCGGCCCCGAGCGCCGCGAAAGTGCAGCCCTCGGCGCGCTCGCCGGCCGCGAACGCCGCGAGCGCGGCGAGCTCGTACGCGTGCTCGCTCTTGCGCACCGCGAGGTTCTGCTTCGCGAGCACGAACGCTCGCCTCGCGTCGTGCCCCTCGTCGAGGAAGAACGCCGCCGCGTGCTCCGCGAACGCGGCGGGCTGCGCCACCAGCAGCTGCTCGAAGCGCCCTCGCGCGTGCGCGAGCCGGCGCTCCGCCTCGGCGCCCTGGTCGGCCTCGCGCAGCCGCTGCCCGAGCGCGACCTCGATCTCGGGATCGTCCGACGCGGCCGCGACGGGGGTCAGCAGCGCGAGGGCGCGTGCGCCGCGCTCGAGCGCCGCGAGGTGCACGGCGGCGTGCGCGTAGGCGGGCAGGCGCTCGTGCGCGGCCGAATAGTAGGCAGCCGCGCGACCGAGCTCGCCGGCGCGCTCCCACATCGCCCCTTCTTGCACGAACAGCCACGCGATCGGCAGCGGCGAGACGTCGCGGAACGCGGCGGCCGCCTCGACGAAGCGCGCGTGCGCCTCGTCGAGCTTGCGCATCTCGCCGAGCAGCGCGGCCTCGGCGCCCAGCGTGCGCGCGCTGCGCGCGAGCGCCACGTCGGCTTTGCGCAGCGCCCACGCCGCGTCGAGCTCGCCCTGCGCCTGCAGGATCGACGCGCGCGTCGCCCGCGTGCGGGCCGGGTCGAGGCCGCGCCGCTCGGCCTCGTCGAGATCGGCCGTCGCCTCGGCGAAGCGATGGAGCGTCGCCCGCGCGGAGGCCCGGGCGAGCCAGGCCTCGGCGCTCGCGGGCGCCTCGCGCACCGCCGCGTCGGTCAACGCCTCGGCGCGCTCGTAGTCGGCGATCTTGGACGCGTACGTTCCGCGCACGCCGACGAGATCGGCGAGCGCGAGGCGCTCTTCGAGCCGCGCGTGCCCGCGCGAGACCTCGGCCTCGAGCCCCACGATCTGTGCGGAGAGGTTGTCGAAGGCGATCCCGCCGTCGGTCGTCGGCAGCTCGGCTTGCGTGGGCGGCCGGATCGGATCGGCCGGACGGGGCGTCGTGGCCTGCGGACTCGAGGAGGAAGGCGCCACCGCGGCCACGTCGCCCCGTGCGCGCGCCTTGCACGCCGCGACGCCGCCGCCACCCGCGAGGGTGACGACGGCGAAGACCACGCGTGCGAGTCGCCTCACGGCGCGAAGCGTGCCCGCGCGCGGAGCGAGCGCAAACCGCTTCAGTGCGGCGCCGTCAGGTACGGGAACGTCGTCCCCTTGGTGTCGAGGTCTGCCGCCACGCCGTCGCCGACCCCCGAGATGGCGCCGATCGCGAACGCCGAGTAGCTCGTGTCGATGACGTCGTAGTCGAGCTTGCGGCCGCCGCAGTCGGTGTTCGCCTTCACGGCCGTCGCGTTCAGCTCGACGGCGAGGTACTGGCTGCACGTCGTCGCGTCCGTCTTGAGGTACTGGCGATCGTCGGCCAGCGCCCCTGAGAGCGTCCCGTAGCGGCCTGCGACCGGCGTCGCGCCCGCGAGCAGCTGGTTGCCGCACACGGTGTCGAGGCTGTCGAGGATCGCCAGGTTCTTCGCCATCTCGGCGGCGAAGCTCGAGGCCCAGCTGCCGGGAGCGCTGCTCGCGTTGTAGGCGTCCTTTGCGGTGCCCGCCGCCGCGGTCGCGTCGAAGGCGTGGTTGAGGGCGGTGTTGACGGCAGGGCGACCGAAGCGATCGATCTGCGCGCCGAGCGTCGGGGGCGGCGGGATCGTCGGCGCGGCGTCGGCGTCGGCGCTCGAATCGGCGCTCGAATCGGCGCTCGTGCCCGTGTCGGGCGTCGAGGTGTCGGGCGTGGAGGTGTCGAGCGCGCCGGTGTCGGCCACGCCGCTGTCGGTCTCGGCGGGCGCGGAGCTCGAGCTGCTGCAGCCGACGACGAACGAACAGGCCGCGACGGCGGCGACCACGAGGAGGCGCGAGAGCGAGCTGCGATCGGAGTGGTGACGCATCTCAGCTCCCCTTGTTGGTGCTGGCCCAGGACGCGAGGATCGGCCCTCCGCCGTTGAGCAGCTTCGTGTCGATCGAGAGCACGATCGCGAGCACGTTCTTGGTGGCGAAGAAGTCCTTCGCGCCGGCGCCGGGAGGCGTCGAGTTCGGATCGGTCGAGAGCGCCTTCACGAGCGCCGCGGAGGTCGCCGCGTCGAGCTTCGGGCAGCCCGCCGCGTCGAACATGAGCGATGCCGCGGCCCCCTCGACGGCGGAGACGGTGGCCTTGAAGCCGTCGAGGTTGAAGAAGAACGGATCGTCGCGCAGCCCCGCGAAGACCTTCACGCCGCCCGAGGTGCTCGAGAGCCCCGCGGTGCCGCTGGCGTCGCCGGTGACGTAGTCCTTGTTGCCGACCCAGCAGCTGATCTTCTGATCGACCGCGAAGGTGCAGATGATGTCGAGCGGCGTGCCGGCGGCGCCGTACGCCCCTTTGCTCTCGGTGTGGATGACGTACTGGACCTTGTCGGAGAACTTCGACGTGGTCGTCGCGAGCGGCGACACGTTGAGCACGAACACGACGCGGCCCGCGTCGTTCCACGAGTACAGGTCGGTGATGTCCGAAGTCGGATCCGTCTTCACCGTGGGCGCGTCCAGGTGGTCCGCCGCGATCGCCCCCGAACCGGTCGTCGTCGCGATCGCGACCGCGAGCCCCCACCGAGTCCACGTCATTCTAGACATCCCGAGACCCCTCCTTCGCGAGCGCGTCTTCCGCGATCGTCGGGGCAGAGCCTAGCGACGAGACGCGGCGAGTCCCGCGCGAATTCGACGTTGCGATGGGCTTCGCACATCGAACGATCAAAGCGATCGCGCGCTCGATCCAGCGGGTGTGCTCGCGCGTACGTCGGCAATTCGCCGTCACGATCGCTGGGCGCGTCGAGGAATCGACCGATCGCCGGACCCACGGTTCGACGTCGCGACGTCGCAACGTTCCGCCGCTGCCGCGCTTCGTCGTCCCAACGTTTCGTCTCGCTGGCAGCGGTGACGTCGCTCCGTCGCTCACCCCCCCGCGCTCGTGTAGCTCCCGAGCGCCCGCTGGAACGCGGCGCGCGAGGCGAGCCCGAACGCGACGCCGAGCCCGAGCGCCAAGGCAAGCGAGCGCGCCGGCAACCGGCCGAGCAGCGCCAGCGCCGGGAAGGTGGTCATGACCGCCAGCGGCAGCACGAAGGTGAAGAAGATCGCGAACGCCCCGCGGAACACCGACGAGGGCCAGCGCGCGGCGTCGTACGCGGACGAGAAGAGGAACGACAGGTTGTCGACCTTCACGACCTTGAACGCGAGCGCCACGACGAGCAGGTGGATCGAGTACAGCAGCAGCGCGCCGACGGCGAAGAGCGTCAGCGCCGTCGCGATCGCGAGCGGCCCCGGCGCGCGTCCGAGCGCGTGCAGCGCCCAGCCGATGACCCCGAGCCCGGTCAGCACGTGCACCCCCTTGAAGACGTCGAGCTTCGAGGTCGAGACGAGGAACTGCGCGTCGACCGGCTTCAGCAGCACGAAGTCGAGCGTCCCCTTGCGCACGTGCTCGACCACCGCGCCGAGCGACGGCTGGATGGCCCCTTCGAGCACCCCCTTGAGCGCGGTGAAGAAGCCGACCACGATCAGCGCCTCGTCGCGCGACCACCCCGCGATGCTCGGCCTGCGGTCGTAGAGCGCGAGGAGCGGCACGAGCGCGGTCGCCGTCCAGAACACGGACATGATCGCCTGGACCACGAACTCGACGCGGTACTGCAGCGCGAGCAGCACCGACGTGCGGAGCTGGATGGCGAAGAGGCGCGCGTAGCGGGCGAGGGCGGTCATGCGCGCTCAGCCTCCGTACGCGGCGAAGCGCCGCAGCCCGTCGCGCCAGATCAGGTGGGCCAGGAGCGCCGAGGCCGCGAGCCAGCCGAGCTGGGCGCCGAGGCCGAGCAGGATCTCGCGGCGCGACAGGGCGCCGAGCGCGATCTCGACGGGGAACGAGAGCAGGTAGCGGAACGGCAGCCAGCGCACGACGGCGAGCACGCGCGGCGGGAAGAGCTCGAGCGGCAGCAGGTAGCCCGAGAACACGAAATAGGCGGCGATCCACAGATCGTAGATCGACAGCGAGCTCTCCCAGCGGAGCGACAGCGTGCCGATCGCCAGCATCACGAGGAACGTGACGGCCCACGCCGCGGCCACCGAGACGACGAACGCGAGCCACGAAAGCGGATCGTGCGTGAACCGCTCGGGGCCGGCCCAGAGCACGCCGACGAGCGCGATCGGCAGCACCAGCGCGCCGCGGATCGGCAGCGCGGCGAGGTTGTCCGTCGCGTAGGGGACGAGCGGCGAGAGCGGGCGCAGGAGCTTCGCCGCGAGCGTCCCCTGGCGGATCTCGTAGACCAGCTCCCACACCACCCACGCGGAGGTCAGCAGCCGCACGACGAGCGTCGCGAAGTAGTAGGCGGTGAAGCGCGCCGCGTCGAAGCGGCCGACGGGCCCCTCGGCGGCGACGGCCCGCAGCAGCGCGAGCATCACCAACGGCATGTTCGTCGTGAGGATCCAGACGATCATCTCGCTGCGATACGCGACGACCCCCGCGAAGCCGATGCGCAGCAACGTCGGCACCGCGCGCAGCGTCGGGGCGAATCCGGAGCGGGTCGACGCGGGGCGCGCGCTCACGCGCCAGGCTCCGCGGGCTCCGCGCGCGCCGCACGCTCGTCGCGCCCGCGGCGGAACAGATCGGACAGCACGTCTTCCAGCGGCGCGGCCTCGACGGTGAGGTCGTCGACCGCGAGGCTCGCGAGGCCGCGCGAGAGCACGCCGCTCAGCTGGGCGACCTCGACCTGGAGCACCACGTGCGCGTCGTCGTGCTCGATGACCTTCGCGCCGAGCGCCGCGACCTGCGAAGCGCTCGCGGGGGCGCCCAGGCGCAGCGCGACGCGCTTCTCGGGGCGCGTGCCGCGCACGAGCTCGTCGAGCGCGCCGTCCCACGAGAGCTTGCCGTGATCGATCACGATCACCCGCGGGCAGAGCGCGACGACGTCCTCCATGTAGTGGCTCGTGAGGATGACCGTCGCGCCGGTGCGCTCGTTGTACGCCTTCACGAAGCGGCGCACCGTGGCCTGCATGGTCACGTCGAGCCCGATGGTCGGCTCGTCGAGGAACAGCACCTTGGGGCCGTGCACCAGGGCCGCCGCCAGCTCGCATTTCATGCGCTCGCCGAGCGAGAGCTGCCGCGTCGGCTTCTCGATCAGCCCCCCGAGATCGAGCTCGTGCACGAGCTCGTCGAGCGTCCGCCGGAACTGCGCGCGCGGGACGTCGTAGATCGCGCGGTTGAGCTCGAAGGTGTCGGCCGGCGGCAGATCCCACAGCAGCTGCTGCTTCTGCCCGGTGACCAGCATGATCGAGCGGAGCAGCTCGCGATCGCGCCGGCGCGGCTCGAACCCGAGCACGCTCGCCTCGCCCGCCGTCGGGTGGAGCAGCCCCGCCAGCATCTTGAGCGTCGTGGTCTTCCCGGCGCCGTTGGGCCCGAGGAAGCCCACGCGCTCGCCTGGCGCGATGTCGAAATCGATGCCGTCGACGGCGGCGACGGTCTTGTAGCGCCGGTGCAGGAGCGAGCGCAGCGCCGCGGCGAGCCCGGGCGGGCGCTCGTGGACCTGGTAGTGCTTGCGGAGCGCGCGCACGCGGATCATGCGGGCGCGAGCTTAGAACGGCTCGCGCCCGGCCGCGCGCCCTGCGCGATCTTCGCGCGTCGGCGCCCGCGCGCCCGCGCGCCCGCGCGCCCGCGGCCACCTCGTCAGTCGCGGTCGACGCCGTTGCCGCTCTTGGTGTCGGCGATGTGCTGGAACAGCTACTTGCACGCGTCGAGCGTGATCCCCTTGCAGCCGACGGTGATGTGCAGCCCCTGCTTCACCATCACGATCGGCCCCTCCGAGCACTTCGCGACGACGTTGCCGGGCTTGTTCGCCGTCTCGCAGCCGTAGCGCTGCGCGCGCTTCTCGAACTCCGACAGGATGGCGGGCGCGTCCTCGTCGAGGTCCTGCTCGAAGTAGACGATGTCGCTGTCGTCGTCCGAGCCGCCGCTCCCCTTCGGGAGGCTCTTGCGGCCGCGACGCGGGCGATCGTCTTCCTCCTCGTCGTCGGCGTCCCGCGCGTGACGCTTGCTGCCGCCGCAAGCAGTGGTGGAGGTGCTGACCGCCAGGGTCGCGAGCACGGCGAGGATGCCGAGGCCCGAGAAGCCTCGGCGGACGTTCGTCGGGACGGAGCGCGGGGTGACCATGCGCGAATCGTCGCGCGTGCGGCGCTCGGGCGCCAGGGACGTTCGACGGCTTCCTGCGCCGGCCCTTCGCGGGCCGCGCGAACGGTCGAACCTGCGAGGATCAGGGCTTGGCGCTGGAGATCGTGGCGGGCGGGGGGGCGACCACCGGAGCGGGCGACCCGGACGACTGCTTGCGCATCATGACCGAGAGGAGCACCAGCATGACCGCGCGCTTCTTCGCGGGCGTGTCCGCCCCCTTCACCACGAGCTTGCCGGCCGACGGCCTGGTGCCGGAGACCACGCCGTCCGCGCCGATCGAGGCGGTGAACTTCTCGCCGTCCTTGGTCGCGAGGGTGAGCGCGCCGTCGTCGGTGATGGTCGCCACGACCCCTTCGCCGTCGGGCCCGAAGTCGACCCTGCCGTCCGCGCCGAGGGTCACGACCGACTTCCCCTCGGCGTTCACGATCTCGCCGCTGGCCTTCAGCGTGCCGACGCGCCCGCCCTTGGGGGCTTCGATGCTGCCGTCGCCGTGGATCTTGAAGCCGTCCTGGCCGTCGCCGATCTCCATCTCGGCAGGCTCCACGCGCGCGCCCGCGGCGCTCGCGCCGCTCGGATTGGCGGGCTTGGGGGCGGCCTCGCCGCACGCGACCAGGGACACGGCGAAGACCAGCGCGAGGGTGTGTCGGAGCATCGCTCGGGCTTAACGGCGGTCGGGCGAGACGTAAAGCGATCCCGGCGCTCGACCGCGCTCGTACCCTTTTGTCGCCAGGTCGGCGATCCTCCGCGCGCCATGCTCGCCTGGATCGTCCTCGCGGTCGCGGCGGCGGGGCTCGCCGTCGTCGGGGCGCTCGTCTGGCTCGTGGCGCGCGAGGAGGCTGCGCGCGTCCGCCGCTACGTCGAGGGGTCGACGCGTGTCTTCGAGCGCGGAGACGCCGAGGGGGCGCTGGCGCTCCTCGAGCCGCTGCGCACGCACCCGCGGTTTCGAGCGATCGTCGAGGGGGCGCGGATGTACGCGCTGCGGCTCGCGCTGCGCGTCGACGACGCCGCGGAGCTCGCGCTGTCGTTCCACGCCGAGGCGGCGACTGGACGCGTCACCTGGAACCACCTGAATTCCTGCGTCGACACGCTCGTGTGCGCCGGGCGCTACCAGGCCGCGATCGACCTCTTCGAGGCCGTGCCGGAGCTCGCGCGCCGCCACGCCCACGAGGCGCGAGACCCGCACTACGCGCTCGTGCAGATCAACCTCGCCGAGGCCGACGTGAATCTCGGGCGGGCGGAGGCCGCGCTCGCGCGCATGGAGGGGTGGGACGGGGCGGTCGCGGGCGTCCCGCTCATGGCGAGCGGGCTCGGCCTGCAGCGTGGCTGGATCCTCGGCGCGCTCGGCCGCGGCGAGGAGGCGCTCGCGGCCGTCGAGGCGATGCAGCGCGAGGCGCTCGGCGAGCTCTTCGCGTCGGAGTACCACCTCTCGCGCACGTTCGCGTTCCTCGCCGTGGGTCGCCTCGACGACGCGCAGGTCGAGCTCGCCGAGGCGCTCGCGCGCGCGCGGCGCCCGTCCACGACGCGCAACGCGCTGTTCCTGCAGGCGCGGCTCGCCGAGCGGCGCGGCGATCGCGCGGCCGCGCTGCGCCTGTGTCGCGAGGCCGCGGAGCACCCGCACCGCTGGCAAGGCGGCGACGGGCTGCTGTTCTGGGGCGAGCTGCTCGCCGAGGAGGGCGACGTCGAAGGCGCGCGGCGCGCGTGGACGCTCGCGCTCGAGCGCGACGCCGAGAGCGCCTCCGCAGACACGGCGCGCGCGCGGCTCGCGGCCACCGGCGGAGCGCCGGCTTCGAGCGCGCCGGCTTCGAGTGCGTCGGCGGAGCTCGCGCCCGCGCCCGCGCCCCCGCGGCTCGACCTCTCCACGCGCGAGCGCTTCGTCGCGGCGCGCCCGCTCGTCCTCGGCGTGTCGGCCGCGCTGCTGGTCGCGCTGTCGTCGTCGCTCCTCTGGCTGATGGCGTCGGCCAGCGCCCCGCGCGAATGGACCTTTCCGAAGGTCGATCCCGAGGTGCGCGACGGGCGGGCGCGGATCGTCGGCGGCACGTTCCTGATGGGCGGTACCACCTCCGCCGACGAGCGCCCGCAGCACCTCGTGACGGTGCGCGAATTCTGGCTCGATCGGTACGAGGTCACCGTCGCCGACTACCAAGACTGCCTCGATGCGGGCGCGTGCACGAAGGCCGCGTGCGGCCCCGGGTGCAACGCGGGCGATCCGGAGCGCGGTCGCGATCCGGTCAACTGCGTCGACTGGGCGCAGAGCGCGGCGTACTGCGCGTGGGCCGGCGGGCGACTGCCGACCGAGGAGGAGTGGGAGTTCGCGGCCCGCGGCGGCGGCGAGGCGCGCCTGTACCCGTGGGGCGACGCCGAGCCGTCCGCGCAGCTCTGCTGGCGCCGCTACGAGCGCGCCGGCACCTGCGGCGTCGGCGGCTTCGAAGCCGGCGCGTCGCGTGACGGCGTGCTCGATCTCGCCGGCAACGTGCGCGAGTGGACCTCGACGCCGTTCCGGTGGGGCTACGACGGCGAGCCCTCGCCGCACCTCCGCGCGGTGCGCGGGAGCGACTGGGACGATGGCGACCCCGTGCTGGTGCGCGGCGCCCAGCGGCGCTCCGAGGGGGAGTCGTTCCAGGGCCCGAGGCTCGGCTTCCGCTGCGCCGCCGAGCCCGCCGAGCCCGCCGAGCCCGCCGACACGCCCGGTGCGCGCGTGACGCCCCCCGCGCGCGCAGCCGCGTCACGCTGAGCCCGCGCCGGCGCTTCGTTCGAGCTCGTCCTCGGGCGCCGTTCGCCTCGGACGAGCGCCTCCGTGCGCGTACGCACACCTCGCGCGCCTCGCGCATCTTGCTCGCAGTGGCGCATTCCGTTCGCCTCCGCCGCGGGCGCGGACGGCGCAGCTCCGTCGCCGCGCCCATCCGACCTCGGGTGCGCCGAGGTGTCGGGGAGTGCGTTTCGCGCCGAGTCGTGCCCGTCGCGACCTCGACCACGCGCCGCGTCGGCGTCAGAGCCCGTGACGCGACGCGCAGTTGGCGCGCCCGTCGCAGAGCGCGCGGCCGTGACCTGGATAACCCTCGATGGAAACGAAGCTGCCGCGCTGATCGCACACCGCGCAAGCGAAGTGATCGCGATCTATCCCATCACCCCGAGCACCTCGATGGGGGAGCTCGCTGACGAGTGGTCGTCGAAAGGGAAGAAGAACCTCTGGGGCGACGTCCCCCGCGTGATCGAGATGCAGTCGGAGGCCGGCGCCGCCGGCGCGATCCACGGCGCGCTCTCGGGCGGCGCGCTCTCGACGACCTTCACGGCGTCGCAGGGCCTGCTCCTGATGATCCCCGACATGTACAAGATCGCGGGCGAGCTCACGCCGTTCGTGATGCACGTCGCGGCGCGCACCATCGCGACGCACGCGCTCTCGATCTTCGGCGATCACGCCGACGTGATGGCGTGTCGGCAGACCGGCTTCGCGATGCTCTGCTCCAACTCGGTGCAGGAAGCGCACGACATGGCCGCCGTCGCGCACGCCGCGACGCTCAAGGCGCGCATCCCGTTCATCCACTTCTTCGACGGCTTCCGCACCTCGAGCGAGGTCGCCAAGATCGAGACGATCGACGACGCGTCGCTCCTCTCGCTCCTCGATCCGGCCGCGATCGCCGCGCACCGCAACCGCGGGCTCTCGCCGGATCACCCGACGATCCGCGGCACCGCGCACAACCCGGACACGTACTTCCAGGGGCGCGAGGCCTGCAACCTCTACTACGACGCGTGCCCCGGCCTCGTCCGCGAGGCGATGGAGCAGGTCGCCAAGATCACCGGTCGCAAGTACGACCTCTTCGAGTACGAGGGCGCGCCCGACGCCGAGCGCGTGGTCGTGCTCATGGGCTCGGGCGCCGAGACCGTGCACGAGACGGTCGACTGGCTCGTCTCCAAGGGCGAGAAGGTCGGCGTGCTCAAGGTGCGGCTCTATCGGCCGTTCCACGTGCCCGCCTTCCTCGAGAAGCTCCCGAAGACCGTCAAGGCGATCACGGTGCTCGATCGCACCAAGGAAGCGGGCGCGCCTGGCGATCCGCTCTACCTCGACGTGCAGGCCGCGTTCGCCGAGTCGCGTCGCCTCGGGCTGCGCGCAGGCGCCCCCGAGCCGCTCATCGTCGCGGGCCGCTACGGCCTCTCGTCCAAGGAGTTCACGCCGGCGATGGTCAAGGCCATCTTCGACGATCTCTCGGCGAAGGCGCCGCGCAGCCACTACACGATCGGGATCGTCGACGACGTCACCCACCGCTCGATGCCCTACGACGCGTCGATCGACATCGAGCCCGCCGACGTGGTGCGCTCGCTGTTCTTCGGGCTCGGCTCGGACGGCACGGTCGGCTCCAACAAGAACACGATCAAGATCGTGGGCGAGGAGACCGACCTCTTCGCGCAGGGCTACTTCGTCTACGACTCGCGCAAGTCCGGGTCGACGACCGTCTCGCACCTGCGCTTCTCGCCGCGCCGCATCCGCGCGCCGTGGCTGGTGAAGGACGCGAGCTTCGTCGCCTGCCACCACCCGCAGTTCCTCGACAAGTTCGAGATCACCGAGCTCGCCGCCAAGGGCGCGACGCTCCTCTTGAACGCGCCGTGGAAGCCGGAAGAGGTGTGGGACCGGATGCCGAAGGAGGTCCAGACCCAGATCCTCGAGAAGGGGATCAAGGTCTGGGTGATCGACGCCTACAAGATCGCGGAGGAGGTCGGGCTCGGCAAGACGCTCGGCACCGTGATGCAGGCGTGCTTCTTCGCGCTCTCGGGCGTGCTCCCCCGCGCGGAGGCGATCGAGCAGATCAAGAAGTCGGTCAAGAAGGCCTACGGCAAGCGCGGCGACGTCGTCGTGCAGCGCAACTTCGACGCCATCGACCGCGCCGTCGCGGCGATGTTCGAGATGCCGACGCCGACCAAGCTCACCACCGAGCGCGTGCGCCCGCCGGTGCTCGCGAACCTCGGCAAGAAGCCGCCGACGTTCGTCGAGAAGGTCACCGCCACGCTCCTCGCGGGCAAGGGCGACTACCTCCCGGTCAGCGCGTTCCCCGTCGACGGCACCTGGCCGGTCGGCACCGCCGAGTGGGAGAAGCGCAGCATCGCGCAGCACATCCCCCAGTGGGATTCGAAGATCTGCATCCAGTGCAACAAGTGCGCGCTCATCTGCCCGCACTCGGCGATCCGCACGGTGGTGTTCGATCCGAAGGAGCTCGAGAAGGCCCCCGCGGGCTTCGCCTCGACCCCCTACAAGTCGAAGGACCACGCGGGCATGCAGTACGTCGTGCAGGTCGCCCCGGACGACTGCACCGGTTGCAACCTCTGCGTCGAGTTCTGCCCCGCGAAGGACAAGACCAACCCGAAGCACAAGGCGATCGACATGGTCGCCGCCGAGGAGAAGAAGCCGGTCCAGCGCGAGAACTGGCAGTTCCTCGGCTCGCTGCCGCCGGTCGACCGCAAGACGGTGCACCTCGACGTGAAGGGGTCGCAGCTGCTCGAGCCGCTCTTCGAGTTCTCGGGCGCGTGCCAGGGGTGCGGCGAGACGCCCTACCTCAAGCTCCTCTCGCAGCTGTTCGGCGATCGCATGGTCGTCGCCAACGCGACGGGGTGCTCCTCGATCTACGGCGCGAACCTGCCGACCACGCCCTGGAAGACGAACGCCGACGGCCGCGGGCCGGCCTGGGCGAACTCGCTCTTCGAGGACAACGCCGAGTACGGCCTCGGAATCCGCCTCGCGCTGGATCACCACAACACGCAGGCCAAGCGGCTGGTGACCGAGCTCGCGGGCCCCATCGGCGACGAGCTGGTCGGCGCGATCCTGAACGCGCCGCAGGACGACGAGACGCAGATCCAGGAGCAGCGCGCGCGCGTCGCGGCGCTCAAGGCGAAGCTGCCGTCGATCAACCTCGCCGACGCGCGCAAGCTCGGCGACCTCGCCGACTTCCTCGTCCGCAAGAACGTCTGGATCATCGGCGGCGACGGCTGGGCCTACGACATCGGCTTCGGCGGCCTCGATCACGTGCTGGCGAGCGGGCTCGACATCAACGTGATGGTGCTCGACACGGAGGTCTACTCGAACACCGGCGGTCAGGCGTCGAAGGCCACTCCGACCGGCGCGGCGGCGAAGTTCGCGGCGTCCGGCAAGGAGATGGGCAAGAAGGACCTGGGCATGCTCGCCATGACCTACGGCCACGTGTACGTCGCGAGGCTCGCGATGGGCGCGAAGGACAAGCAGACCATCGACGCCATGCGCGAAGCCGAGAGCTGGCGCGGGCCGTCGCTGCTCATCGCGTACAGCCACTGCATCGCCCACGGCTACGACATGGCGCACGGCGCCGACCAGCAACGGCTGGCCGTCGACGCGGGCATCTGGCCGCTCTACCGGTACGATCCGCGTCGGACCGACAAGGGTGAAGCGCCGCTGCAGATGGACTCGAGCACCGGGCCGACCAAGGCGAAGGTGCGCGACTACATGCGCAACGAGGGGCGCTTCAGGGTGGTCGAGCTGCAGGATCCGAAGCGGTTCGAGATGTTGGTGAAGTCCTCCGAGGAGCAGGCGGTGAAGCGTCTCTCGATGTACGCACAGCTCTCCGGGATCAAGATGCCGTCCAAGGGAGACGCAGAATGACCGCCTCGCTGACGACGAATTACCTCGGGCTCGAGCTGGCGAACCCGATCCTTCCCGGCGCTTCGCCGCTGGGCGACGACATCGACACGGTGCTGAAGCTCGAGGACGCGGGCGCCCCCGCGATCGTGATGCGGTCGGTGTTCGAGGAGCAGATCGCCCTCGAGCAGATGGCCGCGCACAAGCACCTCGACTCGCACGTCGACCCCGAGTTCAGCAGCGCGTTCCCCGACACGGACGTGTTCGCGCTCGGCCTCGACGACTACCTCGAGCAGGTGCGCCGCATCCGCGCGCGCACCCAGCTCAAGGTGATCGGCTCGATCAACGGCATCACGCCGGGCGGATGGATCGAGTACGCGAAGAAGATCGAGCAGGCTGGGGCCTCGGCGCTGGAGCTCAACCTCTACGCGGTGCCGTCGGACCCGAAGCGCTCGGCGCAGGAGCTCGAGGCCGAGCAGCTCGTCACCGTGCGCGACGTGGTTCGCGCGGTGAAGGTGCCGGTCGCGGTGAAGCTCTCGCCCTACTACTCGTCGCTCCCGCACTTCGTGCGAGGGCTCGAGGAGGCGGGCGCGTTCGGCCTCGTGATGTTCAACCGCGTCTACCAGGCGGACATCGATCCGGTGAAGCTCGAGTCGCAGCGCACGCTGCACCTCTCGACCTCCGACGAGCTGCTGCTGCGCCTGCGGTGGCTCGCCATCCTCTCGCCGCAGACCAAGCTCGATCTGTCGGCGAGCGGCGGCGCCCACACGGCGATCGACGTGGTGAAGGCGATCATGGCCGGCGCCCACGCGGTGCAGGCGGTCTCCTCGCTGCTGCGCAACGGGCCGAGCCACGTGCGCGCGCTCATCGACGGGCTGAAGACGTTCCTCGAGACGCAGGAGTTCGCCTCGGTCGGCGAGATGCGCGGCAACATGAACCGCGCCCGCTCGCCGAACCCGCAGGCGTACGAGCGCTCGGACTACATCCACATCCTGCAGAGCTGGCACGGCAACGTGAGCTGAACGTTCGCCTTCGCGCGACGTGATCGAGGGGCCGAGGGGCGCGAAGGCGTCCCTCGGACCATTTTTGTGGTGACGCGCGAGCCTGCACGCGTCGTGCACGAGTGCGACGGCGCCGACGTGCGTGGGCTGCTCGTAGCGGGGGGCCTCCGAGCTGGGTGGCCGCGTTCGCGCGTCGTCGCCCGCGCGACGAGGCGCGCGCTTCGAGTGTGCACGATGCGTCGTGTCTCCATGGCATGGCGCTCGCTGCTCGCCAGGGCGTTCACCCACCGCGGAGGCTCGCCCTTGGAAGCTCGCTCGCTGCTGCTCACCGCGGTCGCCGTCGCCATGCTGTCGAGCTGCTCCGGTACTTCCGACGAGCTCGCGACGGGGGCTTCCGCGCTGGTCTCGTCGAGCCCCGGAGTCGGCGGCAGCGGCGCCGGCGCGCGTGGCGGGCTCACGCTCGTGGGGCAGCGCGCGGGCGCGACGCCGTTCCTCGCCGTCCTCGAGCTCGCGGCCAGCCCGGACTGCGTGCTGGAGCGCGTGCGCTTCGCGATCGAGCCCAAGCCGGGGTCGGTCACGCGCGCCGTCTCGGCCGAGTACGAGAGCGCCTACCTGGAGCGCCGTGGGTTCTTCGATCCGGCGGCCGGCACGCTCTCGATGCCGGTCTTCGGGCTCTACCAAGGACGCGAGAACACCGTCGGTCTGAGCTACGACTGCGCGGGCGGCCCTCCACGAGCGGTCGTCGCGCGCGTGCCGACCGCGGCCTGGGTCGATCCGACCGGAGGTGCCTATACGAGCCCGCGCGTCGTTCTGGCGCGCTCGCCTGCGACCCGGCTGAGCTACGACTTCATCCTGCTCAAAGGGAGCGCGACGCGGGACGCGCCGGTGATCGTGGACACGGACGGCGAAGTTCGTTGGGTCGGCACCGCGGGGCTTTCGAGCTTCTCTTCGGCCTTCTTCGAGAACCGCGTCTACGCCGCCACCGGCACCGGTCTGGCCCGCATGGAGCTCGACGGCGCCTCCACCGTGCTGGCCGATTACGCGCGACTCGGCATCACGTCCACCGATCACCACAACTACGATCCTGGCAAGTACGGCCTCCTCCTGGAGGTCGACGAGACCCACGCGTTCGAGTCGACGATCGTGGAGGTCGATCGCGACGGAGCGCTGCTCAAGACATGGCGGCTCGCGGACATCGTCGGGGCGGCGATGATCGCCGGCGGCGACGACCCGAGCGCCTTCGTCCGCGCGTCGGCGGACTGGTTCCACAACAACGCCTGCGCCTACAGCGAGCGCGAGGACGCGCTCATCGTCTCGAGCCGCGAGAACTTCGTCATCGCGCTCGACTACGAGACCGGCGCGATTCGCTGGATCCTCGGCGATCAGACGAAGGCTTGGTACCAGTATCCCTCGCTTCGGAGGTTCGCGTTGACGCTCGTGGGCGACAGCCTTCCGCCGATCGGTCAGCACGCGGTGTCTCTCGCCAAGGACGGCGACCTGCTGCTCTTCGACGACGGCACTCCCAGTCTGAACCAGACGCCGGCCGGCGCGAGTCGACCGTACAGCGCGCCCAGGAAGTACCGAATCGACGCGAAGAAGATGACGGCCCTCGAGGCCTGGAGCTACCTCGCGTCGCCCAGCATCTACAGCGCGTTCTGCTCGAGCGTCTACGAGGACGCGCGCGACAACTACCTTATCGACTACACGCTCCACGGCGATCTCGTCGGCCTCGACGCGCACGGGGACGAGGCCTTTCACTACGTCTACTCGACGAGCTTCGGGTGTGGTCTCGCCTGGAACGCCGTCCCGATCCATCTGGAAGACGTGCGCTACGACTGTGCCACGTCGCCGAACGTGCAGGCCGGCGTCGCCGCGGCGCTCGGGGCGCCCCTGCCAGCGCTGGCGGGCGCGGTGCCCCCGCACGGTCGCCGGGCGGCCTGCGGCGGCGAGGGCGCGATCCCCGGCGGGAGGTGAGCCCGCGGACGTCGCCGGCGCGGCGCACGCGGCTCACGCTTTGCCGAGGAGCCCCGCGTACAGCACCAGATCGCTCGGCAACAGGCGCAGGTCCTCTTCGAACGCCTCCTCCATCACGCCGCCGAGCGGCAGCAGCGCGAGGTCGTCGGCCAGCGCGGTGAGCGCGAGGGTCTGCATCAGGTGCCCCGCCTCCAGCAGCAGGAACCGCTCGGCACGGTCGCCGTACTTCGCCTCGACGCGCGCGAGGTCGCCGACCAGCATGAGCAGGATGGAGCCGCCGTCGGCGCCGACGAGCGAGGGGACGCGCGCGCCGAGCTCCGCGCGCCCGCCCACGTCGCCGACGCGTCGCAGCTCGTGGGCTGCGCGGTCGTAGTGCCAGGCGGCGCGCGGGAGCCAGCCGTCGACCAGCGGCGCGAGGTAGAGCTCGAGCGCCTGCAGACCCCCCGCCGAGGGGACCGGGCCCCGGCCGCCAGGCCCCGTCACGCCGTGTGCCCGCGCGAGCACGCGACCCAGCGTGGCCGCCGAAGGGAGCGAGCTCGAGTGCGCATCGAACGCGAGGGGCGAGCGGCGCCGGCGGAGCAGCCCGTCGAGCGTCGGCCCGAGGCGGCGGCGCGGCGCGGGGAGCGCGATCCGCGGGAATCCCGGATAGCGGCGCGGCGCGCCGTCCCGCTCGCCGTGCTCGTAGCGGGCGATCGCCTCTCGGAAGGCCGGAAAGGTGGTGCGATCGAGCCGCTTCACGGCGCGCTCTCGGCGCGCGCGGCGTGGGCGGCGCCGGCCGACGAGCCGCAGCGCGCGCAGTCGTCCAGGCGCGCCACGGGGTGCGTCGAGGTCTCGAGCGCGTCGTGCTCGAGGACGTGCAAGCGGAACAGGGCCGCCGACGGCTGCGGCGCGCAGGCCTGCTCGAGCTTCCACGCGACCAGCGCCGAGAGGATCCGCTCGACGCACGGCCTAGGAGACGCCTCCGCGAAGCGACCGCCGCGCGTGGCGTGGGCGTCGAGCTCGTCGTGGAGCGCCGCGAACGGCGAGCGTCGCTGGAAGATTTCGGTCAGGCAGCCGAGGCAGGGCCCGTCGCGCGAGAGGAGCAGCGGGCTCACGAACGAACGCGACACCGCGCCGGTCGAGACCCAGAGGAACGAGGCGCCGTCGCTTCTCGCGCGCGCGGCCTCCGCGAGCGCGCGCGTGCGATCGAGCGTGCGCTGCGCGAAGACGCGGATCTCGTCGGCCGCGGCGGCCTCGTCCGGCGCGCCGGCGGGCGCGGGCTCGCAGGCCGACCGCAGGGCCTCGCCGAGCGCGGGATCGCCCGACCAGGTGACGCGCGGGCGCGCGAGCGGCTCGAAGGGCGCGTCCAGCTCGATCACGACGCGCTCGCCGCGGAGCTCCGCGAGCAGCTCGG
>CAIXWQ010000822.1 GCA_903923175.1 uncultured delta proteobacterium | reverse complement strand
CTAGCAGGCCGCGGAGAAGCAGCCTGCGCAACCAGTGCCCCTCGGCAGGTCGCGCGAAACGCTCGAGCGATTGCGGTGTCGCTCGGCGGGAGATTGGCAGAGAGCGGCCAGCTTCGGCGACCAGCCAGGCCTCAGACCCCCCTTCGTCGACGATCGGCCGGCCGCCAGTCCTCGACGTGATCGCGCGGGTGCATCGGATCGGCGAAGTTCAGCACGTAGGCCGCGTCGAAATCCGTGAGCCCTCGGGTCTTCACGTAGATCGTCTTGCGCGCGTAGGGGAGATAGAAGAGCCGGAACGGGAAGTAGTTCTTCACCACGACCACGTCGGCCTTCAAGATCGGCAGCCCGACGTCCTGGTAGAACGCCGGCTTCACCGAGAAGGCCGCGAGCTCGGTGAGCACGAGCTTCACCGGGCCGAGATCGAGCACCGCGAGCCGGCCGAGCCCCAGCATGCGCTGCGTGCGGAGCAGCCGGCCTTCGACCGCGAGCGGCTCGTTCGTCTTCGGATCGAGCTTGCCGCCGACCTCGACGCGGACCGTCTCGCCGACCGCGACGTCCCAGAGCTTGGCGACGACCTCGGGGTCGCGCAGCGGGACGTAGCTGACCAGATCGCGCCCGTCCTTCAGGAGCGCCTCGAGGATGCGCGTGTTCTCGCCGGGCGCGCCGGCCGAGACGACGTCGCTCGCGTCGGCGAAGGCCACCACGCCGAGCTTGCGCGCGATCCTCGCCTTGCGGGCCTCGACGATCGCCTCCTCGATCGGCGGAAAGCGGGGCGGCATCTGGTGGCGCATGGCCCAGAGCCGCTCGGCGAGCTCGTCGGCGAGGCGCTCGGCGAGGTCGCGATCGCCGTCGGTGACCACGTGCGCCGACCAGCCGAGATCGGGGTCGTCGTTCCAGAGGTGGCAGCCGTACACGGAGGTGGCGAGCACCCTCGGATCGCGCCGCATCGAGCGCATGCGCAGGAAGGTCTGCAGGAAGGGCGGCAGGAAATCGAGCGTGGTGCCGCCGCCGAGGAGCATCGGCAGCGAGCGCCACGCGCTCACCGGCTTCACCTGATTGGCAATCGTTCGAATCAGGATCTCGCCCGCCTCGAAGCCGACCTTGGCGTGATCGCGATGCGGGTTGGTCCGATAGGCGACGATCGCCTCCGCCGCGCGCACCCGACGCTCGGTGAGGTTCGCGTGGAAATCCTGGGTCACGGTGACCGGCTTGCCGCCGGTGGCCTCCTTGACCGCTTCGAGGATCAGCGACTCGGGGTCACGCAGCCCCACGACGCCGAGCGCGCCGTGCAGGCTCAGGAACGTGCCGTCGACCGGCCCTGCGTCGCGCAGGCGCGAGAGCAGGCGCGAGAGCAGCTCGTCGAACGTGTCGCGCGGGAGCGGCCCGCCCGGGATGGCCCACGCCGAGAGCGTCGGCACCGTCTCGACCTCGAGCCCGCGCTGCCTGGCCGCGTGCGCGGCGCGCACGAACCCGGACAGCTCCGCGTTCTTCATGAACCCGGGGGCCTCCTCGCCGTCCTTGGAGGCCGCGCGGGCGAGCTCGTCCCCCTCCATGAAGATGGCGCGACGGAAGTCCTCGGTGGTGGTCGGCACAGGCGAGAGCGCGTGCGTCTCCTGCGCGATGCGGCCGTAGGCGATGCGCATGCGCTTGGTCGCCGGCGCGCTCATGCGCGCGACCCCGGGCGCTTGCCGAGCACCTTGCCGCGGGCGGCGTCGACCTTCTCGAGCACGGCGTCGATGGTGCCACCGTACTTGTTGATCACCTTCATGAGCGGGCTCGCGTCGGCCTCGCCGAGCTTGTCCGGATCCGGCGGCTCGATCGAGGTGCCGTAGAGCGCCTCCATCACCTGCATCACGCTCTTCTTCACGAGCGCGCGGAACGGCACCTTCGCCATCATCCCGTACATCGCCGCGTTGCCGCTGGCCCCGAGCTCGGGGTGCGCGACCACGTGCTCCACGGCCTCGCGCACGTCACGCAGGTAGTCGTCGATCACCGCTTCGTGGTTCGACGTGACCGTGCAGTGGATGCTCGGCGGGTTCTGCTGCCGATCGACGCTCCACCCCTTGGATTGCAGGCGATCGGCGATCGCGAAGAGGTTGACGCCCCCCTCGCTCGCCGCGCGCCTGGCCCCCCAGGAGACGATCGTCGCGTCGGGTTTGCCGAAGACCGTGACCTCCGGGATCTGCGCGAGCCCCTCCTGCAGCCGCCTGGCGGCGGTCATCGCGCGGCGCGTGTGGTCGAGGAACCCCTCCTCGCCCATCGCCACCAGCGACGCCCAGGCCGCCGCGATCGGCCCGCCGGCGCGCGTGCCGGTCATGCTCGGCGAGGCGTAGATGCCGCCGGACCAGTCGGTCGACACGAAGAACTGGTGCCGCAGGTAGCTCATGTCGCGGTAGAGCACGACCGAGGCGCCCTTCGCCGCGAAGCCGTACTTGTGCACGTCCGCCGACATCGAGGTGACGCCCGGCACCCGGAAGTCGAACACGGGGACGGGGAAGCCGAGCTTCTCGACCCACGGGAGCACGAAGCCGCCGATGCAGGCGTCGACGTGGAACGGGATCCCGCGCGCCTCCGCGATGGCGCCGATCTCCTCGATCGGATCGACGACGCCGTGCGGGTACTGCGGCGCGGACGCGCAGATCAGCACCGTGTTGCGGTTGATCTTCCGCTCCATCGCGCGCGGATCGGCCCGGAAATCGGGGCCCACGTCGACGAAGCGGACCTTCATCCCGAAGTAGTGCGCCGCCTTGTCGAGCGCGACGTGGATGGTCGAAGGCGCGACGATCTCGGGCCTGCGGATCCACGGCTTCTTGGCGCGGGCGCGGTCACGCGCGGCCTTGACGGCCATCAGCACCGACTCGGTGCCGCCGGTGGTGAGCGTGCCGACGCACCCCTCGCCAGGCGCGTGCCCCAGCGGCCCGTGGAGCATCGAGGCCGCCATCTGGACGACCTCGGCCTCCATCCGCTTGAGGCTGCGGAAGGCCATCGGGTTGAGCGCGTTCTCGGTGAAGAACAGCTCGCTCGCCTGCTTGAGCAGCCGATGGTGCTTCTCCCCCGCGTAGTAGACGAGGCTCCAGGTGCGCCCGTCGCGCCAGTCGGCGTCGCCGGCGCGGAAGGCCTCCATCGACTTCAGGATGTCGTCGTGGTCGCGGCCGACCGCAGGGATGCGGATCCGATCGGTCATCGCGAGGGAGCCTACCAGCACTTGGCCGGCCCGCCGGGGGCGATCCCGGCGATCCCCCGCGCCGGGGCTCCCTACCCGCTAAAAGCCGCGTCGGACGTCGCCCAGGCCGCCGCGCACCGAGAGGATGATTTCGGCGCGCTCGGCCTCGCCGACCTCGAGCACGTCGGCGAGGTGGGCGAGCAGGACGCGCTCGCCCTCGGTCTCGACGCCGTCCGCGCACACGAGCAGCGCCGCGTTGCGCAGCAGGGTGTCCTTGTCGTCGTCGGTGAGCCCCTCGACCGCGAGCTCGCGGAGCGTGCGTGGGGAGCGCGCGTACTCGACGAGCTCCGCGGTCTCCTCGTCCGACGCGTCGAAGCCGGCGAGGAGCCCCTCGATCACGCCGGCCTCTGGCGCCTGCATGTCGCCGTCGGCCCACGCGACCGCGACCAGCGCCCTCACGATCGTCTTCTCTTGCGGCGTCATCGGGGCAGCGTAGACGACGGCAGGCGGCTCGGCGAGCCGGAGCCTCCGCGGTGCGCCGGCGGCGGGCGGCGCCGGACGCGCCGGCGGAGAAGGCGAAACGCCTCTCCGCTGATTGGCAATCAGTCACGCTGATGGCCACTCGGACGACGCGCGGCGGCCCATCGCCTCGGGCGCGCGAGGCCTGGCCGCGAGAACTTGCCGCGGCACACGGATTCCACGCCGCGCAGCGTCGATGGTGACCCCCCTACGGTATTCGCCGAATCCGAGTGCGAACGCGCGTGCGCGGCGCGCGCGTCACGAGGCTCCGCGGCGGCTTTGTCGAGCGCAGCGCGCTTCGCGCCTTCGCCGCGTGCGACGGGTCGAGCGACCGAGCGCAGAGAGGTATTCCGAATTCCCCAGTGCGCGAGCGCGTCATTCGCGCGTTTGGCGTTGTGCGCTTGGTGGCTCGCGCCTACCGAGGCGGCTGCCAGGGACGCCCGTTTCGACGGGACGCGAGAGGAGCGGGGAAGATCGATGGCCGCAGGACTCGACAAGGAATCGCTGGAGAGCGTGCTCTCCTCGTTGAAGGAATTCGCCCACCGCGAGCTCTCGGACGAGAAGCTCCTCGCGTGGGATCGCGCCGACGAGGTCCCGCTCGAGGTCATCCGCCGGATGTACGGCAGCGAGCTCGGCATCCAGCTGCTGTTCGTGCCCGCCGAGCACTCCGGCCTCGGCGGCTCCACCTTCGACGTCTATCGCACCTGCGAGGCGCTCGCGCACGTGGATCTCGGGGTCGCGACCTCGGTGCTCGCGACCTTCCTCGGCAGCGATCCCATCAGCGTCGGCGGCACCCCTGCGCAGCAGCAGAAGTGGCTGACGAAGATCGCGGAGGAGGGGGCGCTCGTCGCGTACGGCGCGACCGAGCCCTCGGCCGGCAGCGACCTCGGCGCGATCAAGACCGTCGCCACGCGCATCGAGGAGGACGGCAAGGTCGTCGGCTACCGCATCAGCGGCTCCAAGCAGTGGATCAGCAACGGCAGCATCGCCGATTTCTACACGATCCTCGCGGCGACCCCGGACGGGCCCTCGTGGTTCGTGGTGGAGAAAGGGGCCGAGGGGTTCTCGGCCGGCCCGCACGAGGAGAAGCACGGAATCCGACTCTCCAACACCGCGCCGCTCACGCTCGACGAGGTGTACGTCGACGCCGATCGCCTGATCGGCGGCGTCGAGGGGCAAGGGCTGCTGAAGGCGCAGGCGGTGTTCGGGTACACGCGCGTGATGGTCGCGTCGTTCGGCCTCGGCGCCGGCTGGGGGGCGCTCGACCGCGCGATCCCGTACTCGGTCGAGCGCGTGCAAGGCGGCTCGCCGCTCTCCGAGAAGCAGGGGTACACGCACAAGCTGATCATCCCGCGCATCGCGCAGCTCGAGGCCGGGCGCGCGTGCATCGAGGAGACGGCGGAGCTCATCGACGGAGCCCACGGCATGCAGGGGCAGTTCAACACCGAGGGCGCGATCGCCAAGTACATGTCGTCGGAGGCGGGGAACGCCGCGGCCGAGGCCTCGATCCAGGCGCTCGGCGGCTACGGCTACGTCCACGAGTACATGGTCGAGAAGTACAAGCGCGACGTACGCATCACGACCATCTACGAGGGGACGAGCGAGATCCTCGAGATGACCATCGCGCGCGACCGGTGGCAGCTCCACCTCAAGACGCGCGGCCAGTACTACGCGGAGCGGGCGAAGGAGCTCGACGCGCTGCACGGCAAGCACCCGAACGTCGGCGCGCTGCTCGCGGCGCAGGGGCTCCGCGCGATGGGCGAGCTGCTCGAGCGCAGCCGCGCGGCGCGCCTCACGCGCCACCAGCACGTGCTGCTCCGCCTCGGCGAGCTCATCGCGTGGGCCGAGTGCGCCGGCGCGTTCGCCAAGCGCGCGGCGGGCGCCGCGGCCGGCACGCTGAACGCGAAGACCGACGGCCGCTTCGACGCGCCGACGCTCGCCGCGCTCTCGCGGATCTACGCGCGCGAGGCCGCGCTCAAGGTCGTCTCCGAAGGGATGCGCTGGGTGGTCGGGGCCGGCGGCGTGCACGACGGCCTCGTCGGCCCGCTCGCCCAGGCGCTCGGCGTCGAGGCCATCCACCGCGGGCAGGTCGGGCTGATCGAGGACCTCGATCAGGTGCGCGACGCCCTCTACGGCAAGACGCGCCCGAGCTGAACGCCAGGGCCCGCCCCCCGCGACCGATTCCGTCACCGAGTTCCACTCCCGAGGCTCCGTCATGGACGACACCAGCCACCAAGCCATCGCCGTCGTCGGCATCAGCGCCATCCTCCCGGACGCCCCGAGCGCGGGCGCCTTCTGGGAGAACGTCAAAGGCGGTCGCTACAGCGTCTCGGACGTGACGGCCGATCGCTGGGATTCGACGCTGTACTTCGACGACGATCACGCCGCGCCGGACAAGACGTACTCCAAGATCGGCGGCTGGGTGCGCAGCGCGCCGTGGGAGCCGACGGCGTGGAAGCTCGCCATTCCGCCGCGCGTCGCGGAGGCGATGGACGAGGGGCAGAAGTGGGCCGTCGCGTGCGCGCGCGCGGCGCTGATCGACGCGGGGCACCCCGATCGTCCGCTCGACCTCGAGCGCACCGCGGTGATCCTCGGCAACGCGATGGGGGGCGAGAAGAACTACCGGACGTCGTTCCGCGCGACGTTCCCCGAGTTCGCGCGCTGGCTCGAGCAAGGCGCGGCGTTCGGCGCGCTGCCGGCCGCGACACGGGCGCGGATCGTCGCCGAGTACCACCAGCGGATCGGCGAGGAGCTGCCGCCGATCACCGAAGACACGATGCCGGGCGAGCTGTCCAACTGCATCGCCGGTCGCATCGCCAACGTCTTCAACCTGCGCGGGCCGAACTTCACCTGCGACGCCGCCTGCGCCTCCGCGATGGCGGCGATCAGCGCCGCGCGCGAGGGGCTCGTCGCGGGCGAGTTCGACGCGGTGGTCACGGGCGGCGTCGACCGCAACATGGGCGCCAGCACGTTCGTGAAGTTCTCGAAGATCGGCGCGCTCTCGGCCACCGGCACGCGCCCGTTCGCCGACGGCGCCGACGGCTTCGTGATGGGCGAGGGCGCGGCGCTGTTCGTGCTCAAGCGCCTCGCGGACGCGGAGAAGGCGGGCGATCGCATCTACGCCGTGCTGCGCGGGATGGCGGGCTCGAGCGACGGCAAGGGCAAGGGGATCACGGCGCCGAACCCGATCGGGCAAAGGCTCGCGGTGCAGCGCGCGTGGAAGGCCGCGGGGGTCGCGCCCTCCGAGGGGATGATGATCGAGGCGCACGGCACCTCGACGCCCGTCGGCGACGTCGTCGAGGTCAACGCACTCTCGGAGACGCTGGGCGCGGGGCTGCGCCCGGGCTCGGTGGCGCTCGGGTCGGTGAAGTCGAACATCGGCCACCTGAAGAGCGCGGCCGGCGCGGCGGGGCTGCTCAAGGCGGTGCTCGCGCTGCACGAGAAGGTGCTGCCGCCGAGCCTGAACTACGCGAAGCCGAATCCCAACTACGACTGGTCGCGCTCCCCCTTCCGCGTGAACACCGAGCTGCGCCCTTGGGAGCGCCCGGCGTCGGGCGTGCGCGCCGCGGGCCTGAGCGCGTTCGGGTTCGGTGGCACCAACTTCCACATGGTGCTCGAGGAGCACGTGCCGGGGCGGCTCACGAGCAAGCCGCGGGGACGCGGCTTCTCCGCGGAGCCGACGGCGGACGGCGAGGGGGCGAAGGCGATGGCGAAGGAGCAGCTGGCGAACGGGGGCGCGGGCGCGAAGGCTGCCGCGAAGGCGCCGCTGCGTGGGGCTCTGGTGCTCGGCGCCGCGACCGAGGGGGAGCTTCTCCAGCGGCTCGTGAGGGCGCGCAAGGAAGCCGAGGCGGGTATCGCCCCGCAGCCCGCGGCGCCGGCGGAGCGTGATCTGAAGGCGCAAGAGCGCATCGCGATCGACTTCGGCGACGCGTCGGAGCTCGCCGCCAAGGCGGCGAAGGCCGAGTCGGCGATGCAGTCCAACGCGCCCAACGCTTGGAAGGCGCTGCGCGCGCAGGGCGTGTTCCGCGGGACCGGCCCGGCGCCGAAGGTCGCGTTCCTCTTCACGGGTCAGGGCTCGCAGTACGCGAACATGCTCCGCGAGCTGCGCGAGCGCGAGCCGCTGGTGCGCGAGCTCTTCGCGGACGCCGACCGCAAGCTGACGCCGCTGCTCGGCAAGGCGCTGAGCGAGCTGGTCTTCGTCGATCCGAAGGACGAAAACGCGGTGAAGGGCGCCGAGGAGGCGCTGCGGCAGACGGCGGTGACGCAGCCCGCGGTGCTCACCGTGGATCTCGCGCTCGCGCGGGTGCTCGACGCCTACGGCGTACGCCCCGACATGGTCATGGGGCACAGTCTCGGCGAGTACGGCGCGCTGGTCGCGGCCGGGTGCCTGCCCTTCGACGACGCGCTCGAGGCGGTGAGCGCGCGCGGCAAGGAGATGAGCCACGTCGCGGTGGGCGACTGCGGGCTCATGGCCGCGGCGGTGGGCTCTTCGGAGAAGATCCAGGAGATCCTGAAGACGGTCACCGGCTACGTGGTGACGGCGAACCTCAACAGCAACAAGCAGGTCGTGATCGGCGGCTCCACCGATGGGGTCAAGGAGGCCGTCGAGAAGCTCCAGGCGGCGCGCATGGCCGTCGTGATGCTCTCGGTGAGCCACGCCTTCCACACGAAGATCGTCGCGCCGGCGAGCGCGCCGCTCAAGGTGCAGCTCGCGCGGCTGCGCCTCGCGACGCCGAAGGTGCCGATCGTCGCCAACGTGACCGGCGAGCTCTATCCGGCCGACGTCACGCTCGCGCAGATGATCGACCTGCTCGGCGAGCAGGTGGCGGCGCCGGTGCAGTTCGTCAAAGGGCTGCAGACGCTCTACGCGCAGGGCGCGCGGGTGTTCGTCGAGGTCGGACCGAAGAAGGCGCTGCAGGGCTTCGCGGACGACGTGCTCGGCGACAAGGGCGACGTGCTCACGCTCGGGACCAACCACCCGAAGCTCGGGGACGTGACCTCGCTGAATCACGCGCTGTGCGGGCTGTATTCGCGAGGGCTGGGGACCGCTGCGGTGGAGGAGAGAGCGATGAGCGCGGCGGCGAGCGCGCTGAGCGCGTCGCGCGCGGTGGCGACGTCGGAGTTGCCGGGGCGTCCGAGCGCGAGCCCGAGCACGAGCACGAGCACGGGAACGGGAACGGCGTTCGGCGGTGGGCGTGAGGCCGAGATCGGGCGGATGTTCTTGCAGCTGCTGGATCGGGCTGGGATCTCGGGGGGCGTGGGGGGCGCGGGGGCGACGAGCGCGCGGCGCGAGGCGCCGGTCATCACGGGCGCGGCGCTGGGGCTGCCCGGCACCGAGCGCATCTTCGACGACGGCAACGTCGCGCGCATCCTCGCCGGCGAGCAGTTCATCGACGTCATCCCCGCGCGGCTGCGCAGGGCGATGGTGGACAAGCACGTCACCCGCCTCGTGAAGAAGGAGGGGCAGGATCCGGTCTTCGAGATCATCGACGACGTCGCCGACGTGATCAAGCTCGCCGGGCGCGCCGGGGCGTTCGATCTGACGGCGGAGTACGGCGTCCCGGCCGATCGCGCCTCGGCGCTCGACGTCACCAGCCGCATGGCGATCGCGGTCGCGATCGACGCGCTGCGCGACGCCGGCATCCCGCTGGTGCCTCGCTACAAGCGCACCACCAAGGGGACGTACCTCCCCGACGGCTGGTCCCTCCCCGAGTCGATGCGCGACGACACCGGGATCGTCTTCGCCTCGGCGTTCCCCGGCATCAACGAGCTCGTCGGCGATCTCGATCGCTTCCACGAGGACCACGCGCGCAGGGAGCGGCTCGCCGAGCTGACCAGCCTCCGCGCGCGGCTCGGCCCGAACGACGCGCTCGGCATCGAGCTCGATCGGCGCGTCCGCGAGCTGACCGAGGAGATCGCCACCAAGGCGTTCGGCTACGACCGGCGCTTCCTGTTCAAGGTGCTCGCGATGGGGCACTCGCAGCTCGCCGAGTACATCCACGCGCGCGGCCCCAACACGCAGATCAACTCGGCGTGCGCCAGCACCACCCAGGCGATCACGCTCGCGGAGGACTGGATCGCGGCCGGGCGCTGCCGTCGCGTCCTCGTCGTCGCGGCCGACGACATCACGTCCGATCGGCTGCTCGGGTGGTTCGGCACGGGCTTCCTCGCGGCGGGCGCGGCCGCCACCGACGAGTCGGTCTCCGACGCGGCGACGCCGTTCGATCGCCGTCGCCACGGCATGATCGTCGGGATGGGCGCAGCGGGCCTCGTCATCGAGAGCCCGGAGTCGGCCCGCGAGCGCGCCGTCACGCCCATCGGCGAGGTGCTCGCCACGGTGACGGCCAACAGCGCGTTCCACGGCACCCGGCTCGACGTCGAGCACATCACGGCGACGATGGAGTCGCTGGTGCGCGACGCGGAGGAGCGCTGGGGGATCTCGCGCCGGCAGATCGCGACGCAGCTGGTGTTCATGTCGCACGAGACGTACACGCCCGCTCGGGGCGGCAGCGCGGCGGCGGAGATCACGGCCCTGCGCCACGTCTTCGGCGACTTGACCGATCAGATCGTGATCGCGAACACGAAGGGCTTCACCGGCCACCCGATGGCCGCCGGCCTCGAGGACGTCATCGCGGTGAAGGCGCTCGAGACAGGCGTCGTCCCGAAGGTGCCGAACTACAAGGAGGTCGATCCCGACCTCGGGGTGCTCAACCTCTCGAAGGGGGGGAGCTACCCGATCGAGTTCGCGCTTCGACTCGCCGCGGGCTTCGGCTCGCAGATCAGCATGTCGCTGGTGCACAGGACGACGCTGGGGGCGAGACCGAGCCCGAGCGCGCTCGGCTTCCAGAACCGCGTCGCAGACCGAGCCGCCTACGAGCGCTGGCTCGCGGGCGTGAGCGGGCAGGCGTCGCCGCAACTCGAGGTCGTGCACCACACGCTGCGGGTGAAGGATCTCGGCGTGGCCGCGCACGCACAGCAGCAGGCGCAGGCGCCCCGCAAGGCGATGAACGAGCCTCCGCCGCGCGCGCCGACGCCGGTCTCGGCTCCGACTCCGGCTGCCGCTCCTTCGCCGACGGCGGCTCCGGCTCCGGCCGCGACGGCCGCGACGGCCGCGAGAGACGAGATCGCCGAGCGCGTGCTGGCGCTCGTCACCGAGAAGACGGGCTATCCGCGCGACATGCTGGCGCTCGATCTCGATCTCGAGGCCGATCTCGGCATCGACACGGTCAAGCAGGCGGAGGTCTTCGCCACCATCCGCGCGGCGTACGACATCCCGCGCGACGACGCGGTGAAGCTGCGCGACTACCCGACGCTCGGGCACGTCATCGGCTTCGTGCGATCGCGAAGGCCGGACCTCGGCGCGCACGCTGCGCCGGCTCCGGCTCCGGCTGCGGCTGCGGTGACGACGCCGGCTCCGGGCGCGGCTCCGGCTCCGGCGACGGACGAGGTCACGGAGCGCGTGCTCGCCCTCGTCACCGAGAAGACCGGCTACCCGCGCGACATGCTCGCGCTCGATCTCGATCTCGAGGCCGATCTCGGCGTCGACACGGTGAAGCAGGCGGAGGTCTTCGCCACCATCCGCGCGGCGTACGACATCCCGCGCGACGACACCGTGAAGCTTCGCGACTACCCGACGCTCGGACACGTGATCGGGTTCGTGCGCTCGCGAAGGCCCGATCTCGCCGCGGTCCCGGCCGCGGCTCCGTCGCCCGCGGCGGCCCCGGGGGCTGCCCCGGCCGCGGCTGCGACGAGCGCGGCCGACGAGGTCACCGAGCGCGTCCTCGCGCTCGTCGCCGAGAAGACGGGGTACCCGCGTGACATGCTCGAGCTCGATCTCGATCTCGAGGCCGATCTCGGCGTCGACACCGTCAAGCAGGCGGAGGTCTTCGCCACCATCCGCCAGGCCTACGACATCCCGCGCGACGACTCGATCAAGCTGCGCGACTACCCGACGCTCGGCCACGTGATCCGCTTCGTGCACGCGCGAAGGCCGGACCTCGTCGCGGTCGCGACGGCGACGGCGGCTGCGGTGCCGCCTCCGGCTGCGGCTCCGGCTGCGAATCCAGCAGCGGGCGTCGACGAAGTGGCCGAACGCGTCCTCGCGCTCGTCGCCGAGAAGACCGGCTACCCGCGCGACATGCTGGAGCTCGACCTCGATCTCGAGGCCGATCTCGGCGTCGACACCGTCAAGCAGGCCGAGGTCTTCGCCACCATCCGCGCGGCGTACGACATCCCGCGCGACGACTCGATCAAGCTGCGCGACTACCCGACGCTCGGCCACGTGATCCGCTTCGTGCACACGCGAAGGCCGGACCTCGCGGCTCGGCGCGCGAACGCAGACGCGAACGCGAACGCGACTCCGGTCCCGAGCCCGAGCCCGAGCGCGCAGACGGAATCGAGCTCCGGCGATCAGACGCGCTACCCGCGGCGCGTGCCGGTGCCGGTGCTCCGCCCGTCGCTCGACGTCTGCCGCGCCACCGGCGCCTCGCTCGAGGGCAAGCGCGTGGTGGTCATGGCCGATGCCGGCGGCATCGCCGACGCGCTGGTCGGCGCCCTCTCGGCGCACGGCGCGCAGCCGCTCGTGGTGCGCGACGCGCCCACGCGCGAGCTGCTCGAGGCTCGGCTCGCGGGCTGGCTCGCGGAGGGGCCGATCCACGGCGTGTACTGGCTGCCGGCGCTCGACGCCGAGGGGCCGCTCGCGGCGATGGACGTCGCGCGCTGGCGCGCCGCGGTGCACGTGCGCGTGAAGCTCGCGCACGCGACGATGCGCGCGCTGTACGCGTCGCTCGACGCGCCCGGGGCGTTCTTCGTGTCGGCCACGCGCCTCGGCGGCCAGCACGGCTACGACGCCGCGGGGGCGCAGCTCCCGCTCGGCGGCGCGGTGACCGGCTTCACCAAGGCGATCGCGCGCGAGAAGCCGGGCGCGCTCGTGAAGTGCGTCGACTTCCCCGTCGCGGCGGACGCGGCGGAGATCGTCGCGAGCCTCGTCGACGAGACGCTGCGCGATCCGGGCGCGGTCGAGATCGGCCGCAAGGACGGCCTGCGCTGGACGGTCGGGCTCGCCGAGCGGCCGGTGCAGGACGCCTCGCCGAGCCTCCCGAGCGGCGCTGGCGGCGGCGGCAAGGTCTTCGTGGTCACCGGCGCGGCCGGCAGCATCACTTCCGCCATCACGGCCGATCTCGCGGCGGCGACGGGCGGCACGTTCTTCCTGCTCGATCGCATCCCCGCGCCCGACCGTGCGAATCCGGATCTCGAGCGCGTCGAGGGCGATCGCGAGGCGCTCAAGCGCGATCTCTACGAGCGGCTCAAGGCGCGCGGCGAGCGCGCGACCCCGGCGCTCGTGGAGCGCGAGCTCGCGACGCTCGAGCGCGCGCTGGCGGCCAAGCGGGCGATGGCCGCGGTCGAGTCGGCCGGCGGCAAGGCGCGCTGGTTCAGCGCCGACCTGCGCGACGCCGACGCGATGACCGCGGTGATGGCGGCGATCCGCGCCGAAGCCCCGCGCGTCGACGTGCTGGTGCACGCCGGCGGGCTCGAGATCAGCCGGCTCGTCCCCGACAAGTCGGCCGACGAATTCGACCTCGTGTTCGACGCGAAGGCCGAGGGGATGTTCCACCTGCTCCGCGGCCTCGACGGCGTGGAGCTCGGCGCGCTCGTCGTCTTCAGCTCGATCGCCGGGCGCTTCGGCAACGGCGGGCAGACCGACTACTCCGCGGCGAACGACTTCCTCTGCAAGGTCGCCTCGAGCCTGCGCTCGACCCGCCCCGGGACGCGCGGCGTGGCGATCGACTGGACGGCGTGGGCCTCGATCGGCATGGCGTCGCGCGGCTCCATCCCGAAGCTGATGGAGGCGGCGGGGATCGAGATGCTCCCGCCGACGGTCGGCATCCCGGTCGTCCGCCAGGAGCTCGCGCGCGAGGTGGGCGTCGGCGAGGTCGTGCTGGCGGGCACGCTCGGCATGCTGCTGAAAGAGCGCGACGAGGCGGGCGGCGTCGATGTGGCCAGCTTCGCCGCGACGCACCCGCTGCGCGGACCGATGCTCGGTCACGTCACCGGGATGACCGTGCAGGACGGCCTCTGCGTCGAGACCACGCTCGACCCGGCCAAGCAGGGCTTCCTCTTCGATCACCGGATCGACGGCGTGGCCGTGCTGCCGGGCGTCATGGGCGTCGAGGCGTTCGCGGAGGTCGCGTCGCTGCTGCTCCCTGGCTGGTCGGTGTCGAGCGTCGAGGACGTCGAGTTCGCGGCGCCCTTCAAATTCTACCGCGACGAGCCGCGCACGCTGACCGTGCACGCGGTGCTCGAGGCCGACGGCGCCGACGTGGTCGCGCGCTGCACGCTGCTCGGCAAGCGCGTGCTCCCCGGGCAGGGCGAGCAGACGACGGAGCACTACCGCGCGCGCGTGAGGCTCGGTCGTCACGCGCCGGAGGCCGACGCCGTCGCCGCACCGAAGGCTCCGAACGGAGCGGGTCCGGCCGACGTCGTCTCGGGCGACATCTACCGGATCTACTTCCACGGCCCGGCGTACCGCGTGCTCGAGCGCGCGTGGCGCGTCGGCGACGGGGCAGCCGCGCTGATCACGCACGCGCTCCCCGACAACCACCACCCCGCGGAGCTGCCGACGCTCACGGCGCCGCGGCTCATCGAGTCGTGCTTCCAGACGGCGGGGATCTGGGAGATGGGGACGAGCGGCAAGATGGGGCTCCCGCAGCACATCGACCGCGTGACGACGCTGCGCCCGCTCCACGAGGCGGGCGGGCCTCGGCTCTTCGCGATCGCGGTGCCGCTCGAGGGCGAGGGCGGCGGCTACGACGCGCGCATCGTCGACGAAGACGGCCGCGTCTACGTCGAGGTGAAGGGCTATCGGACGGTGACGCTCCCCGTCGCCGTCGACGCGAAGCTGCTCGAGCCGCTCCGCAGCGCGATGGCCTGACGTACGTCACGGAGGGCTCCTCTGCGGATGGATTCCGCGGAGGAGCGCGGGCGCGAGTGCGCCAGGAGGACGTCTCATGCAGCACGAATTCCGCCGGGTCGCGATCGTGAATCGCGGACACGTGGCGATGCGTTTCATCCACAGCGTCCGCGAGCTCGCCCGCGAGGACGGCAGCGACGTGCGGACGATCGCGATCTACACCGATCCCGATCGCGGGGCGCTGTACGTGCGCGAGGCCGACGAAGCGTTCGCGCTCGGTTCGGCGTCGTTCGTCGACCCGCGCGACGGCCGTCGCAAGAGCCGCTACGTGGATGGCGAGCGCATGCGAGAGGTGCTGCGCGCCGCGCGCGCGGAGGCCGCGTGGGTCGGCTGGGGCTACGTCCCCGAGCACCTCGAGTTCGCCGAGCTCTGCGCCGAGCTCGGCATCCGCTACCTCGGCCCGAAGCTCCCCGCGCTGCGCCTGCTCGCCGACAAGATCGCGACCAAGCGGCTCGCGCACGCGCTCGAAGTGCCGGTGGTGCCGTGGAGCGAGGCCGCGATCGACACGGCGGAGGCCGCGCGGACGGCCGCCGCGCGGCTCGGCTTCCCGGTGCTGGTGAAGGCGGCGTTCGGCGGCGCCGGGCGCACGCTCGCGCTCGCGCGCGACGGCGCGGAGCTCACGGACGCGTTCGCGAAGGTGCGCGCCGAAGCGACGCGCACGCTCGCCGATCCGGCGTGCTTCGTGGAGAAGCACGTCGGCGGCGCGCGCCTCGTCGCCGTGCAGATCCTGGCCGACGCGCACGGCACGGTGTGGGACGTGGGGCTGCGCGAGGGGACGGTGCAGCTCGGCTTCGGCAAGGTGCTCGACGAGTCTCCGCCGCCCGCGCTCCCAGAGGCGCTCGAGCGCCAGCTCCGCGCGTGGAGCGTCGCGCTGATGAGGGCCGCCGGCTACGAGGGGGCCGGCAGCGTGGAGTTCCTGGTCGACGCCTCGGGGGCGCGCGCGTGGCTGCTCGAGGTGAACCCGCGGCTCGAGACCGCGCACGACGTCGTCGAGGCGACCACCGGGCTCGATCTCGTGAAGCACCAGATCCTCGTCGCGCGCGGCGAGCGGCTCTCGGGCGCGCCGCCCTCGCCGCGCGGCCACGCGTTCGAGGTGCGCGTGCGCGCCGAGGACGAGAGCCGCGGGTTCGCCCCGGCGCCCGGCCCGATCGACGTGTTCCGCGCGCCGATGGGGCCCGGGATCCGCGTGGAGGCCAGCGTCGCCGAGGGCGATGAGGTGCCGCCCGGGCTCAGCACGATGATCGCGAAGCTCGTCGCGCACGGCCGCACGCGCCCGGAGGCGCTCTCGCGGATGGAGCGCGCGCTGCGCGACAGCCTGCTGGTCGTGCACGGCGGCGCGAGCAACAAGTCGTTCCTCTCGTGGGTCGTCGCGCGCGAGGAGGTGCGCGCGGGCGCCGTCGACGTCGACTGGCTCGATCGCGCGCACGCGCAGCACGCGACGGTGTCCCTCGAGCACGCGCACCTCGCGCTCGTCGCGGCCGCCATCGAGCAGCACGACGCGCAGCTCGGCCGCGAGCGCGCCGCCTTCCTCGCGAGCGCGACGCGCGGGCGGCCCGCGATCCGCCCGGAGATCGGGCGCACCGTGGAGCTGAAGCTTCGCGGTCAGACCTATCGCCTCGGCGTGTCGCGACAGGGCGGCGACGCCTACGCAGTCGAGATCGGCGGGCGGCGACGCGACGCCCGCTACGAGCGCCTCGGGCGCTTCGAGCGGCGGCTCTCGATCGGCGGCGCGGCCAGCCGGCGAATCGTGGTCGGCGACGACGAGCTCGGCCACCAGCTCGAGATCGACGGGGTGGGCCACCGCGTGTACCGCGACGACGGCGGCATCGTGCGCGCGCCCGCGCCGGGCATCGTGCAAGGGGTCGCCGTGAAGGCGGGCGACGTGGTGCGCCGCGGCGCGCCGCTGCTCGTGATCGAGGCGATGAAGATGGAGATGACGATCTCCGCGCCGTTCGCCGGGCGCGTGCGCGAGGTCTTCGCCGTCGCCAACGTGCCGGTGCCCACCGGCGGGCCGCTCGTCTTCCTGGAGGGGACGGCCTCGAGCACCGAGCGCTTCTCGACCGAGCGCGTGCTCTTCCCGACCGCCGCGCCGCCGCCCGCGGCCACGCCCAAAGAGCGCTTGCTGCAGCGGCTCGGCGCGCTGCGCCAGCTGATGCTCGGCTACGACGTCGACGCCGGCGAGGCGAAGCGGCTCGCGCTCGAGTGCGACGCGCTCGCGGCCGAGCTCGACGCGCTCGGCTCGCTCGGTTCGCTCGACGAGGACGTGCTGCGCGCCGAGCGCGCGGTGCTCCGCGCGTTCGTCGACGTCGGCAGCCTGTTCCGACGCAGGCCCGGTGGCGAGGTCGCGCTCGAGGGCGACGTCGCGAACGCGGAGGAGTACCTGATCACGTTCCTGCGCACCCGCGATCCGCGCGCGGGGCGGCTCCCCGAGGCGTTCCTCGCGGAGCTGCGCGTCGCGCTCGCGCACTACGGGGTCTCCGAGCTCGAGCCCTCGGCGCGGCTCGACGAGGCGCTCTTCTGGATCTTCAAGGCCCACCAGCGCGCCGAGCTGCAGCACGCGCCCGTCGTGCAGATCCTCGAGCGCTGGCTCGGGCGCGCGGAGGCACTCTCCGGTCGCGCCGGCGCCGACGACGCGACCCTCCTCGACGGCGTGATGCGCGCCGCGGGCGGGCGGCATCGCGGGCTCGTCGATCTCGCCGCGGAGGTCGCGTATCGCTTCCTCGCCCGCCCGGCGTTCGAGCGGGCGCGCGCGGCCGCGTTCGCGGACGCCGAGCAAGCGCTCTCCTCACTCTCCTCACTCTCCTCGCTCTCCTCGCTCTCCGCCCCCGTCGACGCGCGCGCGGCGCTCCTTCAGCGGCTGGTCGAGTGCCCCTACCCGCTCGCCGACGCGTTCGCGAAGCACTTCGACGAGGGGCAGGCGATCCCCCGCGCGCTCACGCTCGAGGTGCTCACCGCGCGCTACTACCGCGCGCGCAGCCTCGTCGGGCTCGGCCCCATGCCGCTCGACGGCCTCGCCGCGGCGTCGGGGACGTTCGCGGATCGCGACGGGCGGGTCGCCCGGGTCGTCGCCGCGCACGCGCCGTTCGCCGAGCTCGCCGCAGCGTTGCGGCTCGCCGCCGGCGCCCTGCGCGACGTGCCGACCCCGGTGGAGCTCGATCTCTACGTCCGCGCCCGCGAAGGCGAGGCGCTCGCGACCGCGCTCGAGGCCACGCTCGGCGAAGGGCTGCGCGAGGCGGCGCTGCCGCCCAACGTGCGCCGCGTCTCGTTCATCGTGTCGGCGCCCGACGAGCTCGCGAGCCACCACCGGACCTTCACGCGGGAGGGCGCGCCCGAAGGCGCGCGAGAAGGCGCGAGCGAGCGCGAGCGCCCCGCGTTCACGGAGCAGCTGCTCCACCGCGGCCTTCACCCGACCATGGCCGAGCGCCTCCAGCTCGATCAGCTCCGCGAGTTCGAGGTCGAGCGGCTCGCGTCGGCCACCGACCTGTTCGTCTACCGCGGCGTCGCGCGCTCGAACCCGAAGGACGAGCGGCTCTTCGTCTTCGCCGAGGTCCGCGACCTCACGCCCGTGCGCGACGCCGCCGGGCTCGTCGTCGGCTTCCCGCACTTCGAGCGGCTCTACCAGGAGGCGCTCGCCTCGCTCCGCGTCGAGCAGGCGCAGCGGCCGGCGTCGAGGCGCCTGCACTGGAACCGGCTCGAGTTCCACTTCTGGCCGCCGATCGAGCTCTCGAGCCACGACTTCCGCGCGCTCTGCGAGAAGCTCGCGCCGGCGACCGAGGGGCTCGGCCTCGAGAAGGTCGTGCTGCGCGCACGGCTTCGCGATCCCGAGAGCGGGCAGCTGCGCGAGCGCGCGGTCCACGTGTCCAAGCCGACCGGGATGAGCCTCGGCATCTCCGAGACGGGGCCGACCGGCGCGCCGATCGCGCCGCTGTCGGAGTACGAGCAGAAGGTCGTGCGCCTGCGCCAGCGCGGCCTCGTGTATCCCCACGAGGTCGTGCGCATGCTGACGCCGGAGACCGACGGCGGCGACTCCGGGTTCCCGCGCGGCGACTTCCGCGAGCTCGATCTCGACGCCTCGGGAGACTCGCTCGTGGAGGTCGGGCGCCCCGCGGGGCACAACGCCGCGAACGTCATCGTCGGGCTCTTGCGCAGCTTCACGACGAAGCACCCCGAGGGGATGGAGCGCGTGGTGATCCTCGGCGATCCGAGCCGCAACCTCGGCGCGCTGGCGGAGCCCGAGTGCCGGCGGATCATGGCGGCGCTCGATCTCGCCGAGCGCACGCGCGTGCCGCTCGAGTGGTTCGCGCTCTCGTCGGGCGCGCGCATCGCGATGGACAGCGGCACCGAGAACATGGACTGGATCGCCGCGGTGCTGCGCCGGCTGATCGACTTCACGCAGGCCGGCGGCGAGGTGAACGTCGTCGTCATGGGGATCAACGTCGGCGCCCAGCCCTACTGGAACGCCGAGGCCACGATGCTCATGCACACGCGCGGCATCCTGATCATGATGCCCAACAGCGCGATGGTGCTCACCGGCAAGCGCGCGCTCGACTACTCGGGCGGCCTCTCGGCCGAGGACGACCTCGGCATCGGCGGCTACGACCGCATCATGGGCGTGAACGGCCAGGGGCAGTACTTCGCGCGCGACGTGGCCGACGCGGCGCGCCTGCTGCTGCGCCACTACGAGCACACCTACGTCGCCCCGGGCGAGCGCTTCCCGCGCCCCGCGCCGACGCTCGATCCGAAGGACCGAGACGTCTCGACCTCGCCGCACGCGCTGCACGCCGGAGACGCAGGAAGCGCGGACGAGTTCGAGACCGTGGGCGACGTGTTCTCCGAGGCGGCCAACGCGGGGCGCAAGAAGCCGTTCCACGTGCGCAAGGTGATGAGCGCGGCGATCGACCGCGATCACGCGCCGCTCGAGCGCTGGGCCGACATGCGCGACGCGGAGGTCGCGGTCGTGTGGGACGCGCACCTCGGCGGCCACCCGGTGTGCCTGCTCGGGCTCGAGTCCGAACCGATCAAGCGCCAGCCGCCGATCCCGGCCGACGGCCCCGAGCAATGGACGGGCGGCACGCTCTTCCCGCTCGCTTCGAAGAAGGTCGCGCGGGCGATCAACGCCGCGAGCTCGAATCGACCGCTGGTGATCCTCGCGAACCTCTCCGGGTTCGACGGCTCGCCGGAGTCGATGCGCAACTGTCAGCTCGAGTACGGCGCCGAGATCGGGCGGGCGGTGGTGAACTTCCGCGGCCCGATCGTCTTCTGCGTGATCTCTCGCTTCCACGGCGGCGCGTACGTCGTGTTCTCGCGCACGCTGAACGAGAACCTCGAGGTCACGGCGCTCGAGGGGACGTTCGCGTCGGTCATCGGCGGCGCGCCCGCGGCGGGCGTCGTCTTCGCCGGAGAGGTCGAGTCGCGGGCGCGGGCCGACGCGCGCGTGAAGGCGCTCGCGAGCGAGATCGCCGCGGCGCCCGAGGCCGATCGCCGGCGGCTCCGCGCCAGGCTCGAGGAGCTCACGGCGCTCGTGCGCGCCGAGAAGGTGGGCGAGATCGCCGAGGAGTTCGACCACGAGCACAGCGTCCAGCGCGCGCTGCGCGTCGGCTCGCTGCACAAGATCATCCCCGGGCCGACGCTGCGGCCGTACCTGATCGACGCGATCGAGCGCGGCATGGCGCGCGAGCTCGCGCGCGTCGGACTGCCGAGGTAGCGGCTTACCCGTGAGCGCGTCGTGATCGGCTGGCTGCTCCGCACCCTCGACGACGTCCCCGCCGACGACGCGTGGCTGTCGGCGGCGGAGCGCGTGACGCTCGCGGCGCTGCGCGTGCCCAAGCGCGCGGCGGACTTCCGGCTCGGTCGCTGGACGGCGCGCTGCGTCCTGCGCGCGGCGTCCGACGCGTTCGGCGCGTTCGGCGCGTTCGGCGCGTTCGGCGCGCCAGCCGACGCGCGGGCGGAGTGGTCCGTCCGCGCGAGGGCGGACGGCTCGCCCGAGCCGCTGCTCGACGGCGAACCGGCGCCGGTCGAGCTGTCGCTCAGCCACAGCGGCGGGGTCGCGATGGCCGCGGTCGGACCGATCGGTTGCCGCCTGGGCTGCGACGTCGAGCTCGTCGAGCCGCGCGCGGAGGCGCTGGCCGAGCTGTTCTTCACCGAGGCCGAGCAGGCGCGCATCGACGGGTTGGTGGGGGTGCCGGCGGAGCGCGACGCGCGCGTGACGCTCGTCTGGAGCGCCAAGGAGAGCGCGCTGAAGGTGCTGCGAACGGGGCTACGCGCCGACACCCGCTCGGTCGACGTCCGCTGGCGTGGCGAGCCGGGAACGGACGGCTTCGCGCCGTTCGAGGCCCGGATCGGCGAGCGCTCTCTGCACGGCGCGTGGCGTCGTGAGGGGGGGAGAATCGTGACGCTGGCGGTCGAACCGCCCGACGAGCTCCGGGTCGCCCTCGGCGACTCCCCGGCGCGCCCGATTCGTGGCAATTCGGGCGCTGACCCGTGAAGTGACCCGCCCCGAACCGAACGCTGCGAGGAGTCTCCCCGTGCCCATCCCGGAATCCGTCACCGTCTGCGAGTGCTGGGCCCGCGACGGCCTGCAGTCGATGCCCGTCCTCGTCCCCACGGCGCAGAAGATCGAGATGATCGATCGGATCACCGACGCCGGCTTCAAGAAGGTCGAGGTCACCTCGTTCTCGCACCCGAAGCTGCTGCCGCAGTTCGCCGACTGCGTGGAGGTGCTCAAGGGGATCAAGCGCCGCCCCGGCGTCTCGCACCTTGTGCTGATGCCCAACACCAAGGGCTTCGACCGGCTCGAGGTCTGCCAGAAGGAGGGCCACGGCGCCGACGAGATCATCCTGATGATCTCCTCGAGCGAGAAGCACAACACCCTCAACTTCCGCATGACGCACACCGAGGCGATGGCCGAGCACGCGGCCATCATGAAGCGCGCGCACGCGCTCGGGATCCGCGTCGTCGGCTGTGCGGGCACCGTCTACGGCTGCCCGGTCGGCGGCGACGTGCCGTACGAAGACGTCGCGAAGATCACGCGCTTCTACCTCGAAGAAGGCGCGCAGACGATCATGCTCGGCGACACCACCGGCATGGCGAACCCGGTCCTCGTGCGGCAGCGCATCGGCCAGCTCAAGGCCGACTTCCCGAAGGCGGAGTTCATCGCGCACTTCCACGACACGCGCGGCACCGGCATCGTGAACTCGATCGCGATGCTCGAGATGGGCGTTCGCTACGTCGACTCGTCGATGGGCGCGATCGGCGGCCAGCCGGCCACCGGCGCGGCGAAGTACTCGGCCGGCTTCACCGGCAACGCGTGCAGCGAGGACCTGGTCGCGCTGCTCGGCGAGATGGGCGTGCGCACGGGTGTCGAGACCGAGAAGATGCTGGAGGCGGGGCGGCGCGCCGAGGAGATCCTCGATCAGCGCCTGCGCTCGAACGTCATCCGCAGCGGCCCGGTGATCCACACGCCGTCGTCGCCCAACAAGGAGGCCGGTCGCTCGGCCGCGCCGCCGCCCGCGCGCTGAGCGTCGCAAGCCCCTCGATAAAAAACGCGAAAGCCCCATTGCTGGGGCTTTCGCCATTTCAGGCTCGACGCTCGCGGCTTCAGGCGTCGTCGCCTGCGCGCTCGTGGAGGACGCCGCGGCGGGTGAGCCGCTCGCGCGCCTCGGAGACGACGTCGGGGTGCGCCGCGAACATGATCGCGGCGGTCTCCAGCGGCGCGCCCATCAGGAACGGGAGCCCGAGCACGTGGCGCTCGGCGGCCGCGATGACGTCGTCGGGGCCGCGCGGCGTGCGCAGGACGGGCGCGGACGGTGCCGGGGGCGGCATGGTGCGGCGCCGCTCGACCGCCTTGGTGTACTCGCGGATCACCGCGCCGCGCGGCTCGTGATCGAGGCACTCGCAGGTGGCCTCGACGGTGTCCGGATGGACGCCGAGGGCGGCCGCGACGCACTCGGGCGGTGCGCAGTGCACGAACGCGAGGCCGTGCGGGACCGCGGCGCTCTTCTCGAGCAGGTCGAGGATCTCGGGCGCCAGCTCGGCGTCGGGGGCCGACTCGGACGTCGCGGTCGCACCCGGCGATCGCGTGGCGCTCGCGGAACCATTCGTCTTCATGGAGCCTGCCTCCCGTCGGCGCGCGTCTCGCGCGCCACGCCTCCAACTCGGTACTTCGTCCGCCTGACCCAAGCAATCTCACGACCACCGAAGCTTCGTGCGGAATTCGCAGAATCTCCGGCCCACTGCGAAAGCGACGGCGAAGTCGGGTGCGTAGCGCGCGACGCACGCCTCGGAGCAGACGCGCCGTGACGCGCCCCGTCGTCCCGAATCGCGACTCGGCACGGCGCGTCGGCGCGCTCACGCCTTGGCGACGAAGACCGGAGTTCCGCTGAACGCGGCGTTGCCAGAGAGCGCGTCGACGCGCAGCTCGTCGCTGAGATCGTTGAGGCTCGCCCCGGCGTGCGCCCTCGCGACCGAGAGCGCGACTGCCGGCCGATCGTGACCGTAGCCGTGCGGCAAGCAGACGACGCCGCGCGCGACGTCGTCGCTGAGCTCCACGGCGACGCGAACCTCGCCGACCCGCGAGCGCACCAGCGCGACGTCGCCGGTGGCGAGCCCGCGCTGGGCCGCGTCGTCGGGGTGGACGAGCAGCGTGCAGGCAGCGCGCCCCTTCACGAGCCGCAGGGCGTTGTGCATCCACGAGTTGTTGCTGCGCAGGAGCCGTCGCCCGATCAGCTCGAGCGACTCCTGCGCGCGCGGCCCTTCGAGCGTCGCCTCGAGCCGCGCGAGATCGCCCTCGAAGAGCGCGGGGACGAGCCGGATGCGCCGGTCCTCGGTGAACAGGCGTCCGGGGAGCCGCGCCTCGAGCGGCCCGTAGTCGACCCCGTGCGGCGCGCGGGCGAGCGCGGCGAGCGAGGTCCTGCGCGGGCCGAGGCGCAGCATCGCGTCGAGGGCGCGACGCGGACCGAGCGCGCGCGCGCCGGCGAGCGTGAGCGTCGTCGCGGCCCCCGGCCGCCCTCCCCCGTGGCGACGGAGCGCCTGGGCGAGCCCGACCAGCACGTCGAAGTCGTGGCGCACCCCGGGCGGCGGCGGCACCAGCGCGGGAGCGAGCTTCGCCACGTCGCGGACGGCGAGCGCGTTGAACGCGAGATCGAAATGCTCGCGCTCGAAGCCGAAGGTGGTCGGGAGGATCAGGTTCGCGTGGCGCGTCGTCTCGTTGCGGTAGAGATCGATCGACACCATGAAATCGAGCCCGGCGAGCGCGCGATCGAGCCGCCCGCCGTTCGGGGTCGACAGCACGGGGTTGCCGGCGAACGTCACCAGCGCGCGCACCTGCCCCTTGCCCGGCGTGTCGAGCTCCTCGGCGAGCGCGGCCGACGGCAGCTCGCCGCCGAACTCCGGCAGGCCACGTACGCGCGAGCGGTAGCGCGCGAAGCCGCCGCGATCTCCGCTCTTGGCGAGCAGGCCCACGAGGTCCGCGGCCGGCGTGGTGAACATCGCGCCGCCGGGGCGATCGAGGTTGCCGGTCACCACGTTCAGCGCCAGCACGAGCCACGCGACCAGGCCGCCGTGCTCCTGCGTGCAGGCGCCGACGCGCGCGTAGCAGACCGCGCGCGGCGCCCTCGCGAAGTCGCGCGCGAGCGTGCGGATGGCCTGCGCGTCGATCCCCGCGCGGGCCGCGACGCGCTCGGGCGTGAACCGCGCGGCGATCGCGGCGAGGCGGTCGAGGCCGTCGGTGAAGCCCGCGAGCCGCCCGGGCGCCGCGAGCCCCTCGGCGAAGATCACGTGCAGCACGCCGAGCAGCAGGTGCGCGTCGCCGCCCGGGCGCACCGCGAGGTGGAGGTCGGCGCGCGCCGCCGTCTCGGTGCGGCGGGGATCGACGACGACGAGCTTGCCGCCCCGCGCGGCGAGCGCGTCGAGCCGCGCGCCGATGCCGGGCGCGGTCATCAGGCTGCCGTTGGACGCGCGCGGGTTGGCGCCGATCACGAGGAGGAACGAGGTGCGATCCACGTCCGGGATCGGCAGCAAGAGCGAGTGCCCGAGCATCTCGAGCGAGGCGAGCATCTGCGGCAGCTGGTCGACCGAGGTCGCCGAGAAGCGCGCGCGGCTGCCGATCGCGCGAGAGAGCAGCGAGGCGCCGAGCATCGCCGTGTACGAGTGCACCGTCGGGTTGCCGAGGTAGAGCCCGAGCGCACCGCGGCCGTGGCGCGCCTGCACCGCCGCGAGCCGTGTGCCGGCCTCCTCGAGCGCCTCGCTCCACGTCACCGGCTCCCAGCGATCCTCCGTGCCCGGCACGCGCCGCAGCGGTGTGCGCACGCGATCGGGGTCGCTCGCGACGTCGTCGATCGCGGCCGCCTTCGGGCAGACGTGGCCGCGGCTGAACGGATCGTCGCGGTCACCGCGGACCGACACGGCGCGCCCGCCCTCGAGGTCGACCGACAGGCCGCACGCGGCCTCGCAGAGCATGCAGGTCGCGGCGCGCTCCACACGGGGCTGGGACATCCAGAGGGCGTAGCGGATGTCGGCGGGCGGCGCACGACGCGAAAGGCGCCTGCGGTCAGCTCGCTGCGTCGTGTGCGCCCTCACGGCGAACGCCGCGAGTGGACGCGCGCTCGATCAGCCGAGCAGCTTCGCGAGCCACTCCGGCCGGTACAGCGAGCCCGCGAAGCCGAGCACGCCGATCAGCGCCCCGCAGCCCGCGAACACGAACGCCACCACGAGCAGCCAGCGCTTCTGCGTGAGCGCGGTGACGCCGAAGAGCGCGAGCGCGACCGAGGTCGACGCCTCGCCGATGTCGAACTGATCGTCCTTGAACGAGAGCCGGTCGTACTCCTTCTCGAGCGTCTCGGCGTTCTTCTTGATCTCCTCCTTCTCCTTGCCGTAACGCGCGACCTCGGTCTTGTAGCGATCGATCTTCGTCTGCATCTCCGCCTTGCCCTCGGCGGTGAGCCCGGGGATGGCGTCGCGCTCGATCTCGAGCTGCACGACGGCGCTCTCGGCGATGTTCTGCTTGGTCGACTTGCTCTGGTAGTACGACCACGCGTTGTTCGAGGCGACCTGCGTCTTCGCCATCGCCTGCACGACGTTGCCGCCCTTGACGTTGCAGATCGCCATCCACGTCGCGCTCACGGCGACCGACAGCGCGATCACCGAGTTGAGCTTCGACTCGTGCGCGCTCTCGACGGCCTCGTTGATGACTTCGCTCACGTCGGACATGGGGGCGGAGCATCGAGCAAGGCGCGCGCGCTGTCGAGCCGAGCTCCGTTCCCGCACGGCCACCGCGGCGTCGCTGCAAAAAGCCGCGCGCCCCGGCTCGACGAACGAGCGCGGGGCGCGACGCGATCAGACGGGAGGGTTCAGCGCGAGACGTGGCCGCAGCAGCGGACCTTCGGGTGCCCGCAGCAGCGCGCGACGCTGCGCAGCAGCTCGAGGTCCTTGATCTTGGCGACGACCTTCACGTTGCGGGGCTTGCCGGTGCGCAGTGCCTTCACGTCGGACCTCCTCGGTTGATCCCATGATGGCGCGCAGCCGACACGGCCGCCAGCGCCCGCGCTCGATCCGGCGGCTCAGCCTTTGGCGAGACGCTCGAAGCCGGCCTTCAGGCCGTCGTGGACCGCCTTGACCTCCTCCGGCTTCCAGTCGGCCTGGGCGCCGCGCAGGAACGAGGTCTTGTCGACGCGGTTGTCGAAGCGCGCGATCGGCACGTCGAAGGCGACGCCGTGCGCCTCGACGGGGACCGTGCCGGGCTTGCGCGCGTGCGCCTCGAGCCAGGTCATGTCGTCGACGCCGTAGTCGTTGAGCATGACGTCGATCGGCACGCCGTGGTTGAGGATCGAACCCGGATCGTTCGGGTCGGTGCGCGCGAAGTTCTTCCTCCGCGACTCCTCCGGCTCGACCCAGACGTAGAGGATGGTCGCCGTCTCGAGCATCGGCTTGGCGAGCCGCGCGAGCGACCATTGGTAGCCGAACGGCGCGGGGAGCGGCAACGACGAGCCCTGCGGCCCGCCGCGCGCGAACTCGACGACGAGCGTCTTGCCCTCGAGCGTGTCGGGGTAGCCGGCGTGCTTCTCGTCGAGCTGCTTCTTCGCTTCGCCCTCGAGCTTCTGCGCGAGCGCGCGGCGGGTGCCTTCGTCGAGTTCGGCGAGGCGCGCCCTGGCGCCGGCGAGGCGCGACGCGCGATCGATGCGGGCGAAGGCGTGCTCGGCGGCCGAGGCCGCCGTCGCGACGCGCTTGGCGACGAGATCGGCGTAGTCCTCGTTCACGAGCTCGATGAGGGTGCCCCAGTCGTGCGGATCCTGGAACGGCTTGTCGGCCGCGTGGAAGAACGGGCGCGGCTTGCCGAGCTCGGCGAGCGCGTCGTCGATGCACCGCATGAGGTGCACGTACGGGTAGTCGTCGAGCTGCACCGTCGGTCCCATGTGGAACTCGTCGCGGCACTGCGCGGGCGACAGGTGGTGCAGATAACGCCGCACCTCGGACTTGCCGGAGGCCGGCAACGCGAGCAGGAGCACCGTCTCGAGGATCTTCGCCATGGCCTCGCGAATTAGCCCGGCGGCCGCGCGCTCGCGAGGCCCAAAAACAGGGCGAATGCATTGCGTTCGGGGCGTTCCTGGCGAACCGCTTGCGTGACGCACCGAGCAGACGATTCCGTGATCGCGCGGCGCGTCCGGGGCCATCCTCGAGCATGCCTCGAAGCGCCGGCTGGTCCTTCGCTCCGCCCCTCCTGCTCGCCTCGGCGGCGCTCTTCGGCGCGTGCGGCGTGCGCACGGAGCTGCTCGACCCGGGCCTCGTCGCGTCCGCGCCGACCGGCGACGCCAACGACGAGGTCTCGCCGCCGCCCGCCGACGCGCTCGGAGACGAGGAGGCCGACGTGGTGGAGCCCCCCCAGCTCGGCACCTGTTCGTTCGGCGATCAATCGCTGCTGTGCCTCCCCGGCAACGTCTGCCACGCGAACTTCGTGGTGGGGCCGAGCCCGTTCATCTGCGGACCGAGCGGCGACCCCGCCGCGCCGTGCGGCCTCATCGGCTGCGGCGAGGGGTGTGCCTGCGTCGACGCGACGAACAGCGTCTGCGGCTGCAACTGACGCTCAGAGCTTCACCACGACGTCCCAGCGCACGCGCGTGGCCCGCGGGAAGCGCCAGCCCTTGAGCACGAGCGTCCCTGCGACGACGGTCGCGTCGTCGGTGGGCGCGGTGGTGAGGCGCACACGCAGCGCGCCGCCCGCGAGCGGCTCGATCTTGCCGCAGGCGGCGCACGTCGCGAGATCGTCCTCGCTCGCGGCGTCGGAGAAGCCCACGGGGAGCACGGGCGAGGCGCCGCCGAGGAGCTGCACGGAGAGCGTGGTGCCGTCGACGAGCACGGCGTCGCCGCGCTGGGTCGCGAGGTCGATCCCGGCGCGCACGTCGAGGACGCCGGCGACATCGGCGAGCGAGACCACCGACGGATCGGTGGCGGGGGCGAGGGTGTCGATCTTCGGATCGAGCATCGCCACGATGCCGCCCGAGCGCAGCCACATCGGCAGCACGTCGACCGGCGCGTCGCGCGTGACCTTCGCGCCGGCCGCGCCGTTGGTGACGGGCGCCATCGTCCACCAGTCGAACCAGGTGCCGGGCGGGAGCCACGCCTCGCGCGTCGTCGCCCCGCGCTTCACCACCGGCGCGACGTAGAGCGAGGGGCCGAACCAGTACTCGAACTCCGAAGCGCGCGCGCCGTCGAGGTCGGGGTTCACCAGGAACGGGTGGCGCATGACCGGCACGCCGGTTCGCGTCGCCTCGAGCGCGGCCGCGTACGTGTACGGGAAGAGCCGCGTGTGCAGCTTCGCGTAGCGCGCGAAGACGTCGGTGGTGGCGGCGTCGGACCAGATCCACCACTTCGGCGGCGACCCCTGCGGCGCCTGCGCGCACGCGTTCTCGTCGTGCATGTCGGGCGAGAGCGCGCCGAACTCGACCCACCGGTAGTACACGTCGCGGTCGGGCGGCGGATCGGCGTTGCACGCGTAGCCGTCGACGTCGCTCCCCCAGAAGGCGATCCCCGACATGCCCGCGGTGATCCCGGCGCGCACCTGCGCGGGGAGCCCTTTGGCGTCGTCGAAGCTCGCCGCCGGATCGCCCGACCACGTGACCGGCGCGTACTGCTGCGTGCCGGTCCACCCGGCGCGCGAGAAGTACATCCAGTCGTCGCCGCGGACCTGGCGCAGATAGTCGGTGGTGGCCTTCTGGTAGATCAGCGGGAAGTCGTTGTGCGCCTCCCAGCCGCTGCGGCCGTCGTAGAGCTTCGCGTTCTCCGGCAGGTACTCGCCGAAGTCGAGCATCCAGCCGTCGTAGCCGAGGTCGAGCCCGCGCTGCAGGAGCGACTGGTACCACTGCACCGCCTCGGGCTTGGTGAAGTCGATGGTGAGCACCTTGTGCCCGCCGCCCGAGATCATGAAGGCGATGTACTCGTCGCCGTAGGTCTGCCCGTCGGTCGGCTGCAGGCGCACGAAGAGATCGTGCGCGCGGCCGTAGTCGACCAGCGGCTGCGCCGGCGGCGAGTCGGTGCTGACGTACGCGTTGTAGTAGCAGATCGACTTGTACCCGAGCGCGTGCGCGTCGTGCGTCCACTGCGCCTTGGCCGCCGCGGTCGTGGTGTCGAAGCCGTTCGGCAGGAAGTGCGTCGTGTCGTCGAGCATCGTCATCGCGATGCCCTTCTGGCGGAACTTCAGCATCTCGTCGACGCCGTCGATCACGTCGTGGTCGTAGCGATGGCGCACGCCGAAGACCCACGGCGCCGACAGGTGCGCGCGGCCGACGAGGCCCGTGAAGTCCGAGAGGATCTGCTTCGGATCGTCGCGCACGAACACGTGGAAGTGCAGCTCGGGCGACATCGCGGCGAGGCGGAACGCCTTGTCGGTCGCGGCGCCGAGGTCGAAGTTCACGCGGTAGGTCGTGTCGACCCAGAGCCCGTACCCCTTCGACGAGAGGTAGAACGGCACGGGCACGTGCGTCATCGACGGGCCGTTGGGCGAAGGGTTCTGCGGCCCGGGCGCGGCCGCCTCGCCGTTGGCGATGCCGCCCTCCTCGGTCCAGCAGTAGTACGCGCGCCCGCGGTGATCGACGCTCACGTAGCGCTCGCCGAGGCCGTAGAAGTGCTCGTCGGCGGGGAGCGCGAACGCGACGCCGAGCTCGTTCTTCGGACGCGTGAGCGGCGACGGCTCCGCGACGACGCGGGCGTCGAACCGCACGTCGGCGCCCACGACGTCGACGTCGAGGTGGAGCTTGGTGCCGTCGGGGGCGAGCAGGTCGAGCGAGGCGGTCTGTGCGTCGAACTCCGCGGCGGTGACGGTGGAGCCGTGGACCCAGGGGTCGTCCGTGCTCGTCTCGCCGTCCCAACCGGCCACGAACTTGGGCACGATGTCGACCTCGCGGTGCCCCGCGCCGAGCGAGCCGAACGGGTGCGTCGGGTCGCCGCTCGGGTCGCTCGCGCCGTCGAGGCCGTCGAGCACGACGTCGCCGCGGACGTTCTTCACTTGGATGCGGAACGGCGCGGTCGAGAGCACGACGGTGGCCTGGGCGCCGCCGAGCGTGATCGTCGCGGGGAGCGCGGCGGTCGGCGCTTCGTTCGTGACGGAGCAGCTGGCGACGAGCGGGAGGAGGGCGAGCAGGGCGGCGGAGCTTCGGGCGCGGCGCATCGGCGACGAGCGTATCGAAGAACGCCGGCGCTACAGGTTTTTCGCGCAGCGGATGCCGATTTGCGCGATCCGCGCGTCGGGCTTCTCGACCGCGCGCAGCCCGGACTGGAGCATCAGCGAGTCTTCCGAGAGGAAGCTGCCACCTCGCATGATCTTCATCGAGCTGCCGTCTTTCGGCGACACGTCGGACGTCGACGTCCACTCCCACACGTTGCCGGCGAGATCGTTCACGCCCCAGCGGTTCTGCCCCTTCGGGAACGAGCCGACCGGCGCCGTCTCGGCGAAGCCGTCGTCGCCCGGGATCATCGCCTTCGGCTGGCGGGAGAACATCCCGAGCACGTGCGGCGGGCACTCGGCGCCGCACACGTTGGCGCGCGACTCGTCGGGCGCGGCCGAGCCCCACGGGAACTTGCTCGCCTGATCGCCGTTGCGCGCGAGCCACTCCCACTCCTCGTCGACCAGGAGGCGCTTCTTGACGAACGAGCAGTACGCGCTCGCCTCCTCCCACACGAGGCAGTTGACGGGGTGCAGCGCGCGCCCCGCGCGGCCCGCGTTGCACAGCTGGGAATTGAGCTTGGGATCGTCCGAGTAGGCGGGGGCGCGCGCGCACGCGTTCGCGCCGACGCAGAGCGAGTAGTCGGCGACGGTGACCTCGTTCACGTCGACGCAGAACGCGCCGACGGTCATCGACTTCTTCGTCTCCTCGAGCGGGAAGGTGCCGCCGGGGATCGCCACCATGCCGGCGGGGCACTTGGACGCGGGCGCGACCGGCGCGACCGCCGCGACCGGCTTGCCGGCCGTCGAGCCGACTGGCTTGATCGACGACGCCGGCTTGGGCGCGTCGACGCAGCTCGAGACCCCCTTCGCGCTCGTCGACTCGACCTTGCCGGCCGGGCAGTCGCACTTCTTGGCGGCGAGGTTCGCCTTGCCTTCGCCGCAGGCGAAGCCGGTCGCGGCGGGGGCCTCACGCGCGATCAGCGCGAACGCGGGGAGCAGCGACGCGAGCGCGGCGAGCAGGACGAGGCGGCGGTTGGGCGGGCGGGCGAGCGACATCGGGCTTGGAGCGGGTTGGACGGCCGAGGGGCGAAGCTCATGCAACCGACGCGCGCGCGCCTCACCGCGCGCAGCGGAAGCCGAGCGTCTCGTCGGCGAGCTCGTCGGCGTGCGCGCGCGGCTCCTTCGGCTCGTCGGCGATCTTCTGGAAGCCGAACGCCAACGCGATCTTGGCGTCGGCCAGCGGCAGGTCGATCGACGCGCCGCGCACGTACGCGAGCCCGCCGCTCTCGGGGCCGGTCCACTCCGCGGCGTTGCCGAACAGATCGAGGATCCCCTTGGCGGTGCGATCGGCGGGCGAGGTCCCCACGTCGACGACCAGCGCCTGCTCACCCCGCGCGACGGCGACGTCGGCGAGCTTGGGCGGCGGGTAGGCCGTGCCCCACGGGTAGCGGCCGGCGCCGCCCGCGGCGCCCTCGAGCTCCTCGCCGCGCGGGAGCCGTGCGTCGATCGCCTTGCAGAACCGCTGCGCGCGCGCGAACGAGACCCACGTGACCGGGTGGTTGGCGGTCGCGTCCTCGACGGGCTCTCCGGTCCAGTCGCGCAGCGGCCGCGCCGCGGCCCGCTCGTGCTCCGGGATGGCCGCCACGTACGCGCCGAACTGCGCGCGCGTGACCTCGGTGCGCTGCAGCGAGAAGCCGCCGAGCGCGACGAACGGATTGCCGAGCTCGATCTGCGCGCGCAGATCCGCCAAGGCATCGTTGCGCGCGACGCTCGCGTGCGTGCTCGTGAGCGGGCTCGCGCTCACGCCGGCGCTCGGCAGCTGCTCGACGACCGAGCCCTTGGGCTTGGGTCGCGGCGGCTCGCGCCCGAACCACGCGACGCCGCCGACGCCGAGCCCGAGCAGAAGCACGCCCCCGGCGACGAGCGGCAGAGCGGAGCGCCGCGTGGGCGCCGTCGGGGTCGAGGCCTCGGTGCGGCTGAAGGGCGACGCGGTGTTCGACGGCGCGCCCGGGTACGGAGGCGGCGGCACGAAGACGGGGGTCGCGGCGGGCGCAGGCGGCGCGCCCCACCCGCCCGAGGGGGCCGTGGGGCCGTGCGCGCCGCCGTAGCCGCGCGTGTCGGGCACGCCGAGATCGCTCGGCAGCCGCGCAGGGCCGGGCACGTTCGCCAGGTACGGGGAGCTCGGCGCGCTCGGCGCGCTCGAGATCAGCGGCGCGTTCGGCGCGCTCGACACCTGCCGCGGGCTCATCGGCGAAGGGGCGAGCGAGCCGTGCTGCCACGCGCGCGTCGAGGCCGGCACGCCGAGCGCCGCCGCGAGCTGGTCGATCGCCTCGCTGGCGCGGCCGAAGCGCTGGCGCGGATCGTTGTCGACGCAGCGGAAGAACCACGCGTCGAACGACGGCGGGAGGCTCACGCCGAGCCCCGCCGACCGCACCGACGGAGGCTCGCGGCCGCTCGGATCGAGCAGCTCGCCGTAGAGCTCGCCGATGGTCTGCGCGCGCCAGTACGGCCGGCCGACGAGCAGGACGTACGCGAGCAGCCCGAGCGCCCAGATGTCGGTCCACGGGCCGATCTCGCGGCCGCGGCGCGTCTGCTCCGGCGCCATGAACAGGGGCGTGCCGCCGCCGAGCGTCGACGACTGCGAGGCCGCCTCGAGCCACTTCGCGATGCCGAAATCGAGGACCTTGATCTTCTCCCCCTCGTCGTCGCTGATCGTGAGGAAGAGGTTCTCGGGCTTGAGGTCGCGGTGGACGATCCCCTTGGCGTGCGCCTTGTCGAGCGCGCGCGCGACCTGGGCGAGCCAGCGCACGAGGCGATCGGGCGGCACGCGCTGGCCGCGCTTGAGCATGTCGCCGAGCTCCTCGCCGACGAGGAACTCCATCACCAGGAACGGCGTCTCGGTCGCCGCGTCGACCCCCGCGTCGACGACCGACACGACATAGGCGCTCTCGATCAACGCGTCGATCTGCGCCTCGCGCACGAAGCGGGCACGCGCCTCGTCGTCCGCCGCGAGCTCGGGGTGCATGAGCTTGAGCGCGTAGCGCTTGTGGTGAACTACGTGGCGCACCTCGTAGACGGATCCCATACCTCCCGTCGCCAGCCGCCGCTCCACACGGTATTTCTCCGCGAAGACGGCGCCGCTGGTCAGCTCGGGGAGGGAACGCATCGAGGCGACTCCCGGAGATCGTAGCACGCGACGCGCTTCGGTCGCGCCGACCCGCGCATGGCAGAGCCATCGCGATCCGCGCGGGGGCCGCTGGACGCTCTGCGCACGGCCCGCCCGCCGCGCGCGCTACCCTGGTCGGATGCGTGGCTTGCAGTGGTCGCCTCTGGTGTTCGCCGTCTCGCTCGCCGGCTGCGGCGGGTGGGCGAGCGGGCTCGGTGGGAACGGCGACGACTTCCTCGGCCACGACGCGACGGCCGACGACGCGAGCGACGAGGACACCTTCGCGACCGCGAGGCCCGACACGGGCGCCGACACGAACGAGGCAGACGCCCTCGCGCAAGACGCGACCTCCGACGCCGACGCGGCCGACGCGGCAGACACCGCCGACGCCCTCGTCGACGTGCTCGCCGACGCGCCCCCGTACGACGGCCCGCCGAAGGCGCTCGGCACCGCCTGCGGCGCCCAGACGGAGTGCGCGACCAAGCACTGCGTCGACGGCGTCTGCTGCGAGACCGCGTGCGCCACGGCGTGCCTCGCGTGCAACGGCGTGGGAACGGCGGGCTACTGCCGCTGGATCGCCAGCGGCGCGCCCGACCCCGGCAGCTGCGACGGCGCGCACAGCTGCAACGGCGTCGGCGGCTGCATCGGCGCGCTCGGCCAGCCGTGCACGAGCCCCGCGCAGTGCGCGTCGCCGTACTGCGTCGACGGCGTCTGCTGCGACAGCGGATGCGGCGGCGTCTGTCAGGCGTGCGACGTCGCGGGGCACCTCGGCGCTTGCAGCCCGATCCCGGCGGGGGAGCCCGACGACTTCCCCGCGGCCAGCTGCGCGGGCGCCAATGCTTGCTCGGGCTCGGGCACCTGCCTCCACCCCAACGGCACGGCGTGCATCTCGGCGTCGCAGTGCCTCTCGGGGAGCTGCGCCGACGGCGTCTGCTGCGACACCGCGTGCGACAGCCCGTGCTACGCGTGCAGCCTCGCCGGCGTGTTCGGCACCTGCAAGCCGATCGGCGCGGGGCAGATCGACACCGCCCCCGTCTGCGCCGGCCTCTCGGTGTGCGACGGCAAGGGGAGCTGCCTCGCCGCCGCCGGCCAGCCGTGCACCAGCCCGGCCGACTGCGCGAGCGGCAAGTGCACGATGATGCGGTGCGGGTGAGCCGCGCGCGCGGTCGCGCCTACTTCGCGTAGTCGGCGAGCAGCACGTCGATCGGGTTGGGGAGGAACGCCCCCGGGTTCGCCGTGTCCCACTGCGCGGGGAAGCAGATGTACGAGACGTGCGCGGCGGTCGGGTGCGAGATCTGCTGGTAGCGATCGCCGAGGATCTTCTTGAGCACGTGCCCCGACTCGGGCTGCACGAGCGGGTCGAGGCCGGCGAAGAAGGCCGTCACGCGGAGGCTCGAGTCGGTGAGGATCGACGTCAGCGTCACGCGCTTTCCGCGGTGCTCGAAGCCGAGGTAGCCGTCCGCGCCGACCCCCTTGTCGTACAGGTAGCTCGCGCGACGCGCGAGATCGACGGGGAGCGGGTAGCGCTCGGCGTTCTTCACCGAGATCCAGTAGGCGGCGGCGAGCTCGAAGCGCTGCTTCGGCTCGAGGTCGGCGAGGAAGTGCACCTTCGCGTACGCAGGCTTCTTCCAGCCGGAGGCGAAGCGCCCGATCGAGGTCTTCGCGAAGACGTTCTTCAGCGAGGTGTCGAGCGCGGCCCACATCTCGATCCCCTTGAGATAGCCGCCGAGGAGCTGCGAGCGCTGGAAGGCCGTCCAGATCAGCGAGCGCGGGAGGTTCGCCACCATCTCCGCGAGGATGTTGCACTTGGCCGCGTCGACCGGCGTGACGAAGATGCTCGCCGTCTTGAACTTCGCGTCGGCGTCGCGCGTGCGGGCGGCCAGGTAGGCGACGAGCTGCAGCCCGCTGCCGCAGTAGCCGATGGCGATCATCTTGCGCTCACGGTTGTGCCGGAACGCGACGCCCGCCATCTCGTCGATCCAGTCGATCTGCCGATCGACCGTGACCTGGCCCATGTTGCGCATCTCGTCTTTGTCCCCGACGAGCTCCATCAGGTAGACGGGGATGCCGCGCTCGAGGAACCGATCGAAGAGGTTCGCCTCGGGCAGGAAGCGGAACAGGCGATCGCCGTAGGGGATGAACCCCGCGAGGAAGAAGACCGCCGTCTCGGCGACCGGGACGCCCTGCTTCGGCGGGAGGTAGCTGAGCTTGTAGACGTCGTTGGCGAGCAGCACCTCCTCGTCGTCGTAGACCGCCGAGCCGAAGAGCGAGCCACCGAGCTCGTGCACCAGCTTCTTGTAGCGACGGCCCGCGTCGACGCGGCCCCCCCTGTCGGTGAGGTGCTCGCCGAGCTGCTTCTTGCCGTTCACGGTCTCGAGCCACGACTCCTCGATGTCCTGGCGGATCTCCGAGAGGCTCTTCAAGGTCGGCAGGACGTTGCCGTCGATCGTGTGGCTGGTGAAGTAGAGGCTCGCCCGCGCGGCGCGCAGCGCCTCCTCCACCACCTGCGAGGTCGCGCTCGCGAGCTTGCCGAGCACGGCCTGGCTGGTCCGTCGCACGAGCCCGTCGATCATCGGCATCGGCATCGGCATCGTCGGCTGCGCGCCCAGGGCGGCGGGGGCGCTCTTCTCGTCGGACATGGGCGGACCTCTCTGCGCGAGAGAGGCTCGCCTCCATTGCGCGGAGGCGAGCCTCGAGACGGACGTGAGCGTAGCGAGTCGTATCAGAGGTAGCCGATCGTTCGCGCCTTCGCCGTGAGCTCCTCGCGGAACTTCGGGTCGGCGATGGCGATCAGCGCGCGGGTGCGCTCGCGCACCGTGCGCCCTCGGAGATAGGCGATGCCGTGCTCGGTCACGACGTGATCGACGTCTGCGCGGTGGAGCGTGACGGGCGTCCCCTCGGGGAGCGTCGCGCAGATGGTGCTGACGGTGCCCTTCTTGGCGGTCGAGGCGCAGGCGATGATCGACTTCCCCTTGCCGTCGTAGCCTTCGCGCGCGCCGATGGCCGTGTCGGCCTGGCCGCCGGTGCCCGAGTACTGCTGCGTGCCGATCCCCTCGCTCGCGACCTGGCCGGTGAAGTCGACCATCAAGCAGGTGTTGATCGACACCATCTTCGAGTTCTGGCGGAGCACGAACGGATCGTTGACCCACGCGCCGCGGCGGAACTCGACGGCCATGTTGTCGTCGAGCCAGTCGTAGAGCTTGCGTGAGCCCATGGCGAAGGTGCAGAGGAACTTGTCCTTCATGAACGCCTTCTTCTTGTTCGTGATCACGCCGGCCTCGTAGAGCTCCATCATCGAGTCGACGAGCATCTCGGTGTGCACGCCGAGGTTCTTCTTCGACTTGAGCGCGAGCGCCGCCGCGTTCGGGATGCCGCCGATCCCGAGCTGGATGGTCGCCTCGTCGGGCACGAGCTCCGCGATGTAGTCGCCGATCGCGAGGTCGGTGGGGCCGGGGTTCGGCGCCGGCAGGAAGGGGACCTCCTGCGTGTTCTCGACGAAGTGGTGCACGTCGCTCACGTGGACGTGGGTGTCGCCGAAGGTGCGGGGGAGCCGCTCGTTGATCTCGAGGATGACCAGATCGGCGTTCTCGAGGACGTCCTTCTCGTAGGTGACGCCGAGCGAGAGCGAGACGAAGCCCTTCGAGTCCATCGGCGTGCACGTGCCGAAGAAGACGTTCGGCTTCTTCGCGTGCATGCGATCGAGCCCCGCGCGGTGGAGCATGTTCGGCACGTAGGTCACGGTGCCGGCGCCCGCGGCCAGCGCCGCGCGCGAGCCCGGCGCGTGGAACCAGCTACAGAGCTCGAAGTGCCCCTTCATCTCGGCGGTCATGTAGAACGGATAGGGGTTCAGCGTGAGCACGCTGAACACCTTCACGTCCTCGACCTGATCCTTGATGAGGTGGAGCTTGCCCATCAGCCCCTGGGGCTCGGAGGCGCACTGCCCCACGATCACGTCGTCGTGGGACTTCACCATCCGGACGGCCTCCTCGATGGAGATCGTCTTCTGCCTCAGGACTTCGTTCCAGCGGCTCATTCGGCACCTCGCGCGCGATGGGTCGGCCACGGCGCGGGGGCCGTCGGCTCGTGGTTGGAGCGCGGCGAATCGTACCCGAATTCGCCGCGCAGGGTTCTCGACTCGCGGAGCTCGCCGTCGAGCTCGGCCATGGGTCGAAGGGAGGACTCCGGGTTCGACGACGCGAAGCCCGGCGCCCTCGACCGGTTCAGAGCACCAGTCGCATCGTGACGAAGAACGAGTCGCGATCCTTGATGCCGTCGGCGAAGCCGAACGTGCCGTTGGGAGCGCCCGCGGTGTCCGTGCCCTCGGTCGACGTCATCATGCGCGCGTAGCGCAGGCCGACGGAGGTGATGCTGGTGAACCACCAGGTCGCCCCCACGTTGAGGTACTGCTGGCGGTTCTTCGGCTGGAGGCCCGTCTTGTTCGTGACGACGCCGTAGTTCACGCCCACGCCGCTCAACCCGAACACGTTCCAGTCGAGGCCACCCGAGACGACCGTGGCCGTGTAGTCGTCGGGATCCCGCTTGGTCGGATCGGGGCTCGAGGTCGCCTGCAGGATCATGTCGTTGCGGCGCCACGCGTAGTTGAAGAACGGCATCAGCACCGTCCCGAACAGCGGGATCTTGCCGCGCACCGAGGCGCGATAGAGCTCGCCGCGCAGCGGCACGTCGTCGTGCGACTCGGTGTCGACGCTGACCCGGTACTTCTGGAAGGCGATCTTCGCGTCGACGTACTTGTGCTCGAACGTCAGCGACGGAGAGAGCAGCACGAGCTCCATGCCCGGCTGCGGGTTGCCGCCGCTGATGCTGCGACGGGGGTAGTCGATCAGCGTGCCGATCGGCGAGACCTTGCCGCCGAAGCCGAACGAGGTGGACGACGCCAGCGGGTTGCCCGCCGACGCCGCCATCCCGAGCGTGAGCCACTTCCAGTTCAGCTGCCCGACGAGCCCCTGGCCCCGGTTGAACCCCGCGTGCAGCAGCGTCGTGCGGCTGTACGCGTCGGCCATGAAGAGGTCGGTCATGTGGAGCGAGAAGAAGTCCGTGCTCGCCGGATCGGTGACGATGCCGGCCGCGACGCTCCCGGTGACGCCCGCGATCGTGTGCTGGACCTTCAGGTAGTTGTCCATCGCCGTGAGGGAGATGGTCCCCTCCCAGACGCTGGTGCCGTAGGCGCCCGGATCGCGCCGGAGCTCGGTGTGGAAGCTCGCGAACTTGCCGATCTTCCCCTCGAGCCCGAACGAGAAGACCGCGAGCGTCGTGCTCAGCGGGTCGAGCTTGTAGTCCTGTCCGGGGAACGCGTTGCGCTGGTACTCGAGGTTGTACCCCCCGGCGATGCCGAGGACGGGCTTGACGAGCGTGCCCGTCTTCTCGTCGTAATACAGAGCGAAGCGCGGCTGCACCGCCGCGCCCGCGGGCTGGACCACCTCGGTGCTGGGGGTCACGCCGACCTCCTGGGCCGACGCGACGCCCGGCGCCGCGAGCAGCAGCGTGAAGCCCCCGACCACCATCCGTTTGGCATTCATGGCTAAGCCTCCAGTCCCGCGAGTGCGACGGCCGCTCAGCTCACAGCTTGCCGAGGACGAAGGTCATGCCCGCCTCGGAGCGGATCGAGCCGAAGTGGTTCGCGAGGAAGCCCGGCGCGCCGTCCATGAAGAAGCCCGAGCCGTCGAAGTCCGACAGCAGGTCGAGGTGGTTGTCGACGCACGCCGGATCGAGGATCGTCAGCGTGCCGTCGGCGAGCGTCTGGTTCTTGTCCATGTCGAGGCGGGCCGCCGCCGTCGACACGAACTCGTCCTGCAGCGCGCCGCTGGTCGGATCCTTCATGGTGATCGTCGAGTAGTCGACGACGTTGCCGCCGCACTGATCGGCCGCGCCGAACGCGAACGAGCCGTCCGCGCAGGGCGTCGCGAAGATGTCGCCGGGGCCGTTGTTGATCTTGTTGAAGGCGGTCGCGACGTAGGTCCCGCGATCGCCCATCTCGCAGTTCACCGAACCGCGCATCGTGACGTACTTGCCGCAGTTGTACGTGCCGTTCGCCACGCCGTGCGCCGCGCCCGAGGCGAGCACCACGCTCTTGAGGTGCGCGAAGGGGTTCAGCGTCGAGGTGCCGGCCTTGTACTCCTTGTAGAGGCGACGCATCGAGTCCTGGATGACCGTGTAGCCGAGCGAGTGGCCGACCAGCGAGACCTTGGCGGTCGGGTTGGCGAGCATCACCGACTTGATCAGCGACTGGAGGATCGGCACCGACCAGCCGTGGTCGACGTTGCCGATCGCGTCGCCGTACGCCGCGTCGGTGTACGTGACCGTGAGGTTCGCGCCGGTGAGGGTCTTCGTGAGATCCGTGCGCAGGTCGACGGCGATGACGCGGTAGCCCTTCTTGACGAGCTTGGAGGCGAGCATCTCGCGCGTGGTCGCGTCGACGGTGAATTCGAAGGAGGACGCCGACTTGAGCTGCACGCCGGCGAGGGCGCCATCGGCGTCGGTGAGCTTGCTGTTCGAGAACTCCTCCCACGAGTTCGGGTTGGAGCTGTTGCCGTGGACCAGGATGACGATCGGCTTGCTCGCGTCGACCGTGGTGCCGGTCGGCATCGAGTACTCCTTGGCCGCGCAGGCGAAGCCCGGCACGTAGCCCGGCGCCGTCGACGTGGTCGCCTGCACCGGGATGCCCGGGGCGACGGTGGCCTCGTTGCTGGTGTTGAGGAACAGCTTGCCGGTGTAGGCCGTCTGCGGCTTGCAGCCCGGGTGCTTGGTCAGGTCGTCGCGATAGCGGCCGGCGAACAGCGTGTGGTCGGGGCCGACCACGGCGCCCGTCGAGTCCTTGGGCGGGTTCTTGGTGGCCGACATCGAGTCGAGGTCGTCGCTCTTCCAGGTCGCGAGGTCCGTCGCGTACTTGGCCTTCTTCGCTTCGATCACCGTCTTGCAGGCCTCGGCGCGCGGGTTCACGACCGGCGTGTCGGTGGCGACGTCGTTGCCGGAGTCGGTGATCACGTTCGTGTCGGTGCCCGAGTCGGTGGCGGGCGTGACCGTCGTGTCGCTGCTGCTGCACGCGGCGACCATCGCGAAGGGGAGGGCGACGGCGAGGGAAAGGATCTGCTTCATGGGTGAGACTCCTGGGGAGGCGCGGAGAGGCGCCGATGGGGACGAGCGAAGTCGAAGCGAGGAGGCCGCCGATCAGCGCGCGGGCTCGGGGCTCCTCGGGAGCGCGGACTCGTGGATTCCGACGAGCACGAGCAGCGCGGCGACGGCCAGCGCGCCCAGCATCAGCTCGAAGCCGGCGGCGTAGTTCTCACCGCGGTACGAGACGTACCCGCCGATGAGGACGCCGGAGAGCACGCCGCCGATCTGCCCGCCGGTGTTGATGAAGCCCGAGCCGGCGCCCATCAGGCGCGTCGGCAGCAGGATCATGGGGAGCGCCCAGATGGCCGCCGACCCCATGAAGAGCAGGAAGCCGGCCGCGCACTGGGCGACCATGTACATCGTCTTGTCCTGCACGCGCGTGAACGCGAACAGGCAGAGCCCGCCGAGCACGAGGCAGGCGACGATGAGGTACTTGCGGCGACCGCGGAAGAACCGGTCGGAGACCCAGCCGCCGAGCACGCAGCCGATGGTCCCGAAGACGAACGGCAGCGAGGCGCCCACCGTCATCCCCTTGAGATCGAGCCCGCGCACCTTCTCGAGATAGGTCGGGAGCCAGGTCAGCCAGCCGTACATGGCGACGTTGGCGACCAAGGCCACCAGGAACAGCACCCACACGATCGGCACGCGCAGCAGCCCGCCGAGGCTGCTGGTCTGGATGGTCCCCTCGGCGTTGGCCGCCTGCGAGCGCTCGTCGGCCTCGTACTCGGCGAGCTCCTCGGCCGGCACCGCGCGCGCCTCGCGGATCGAGCTGGCGATGAACCGGTGGGCGACGAGCACGCAGACGACGCCCATGGCGCCGAGGAAGAGGAAGCAGCTGCGCCAACCCCAGCGCGCGAGGATGGGGCGCAGCACCCACGGCGTGAGCGCGGGGCCGAGCGCGATCGAGGAGATGACGAGGGCGTTCGCGGTGGCCCGGTTCTTCTTGGTGAACCAGTTGCCGAGCACCTTCCAGACGGAGGCGGGGAAGACCCCCTCGCCGATGCCGAAGAGGAAGCGCGTGCCGAGCATCGAGGCGAGCCCCGCGACCTGCCCGGTGAGCGCCGTGAACACGGACCACCAGGCCAGGGCGGCGAGGATCACGCGGCGCGGGCCGATCCGATCGGCGAGCGTGCCGCCCGGGATCTGGAAGAGCGCGTAGCCGAGGAAGAAGGCGCTGACCATCCAGCCCGTCTCGCGCGCACCCACCCCGAGCTCCCTCTGGATCGAGGGGATGGTCATGCTGATGGCCATGCGATCGAGCCACGCCACCAAGTAGCAAAGCACGAGCGCCAGCCCGACCTTGTGGCTCGCCTTGAACGCCATGGAATCGAGTCCCGCGCCCGCGATTGCGTATTTCGTGCCGCGCGTGTTGCGCCGCACAAGCGCGGACTCTGCCAGGCTCGCGAGAGAGATCAATGGGAATCCGACGCGGGGCGAGCGCGCACGCATCGCGCGTTTGACGCACAAATATGCGCGTCATGACGGTGAGTGACCCCGCGCCAGGGGCCGACGTCTCAGGTGTCCACGCCCCGGACTCCAAAGGGCGCGCCGCTCATTTGATGTTGCACTGCAACAAAACCATGGATAGAGATGGCTGGCGCGCGCATCGGCCGGGCCGACCCCATCGACCTTCGTCGGAGGACGGCCCACGCGCCCCCTCCGGCCCCCCCGCGACGGCGACTCGGCCGCTCGGTGGCGTGGGAGTCCGGGACGCGCGCAGGGCACCAGCGAGGGCACGGACATGAGCGAGAACACTGTCGGCCTGGTCGGCTACGGCCTCTACATCCCGAAGACGACGATCAGCGCCGCCGAGGTCGCGGCGGCGACGGGCGGCAAATGGACCGAGAAGGCCATCCGGGAGAAGCTCGGCTTCGACCAGAAGAGCATCCCCGGCCCCGACGACGGCACGCAGGAGATGGGCGCGCGCGCCGGGCTCGATTGCCTGGCCCGCACCGGCTACGACCCGATGAAGATCGACGTGATCTTGTGCATCGGCGAGGAGTGGAAGGAGTACCCGCTCACCACCTCGGGCATCTACATCCAGGAGCGCATCGGCGCCCGCAACGCGTGGGCGATCGACGTGCAGCAGCGCTGCTGCTCGCTCCTCGCGGCGATGAAGATGGCGAAGGACATGCTCCTCGCCGATCCCGACGTGCGCTCGATCATGGTCGTCGGCGGCTACCGCAACGGCGACCACGTCGACTTCTCGAACTCGACCATGTCGATGATGTTCAACCTGGCGGCCGGCGCCTGCGCGGTGATCCTCGAGCGCGGCGCCCGCAAGAACCTGCTGCTCGGCACCCACGTCATCACCGACGGCAGCCTCGCCCGCGACGCCGGCTGTCGCATCGGCGGCACCGTGGCCCCGATCACCAGCGAGAACCTCGCTCAGGCCTACAAGTCGCTCGACCTGCTCGACCCCGAGCACATGAAGAACCGGCTCAACGACGTTTCGATGCCGAACTGGTTCCAGTGCATCGACCGCGCGCTCGAGAAGTCGAAGCTGACCCGCAAGGACATCGGCTACCTCGCGGTGCTCCACTTCAAGCCGTCGATGCACAAGTCGCTGCTCGAGCAGCTCGGCCTGCGCGAGGACCAGACGACCTACCTGCGCGACTACGGCCACATCGGCCAGATCGATCAGGTGCTCTCGCTCCACCTCGGGCTCGAGGCGGGGAAGATCAAGCCCGGCACCGTCGTGTGCATGATCGCCGCCGGCATCGGCTACGCGTGGGCCGCCAGCGTCGTGCGCTGGGGCGAGCTCTGATCCTCCGAGGGGCGGCGTCACCTCGGGGCGCGCGGGCGTGAGCCCCGCGCGCTCCGCGGGCGCGCGAGAGAGAGGTCGCTACTTGCCGAGCCGCCGCAGCTCCGCGGCGGTGGTGAAGTCGGCGTTCGGCTCGTTGTTCTGCGAGACGACGCGCGTGATCTCGCCGAAACACTCGGCGAAGAACGAGACCTGCCGCGTGACGACGGTCGCCCCCGCCGAGGGCGAGACGGTGACCTTCGTGCGGACGCGGTGCACGGCGTCGAACGTGAAGTCGTGGAGCACCACGCGCCCGACGGCGTCGTCGGTGACCTCGTAGATGTCGGCGCCGGCGTATTGGAGGCCACGGATCTTGCCGTTGATCACGTTCCCCTTGGCGACCCAGGTCGTGCCGGCCGACATGGGGAACTTCGCCACCACGATCCCGGCGTCGTAGACGATCAGCGTCTGCCCCTCTTTCGGCGCCGGGTCGGTGGAGGCGAGGCCTAGCAGGTACACCCCCGCGTCGTCGCGGCGATAGATGGCCTCGAGCGTGTGCGCGGCGTCCTGCGGCGTGACGAACTGCCCGCCGGGGAACGAGGCCGCGTACCACTTGCCGGTGAGCGTGGTGACCGTCACGCTGAGCGCGGCGTCGTCGGCGTAGTCGGCGCCGAAGTCCCAGGTGATCGCGCCGTTCTTGGCGGTCACCCCGACGACGTCGACCGTGCGGGTCTTGCCGGCCGGGTTCTCGAGGTAGCTCACCGGCGTGTCGAACACCGTCAGCAGCTCGTTGGCCGTGAGCACGCCGTCGACGTTGGGCGCGCACTGCAGCGGCGCGACCTCGCCGCCGACGTAGGCGTCGTGCCCGCCCGCGGTGACGTTGGTGCCACAGCCCACCTGCGTGAGCGCGAGCGCCGTCGCGAGGATCGGCAGCAGTGACAGGATCGTGTGGAGCTTGGGGAGCCGCATCGTCGACCTCTCAGAACGCGTACGCGAGGCGCAGCCGGAAGAGCTGCGCCGGCTTGGCCGTGAGGCCCGCAGCCCCCACCGAGGGGTTGTCGAGGCCGGCGAGCGGGAAGAGCACCGCGTACTCGAGCGCGAGGCCGAAGCCGTCGTGGCTCGTGTAGGCGAGCGTCGGATCGATCTCGATCCCGAGGGGCTTCTTCTGCCCCGGCGCGTTCTGCGTGTAGTCGGCGAAGGAGCCGATGGCGGCGACCATCGCGCGCAGCGCGCCGGTGCCGACCTTGAACAGATCGAACCGCGCGTGCGGGCGGACGTAGGCGGCGCCGGTGACGGTGCCGATGATCTCGCGGAACAGGATGCGATCGACGCGGTAGTCCGAGTGGAAGCGGAAGGCGTCGGCCCGGCGCTGGTTCGGGTTCGACAGGTCGATCTGGATGCCGTCGAGATCGCCCTTCTTGGCGAGCGGCGCGGTCGGATCGCTCGTCACGCCGAAGCCCGGCGCGTCGTTGCCGCTCGCGAAGCCCATGTCGAGGCCGCCCGAGAACGCGTCGGTCGGCTCGCCGAATTCGCTCTCGAGCGCGACGCCGATCTGCGTCCCCTTGACGTCGTGGTTCGAGCTGACGCCCGGCAGCAGCGACGGCTGCGCGATGGTGGTGGTGAGCACGGCCCCCTCGACCTCGACGCGGATGCCGGGGGCGACGAACCGCAGCCAGCCGTCGATCGCGGTCGCGGTGAAGCCGCGCGCCATCACCGGAGAGGTGCCGGGCGTCGCCGAGGCCGCGATCGGCAGGTACGCGTACGGCGCGTCGTCGGTCTGCCAGCGGTGCGACAGGTACGCGCCGTAGTTCACCGTCGCCTTGCCGGCGGCCTTGCGGCGCTCGTGCGCGAGGTCGTCGTTCCAGCGCATCGCCGCGAACGTCACGGTGTGCACGTCGGTCGACGGCGCCCAGCCGAGCTGACGGACGCCGTCCTTGCGCCAGTCGGTCGGGCCGATCCACGAGAGGTCGTAGGCCGCGGCCCAGATCAGCCCGCCGACCGCGGTCACGAACGCGATGCGGTCCTGCGCGTCGCCGCTGTCGCAGTCGGGGCAGTCGCCGCCGTTGGCGAGCATGCCGAGCCCCCACGCGTTGCCCATGCGGCCGGCCGCGACGATGCCGATCGGCGTGCGCGCCTCGCCCCAGGCGCGCTTGATGCGGAAGGCGCCGCCGCCGCCCGCGACCTGCGTGCTGCTCCCCGATGGCACGCCCTGCGGGCTGCCGCCCATGGGCACGTCGTCGAGCATGTCGATGCGCGCCTTGACCGCCACGGCGCCGCCGAGGGCGTACGCCGCGAAGTCGGTGCGAAAGCGCAGGTCGCCGTAGAAGAAGTTCTGCCCGCCGCCGGAGGGGACCGGGAAGAGCGGCTGCCCCGAGGGGGTGAGCCCGCGATCGAGATCGAGGTTCGAAAGGACCTCGGTGCGCGTGCGGAAGTAGCCGTGGACGTCGAACTCGGTCTTGTCGCGCGGGTGGAGATCCTGCCCCGCGTCGGAGAAGCCGGTGGCGAGCGCCGGGCTCGCGACGAGGCCGACGAGCGACGCGGAGAGGCCGGCGACGAAGCGGCGCTGGATCGACGAGCGCGCGCTCACGGCTCCTCCTCGTTCTTGGATTTCTTCGCGGCGTCGGCGGGGTTCACCGTCACCGGCGCCGAGGCGGCGAGGTAGGCGTCGAGATCGGCCGTCGAGGCGCTGGCCTGCTCGATCATCGGGAAGTGCCCGCACAGCGGGTAGACGGTCAGCTTGGCGTGCGGGAGATCCTTCTGCAGCCGCTCGCCGAACGAGAGCAGCGTCACCTCGTCCTCGCGGCCCCAGAGGAGCAGCGCCTCGTTCTGGATGGTCTTGTACTTGTCCTGCCACTCCGAGAAGCGCTGACCGCGCGTGGCGGCGAGCGCCGCGGCGACGGTGCCGGGGCGATCGAAGATGTGGCTCACGGCCTCGATGAAGGGCTCGGTCAGCCACTTCTTCTTGTCGTAGAAGGCGTAGGCGATGCGCTCGTCGGCGCGCTCCTCGTACCAGGTCGAGAAGAGGAACTCGCCGACGCCGTCGGCGCGCGCCCAGAGGAAGAACGTGGGGAGCTGCTCCTCGTAGACCCACGCGTCGTAGAGCGCGAGCTTGCTCACGCGCTTGGGCTCGAGCATCGCCATCTGCAGCGCGATGCTCGCGCCCCAGGAGTGCGCGACGACGTCCGCGCGCTCGATGCCGCGCAGCTTCATCAGCGCGAGCACGAGCTTGGCCTGCGCCGGCGGCGAGTAGTCCCCCTCGGGGCGATCGGTCCAGCCGAACCCCCTTGAGGTCCATCGACAGCACGCGGTGGTGCTTGGCGAGCGTCGGCGTGACGGTGAGCCAGTTCTCGAGCGACGAGGCGAACCCGTGGACCAGCACCACCGGCGGCCCTTCGCCCTTGTCCTCGTAGCGAACCCGCACGCCGTCGATCTCGGCGAACGTGGCCTTCGGCGGCTCGCCGGGCATCGCGCCCTGGTGGAAGGCGAGGCTCGCGCAGCCCGAGGAGGCGAGCGCGATCAGCGCCGCGCCGATCGTGGAGCACGCGCCCGAGAGGCGGCTCATGGCGCGAGCCTCCGGAGCTCGGCGGCGCTGGCGAACTCGGCGCCGGGGTCGCTCGTGCCCGCGCTGGAGACGGCCGAGGCGACAGTGCCGAAGCACTCGGCCATGTAGCCTGCCGTCCGGGTGTAGGTGACCACGAGGCCGATCGTCTTGGTGAGCAGCGTGCTCACGCGCAGCACCGGGAAGGTGCCGTAGGGGGTCGTCAGCTGCCCCTTCGCGTCGACGGAGATGTCGTATTTCTCCGTGTAGATGTAGGGCGAGACCCCGTTGTAGGTGCCGGTCACCTGCGAGGTCGTGGTCCACTTGCTCCCCATCGCGAGGTTGAACTTCGTGACGGGGACCGGCGTGCCGTAGGCGATGTTGGTCTTCGTGGTGAGCGTCGTGTCGGTCGGCGACACCACGCCGAGCAGCGAGAGCGCCGCCGCGTCGAGCTTGAAGACGCCGAGCACGGTGGTGGTGCTCGAGAGCGGCACCGCGTAGGTCGCGGTCGGGAACGAGCTCGCCCACCAGGTTCCGGTCGGGGACGAGGTGACGAGCAGCACGTCGGTGTCGCCCGCCAGCGCTTTGGAGAAGTCCCACTTGCGCGTGCCGTCGGCCTGCGCGGCGCCGGTGGTGTCGACGGTGACGGTCGTCGCCGTTCGGTACGTCGCCTTCAGCCCCGGGCCGAGCGGCAGCTCCTGCGGCGTGATCACGAAGTCGTTGTTGGGGACGCAGGTGGTGCTCGGCGCGTCGCTCGCCTGCGTGTCGGCCTTGGCGTCGGCCGGGGCATCGGCGACCGCCGTGTCCGGCGAGCCGGTGTCGACCGTGCTGCCGGTGTCGATCGCCGCGTCGGGCGGCGGGACGCAGACCCCCGCCGAGCTGCAGATCCCGGAGGCGCAGTCCGAGCCGAGGTTGCAGGTCTCGACGATGGACTCCTTGCCGGCCGAGCAGCCGCTCGCCAGCGCGCCGATCGCCGCCAGCGACAGCGACAGCGACGAGAACAGAGAGAGCTGCGCGACGAACGACGATGAAGTGCGACGCATGGTGGTTTCTCTCAGGCGACGGCGGACGAAGGGAGCGACACGGCGAGGAAGCGTGACGCCAGGATACCGAGGTGCGCGTCGATCCGCGCCGTCCTGGTACCGCCGAGCTGGTCGAGACGCGTGCCCGGGGCGAAAGAGGTCGCGTCGCACGCCGCCGCGCGCCTCGCCCTCGTCCGAACCGATCGCGTCAGGCCCGACATCGCCACGCCCCCTATTTTGTGCGCCGCACCACGGCGGGTTTCAGCGAGTTAACGCGGAGAACGAGCCCGGTCAAGGCGACGATTGTTGCGGCGCACCAACGGCGCATCGTTTCCGTCCGGGCGGCCTGGGCGCTATGCTTCGCACCGCACCATGCTCGTGAAGAAGTACGGCAACCGCCGCCTCTACGACACCGAGGAGAGCCGCTACATCACGCTCGAGGAGCTCGCGGACTCGCTCCGTCGGGGCGCCGACGTGCGCGTGGTCGACGCGAAGACGAACGAGGACCTGACCCACGCGACGATCGCGCAGATCCTCCTGGAGGGGCGCGGCGCCGGCAAGCTGCTGCCGCTGCCGCTGCTGGTGCAGCTCGTGCGGCTCGGCGACGACGCCCTCGCCGAGTTCTTCGGGCGCTACGTCACCTGGGCGCTCGAGGTCTACCTGCAGGTGCGCAGCGGCGCGGGCGCGCTGACGCAGCTCGCGCCCTTCGGTGGGCTCGCGGGCGGACTGGCGAGCGGGCTGTCGCGGATCATCCCGCCGTTCGGCGGGTACGGCGCGGCCTCGCCGGCGCCGATGGCGCCGCCGCCCGCGCCGCCGCCGCCCGCCGCGG